>SXIR01000154.1 GCA_005772765.1 Actinomycetota bacterium
GCGTCGCGTATCTCCGATACGTCGCTGGCTGCGCACCAAGTGGCGTTCCAGATTTGGTACTTCCTCGCGCTCGCGCTCGATGCAATCGCGATCGCGGGCCAATCGATCGTCGGGCGTTACCTCGGTGAAGGCAACGCCGCCGAGGCCCGTTCCATCACGCGACGGATGTTGCGTCTTGGCGTCATCGCTGGATCCGTTGCTGGAGTCGGACTGCTCGCGGCGCGGACACCGCTCGCCGAGATCTTCACGGACGATGCTGACGTCATCGCTGCGGTCAACCGAGTGTTGCCGATTGTCGCGTTGTACCAACCGCTCGGCGCAATCGTGTTCGTCCTCGACGGTGTACTGATCGGCGCCGGCGAGACTCGGTCACTGGCACGCATCATGGTCGCGTCGACGCTCGCGTTTCTTCCGGGCGCCGTGCTCGTCGCCGCGACCAACGCCACGCTCGCGTGGCTCTGGCTCGCCCTCGGAGTGTTTCTCGCGGCCCGGGCGATCGGAATGGGTTCTCGCTATCTGAGCGGTTCCTGGGTGGTGATCGGGTCCGAGCGTTCGTGAGCGTCGAGCGCAGCGATGCCATCTGGTCGAGCCCGCGCCGATACCACGATCGCGAACAACACAATCGCCGCGCCCACAACAGTGATGCGCACCCCGACGGCCTGCGCGATCTGGCCCTGCACCCAAGCTCCGATCGGGAACCCGCCGGTGATCGCCATGGCGTACAGCGCGAGACAACGACCGCGGTAGTCGTCGTCGACCAGCAATTGGATCGACGTGTTCAACGCGTTCACTGTGGCGAGATAGCCGAAGCCGATGCACAACATCATCGCGATCGCGACCCAGTACGACGGCGCGACGCCGAACCCGACGAGCGCTGCGCAATAGCCGAACGCCGCCCACGTGGTTTGGGTCGAACGGCGAATCCGCTCACCGATGGTCGCGAGCATCAGCGCGGCAATCACCGCTCCGATACCGAGGCAGGCGTAAAGCCAGCCGTACGCAGTGTCCGACACCTCGAACTCCTCACGGGCAAACACGGTGACGAACGGAATCACCGGGCTCCCGAGCGCCGCGACCGACGCCACCAACGCCACGGCGACCAGGACGGCGCGATGCGACCGCGCGTACGCGAGGCCACTGCGGAGTTGTGCAATCGGCCCTTCGCGTGTCGACGTCACGCGCGTCGCCGAGACTCGCGTTGCGAAGATCGCGACCAACACCGCGACGTACGAAACGGCATTCACCGAGAAGGCGGTCGACGGCCCCGAGGTCGCCAGCACCCAACCTCCGAGCGCAGGTCCGAACGCGCGCGCCGCGTTGAACTGCGCCGAGTTCAAGGTCACCGCGTTCTGCAACAACTCGGGAGGAACGAGCGACGGCATCAACGATTGCCAGGCCGGCAAGCCGAGGCCGGTCGCGACGCCGACGAGCGTCACCAGCCCAACCGTGGTCCAGGGACCTGCGCTGCCGTCGCGCCACACGAAAGCGAGGGCGCCCGCGCCGACCAATCCGATCGAGTTCGACAGCAGCGTGACCGCGCGTCGGGGCAATCGATCAGCGAGCATCCCACCAATCGGACTCAACAAGAACGCCGGGAAGTACTGACAGAAGCTGGCGAAACCGACCCAGGCCTCGGAACGGGTTGCGGCGTACACGACCGCGGGAACGGTCAGGTTCTGCATCCAGGATCCGGTTTGCGACACCAGAGCCGCCGACCAGAACACGGCGTAGTCGCGGTATCGCAATGCTCGGAACGCCCCGGTCACTCGATCGACCCTACGAGCTGTCGGCGTCGAGGCGCTGGCCGGCTCGCCCCGCACCGCGTCCATTTCGCGCCACGGCTTGCGACCGGACGTTCGAGCGAGTGCAATGGTCGCATGGATCGCGACCCCGAGAGCCAGCCGACGGTGGCCACTGCCTCGGCCGACGAGGTCGCCGAGATCATCGATCTCCGTCCGACACCATCGGCCGAACTGGTCCGCGTACCGACGATCGAACCAACCGCCGCACCTCCGGCACGATTCGATGGGGAGCGTCGATCCGACGTCGACCGCTGGGGCCGCAGCGAACGAATGCGGGCACTCACCCGAACCGTGTACGAGCCGCTCTACAAGTATTGGTTCCGGGTCGAGTGGGAAGGCTTTGAGCATCTCCCCGTCGAGGGCGGAGCCTTGTTGGTGTCGAACCATGCCGGCGCCGTGCCGAGCGACGCACCCGCCATCATGCACGGTATCGAACGCGACCTCGGTCGTCCGGTCTACGGATTGGCCGAGAACCTCTTTCGTCGTCTCCCCGCGATCGGGACGATGTGGTCACGCGTCGGCGGAGTGACGGCCAACCCCGACAACGCATACCGCCTGTTGCACGACGACCGCGAGCTCGTGCTCGTGTTTCCGGAGGGGACGAAGGGAACCGGCAAGCTGTACCGAGAGCGCTACCAACTCGCCCGGTTCGGGCGAGGGGGGTTCGTCGAGATCGCGATGCGCGCGGGCGTGCCGATCATCCCGATCGCGGTCGTCGGTGCCGAAGAGTCGATGCCGATCTTGTGGAAGAGCAAGCGCCTCGCTCGACTCACGGGCATTCCGTACTTCCCGGTCACGGCAAACATGCTCGCGTTCGGCCCGCTGGGCGTGGTCGCCTACCTCCCGGCCAAGTTCAAGATCCGCGTGTTGCCGCCGATCCACTTCGACGAAGAACCCGACCAGGAGCGTTACTCGCGCAGCCGGGTGCTGAACGCCACCGAACGAGTCCGGCGCGAGATCCAAGATGCGCTGTACGACATGTTGCGCACGCGCCAGAGCGTCTGGTTCGGCTGACACAATGCGTGTCCTTGTCACGGGTCTTTCAACGTTTTGGGGAGGACGGCTCGCGCAGGCTCTCGAAGCCCGCGACGACGTCGAGGTGATCGTCGGTCTCGACACTCGCGAACCGCGGGTGCCGCTCGAGCGCACTGAGTTCGTGCGTTCCGACTCGTCGTATTCGATCCTGCAGCGCATCGTGAAGGCGACGCAGGTCGACACCGTGCTCCACACGCACTTGATCGTCGATTCGACGCGTGTCAGCGGCCGTGTGCTGCACGAAATCAACGTCATCGGCACCATGAACCTGCTTGCCGCGGCCGGGATGCCGGGCAGCCCCGTTCGCAACGTCATCGTCAAGAACAGCGGGCTCGTCTACGGCGCGAGTTCGCGCGATCCCTACTTCTTCCGGGAGGACGCGCCTCGCTCCGGCCCGCCGAAGACCAACGTCGAACGCAGCCTGCTCGAAGTCGAGACATTCCTGCGCGACTTCGCCTCGGACAACCCCCACATCTCCGTGACGCTGTTGCGGTTCGCGAACGTGCTCGGGGACCACCTCGAGACACCGTTCTCGGCCGCGCTGCGCTCGCCGATCGTTCCCGAAATCTTGGGCTTCGACCCGCGATTGCAGTTCGTACACGAAGCCGACGTCGTCGGCGCGCTGATGTACGCCACGTCCCACGACGTCCCGGGCGTCTTCAACGTTGCCGGTGACGGCAACTTGCCGTGGAGCGAGATCTGCACGATCGTCGGCAAGCGTCGCATCCCGATGCCGCCGATCCTCACGAACATCGCCGCCGAGCCGTTGCGCATGACCGGCGTGCTGAACCTGCCGCCCGAGATGCTCGACCTCCTGCGGTTTGGACGGGGCCTCGACAACCGCCGGTACAAGCGCGCGGGGTTCCGCTACCGATACTCGACTGCCGGAACCGTCGAAGCGTTCGCGCAGGGTTTACGCCTGGAACGCACGATCGGATCGAACACGCCGACGTACCAATACCAGCGCGAGGTCGAGGATTTCTTCCGGCACTCCCCCGCCGTACTCCGCCGCGATTCCTAACTCCCCCGTCGCATTGTGACGTGTGGCCGTTCCAGAAACTTGATCCGATCGCCCTGTCCGATTTGTCGGGGTTTGGAGTACGCTCGCGGTGTCGCTGAGGGCTGGAAGGTGACTCATGTTTACATTCAGATGTCCAACGTGCACGAGCGTGTTGCGGGACGAAACTGCACCTCGCTGCCCGGTGTGTCACGAGAACCTGCGTCGACGCGCTCCCATCGTGATGGGGCTCGATCGGGCCAACGACTGGTGGCGGCGCATGCCGTGGAACCGCCAGTCGCACGAACAGATCGAAGCGCATTTCGCCGCGAAGCCGCTCCCCGGCCGACGCTGACGGCAATCAGCTCAAGTACTGACGGGTCAGGTCGGCGCAGCGCGCCTGCCACTCCTCCGCGGTGATCGCGTACCGGACGTGGTCTTCGTACACGCCTTGGATCTGAAGAAATCGCAGTGCAGTGCCTTCGAGGCGAAGGTCGAGTTTCTCTGCCACGCGACGGCTCGCATGGTTGCGGGGAACGATCGCGGCTTCGAGGCGATGCAACCCGAGCGACTCGAAGCCGTACCGCATCCCTGCGACGACGCCTTCGGGAACGAGTCCTTGGCCCGCAAGCGCCTCATCGACCCAGTAGCCGATGTAGGCCGATTGAAACGGGCCGCGCTGCACCGAACCCAAGCTCACTTCACCGGCAAACCGACCGGTCGTTCGCAAGAACATCCCAAACCCGTAGGCGGCGTCGAAGTGTCGTTGACGGTCCCAAGCGCCGCAGCGACTGCGGAAGGCTTCGCGGTCTCGCAACGGATCGCCGCCGCCGGCGTCGGCGAGCGGCTCCCATCGTTCGAGCCAGTCCTGACAGCGCAGACGAACCTCGCGCCACGCGTCCCAGTCATCGACTGTGAGCGGTCGCAACGTGACACGTCGCGATTCGATCGGCGATCCGTCGGGGTTCCGGGCCACTGCGCGCAGGCTATCGACCGCAGGGCCGACTACTAGGGTCGTTGCGGTGACGGATTCGACCGCTTCGCAACCGCAGGCCAAGCCATCCGACGATCGTCTCGTGTGGATCGACCTCGAAATGACCGGGCTCGACCCTGCGGTCCACACCATCGTCGAAATCGCGTGCGTCGTCACGAACTCCGAGCTCGAGTTGATCGACGACGGCATCGACATCGTCGTGCACGCCACCGAGGCTGAACTCGCCACCATGGACGACTTCGTCCGCAAGATGCACACCAAGTCCGGGTTGCTCCCCGAGATCAAGGCATCGACGGTCGGCCTCGCCGACGCCGGCAAGGCCGTCCTCGAATACATCCAGGAGCGAGTGCCGACGCCGCGCGGCGCGCCCCTGTGCGGCAACAGCATCGGTATGGACCGACGGTTCCTGTCGGTCTACCTCAACGACCTCGACGAGTACCTGCACTACCGCAGCATCGACGTGTCGAGCTTCAAGGAACTCTGTCGGCGTTGGTACCCGACCGAGTATCGGGGCCGCCCGGGCAAGACCGAGACGCATCGCGCGCTCGACGACATCCGCGAGTCGGTCGCCGAACTCGCCTATTACCGCCAGACGATCCTGAAATAGGCCCGCGTCAGATCGCGTGCACGGTCGCAGGCGCGATCGCGACCCGGTTCTTGCCGGCCGCCTTGGCTTCGTAGAGCGCCGAGTCCGCCGCTCGCAACAGGCTGTCGGCGTCATCGGCCGAGTCGGGGTGAATGGCGATTCCGACCGAAACGGTGAGGGCCAGTTCGGGCGGCAGCATCGTGGCGGCCGCTTCAGCAATCGCGTCGCGCACGCTCTCGGCCAACGCCAACGCGCCGAGGAGCTCGGTCGCTGGAGACACGATGACCAGCTCATCGCCGCCGAGGCGAACGACCTCGTCATACCCACGGGTGACTCGCCGCGCCGCGCGCGCAACGGTGCGCAGGACCTGGTCGCCGGTTTCGTGCCCCCGGGTGTCGTTGACGGCTTTGAATCCGTCGAGATCGAGCAACAACACCGCGACGTACTCCCCGTAACGGCGGGCTCGCGACAGTGACGCGGCCAGCGCTCGTTGCAGACGTCGGCGATTGCCCAGGCCCGTCAGAGGATCGGTCTCGGCATCCCGGCGAAGTTGCTGTTCCCGTTCGATGCGTGCGAGCGAACCGACGATCCGATCGAGCACTTCGTCGAGCGCGTGATCGGGGTTGGGCGCGCCCGGCTGCATCGCGACCTTGGCCGCGAGCACCCCGCTGCCTGGCAACGAGCGCGACACGACGATCGGCTTCAGATCATGATCGCGGCCGGCGCGCACGGTGAGCGGCGCGCCCACCGCGGGATGATCGACGAGCAACTCGGCGGCGACCGCGCCAGGAAACGCTGCGAGCAGTGTCGCAATCGCCTCGAGGGTGTCGACGGGCGCCTCACCGTCGAGTTCGGCCGCAAGCCGCGACGCGTTTGCCGTCGCCGCGGAACGCCGCAACCGTTCGGACGCGAGCGCTCGAGCGAACTGCGTCGCAAGCTGTGCCGCGGCCGATTCCACGAACGGCTGCGCATCGAGATCTGCGGTGAGCGGACCAAGCCGCAGCTCGCCGATCGAGCCACCGTCGACTTCGATCGGTGCACGATGACGGATCAGGGTTTCGATCGGTGCCATCCCTGAGCTGACGATCCACGGCACACCGTCGTCGGTGGCCAACGCGATCGAGCATCCGCTGACGGGAAACATGGCCGTGACGATGTCGGCCGCGAGTTGCACCGACGTTCCGAGATCGAGCGAGGCATCGAGCTTCGCGAGCTCGAGCAGGCAAGAACTCTCGAGCAATTGGACCAGCAGGTCCCGATCGGGACTGCCCTCCCGCAGCCGCGCCAACGCGCGGTCCTGCGCCGACGCGATTCGCGACAGCGCGCTCATGCGGCTTCGAGTTGATCGGCGAGTCGCTCGAGAACGCGCTCGGTCTCGGCTCGTAACGAATCCAGGTCCGACGCACCGAGGCGGAGCGTTCGCAACAACGCAAGCACATGCGACTCGCGGGGATACCCCGCGAACGGTTCGAACTCGAGCGACAGCGCTTCACCGACCTGCACCACGCGCCCCAACGCAAAGACGGGGTCTTCGACCCCGTGTTGATGCAGTGCAACCGCCTCGACGAACGCCGATGGAAACCCCCACGCTTCGAGTGCCGCCGCGCCGGCCTGCGCGTGGGTCATGCCGAACGCCTTGAGTTCCGCGGCAACGATCTCCGACATCGAACGTTGCCGTTGCGCGTTCGCGAACGCTTCTGGATCTCGGTGGTGCAACAAGATGGCGCCCAGGTCATGTAACAGACCGGCCGAGAACGCGTCCGCGGGCGAAAGCCCGACCCGCATCGCGACCACTGAGCTCGCCGCAGCACACGCCAACGCGTGGCGGAAGAACCCATCAGGGCCGAAGTCGGCACGCGTGTCGAGGAGTGAACACGCAGCCGACGCCGCAATCCCGCGGACGGTGTCGCGTCCGAGGAGCACGATGGCGTGTTGCGCGCTCGCCACGCGCCGCGGCGCGCCGTAATACGGCGAGTTGGCGAGACGAATCACCCGTGCCGCGAGGGCCGGATCGGTCTCAACCGCACGTGACAGCTGCAATGCCGTCGACGTCGGGTCAGCAACGAGCCGGAGGACGAGTTCCGCGGTCGCAGGTTGCGGCGGCATGCGCAACAGTTCCTCGCTGAAACGCGCGCCACTCACCTCCGCCGACCTCCCGCGTCCTGGCCCGCGCCACGACCTCGTGACGTGCAAGGTGTTTCGGCAGCGTTGCCGACGCGCTCAAGACCCAGTCCGACCGTGACCGACCGCCGTCGGGCTCCCGGGTCGAGAAGGAATCGCTCCGAGAGCGTCGCTCCGCCCGGTCGGATCCGAGCGGTCAGACCAGCACGGCGACGGGCTGGGCGTGGCGAAATCCGCTGCGCAAGTACCCGACCTCGCCGGCGACCTCGTCGTCGGCGACGAGACCTCGAGCGATGGTGGCTGCAGCCCGAGCCACACGGGTGACCCCGGAGTTCGGGAGTTCGATCGCAGCGCGTTCGGCCGCGTGCATCACCGCGGCTGCGGCTCGGTGACCGGCGGTTGCCGCCTCACGAACCCGGTGCACTCGCCGCAGTGCCGCCTCGATGGCGAGGAAGGCGCGTGTGACCTCGACTTCTTCGGCGGGCGTCGCGACCATGGCATCGAGATCGATCGCCAGCGCGCGGATATCATCGCCGGTCAAGGCGTCGAGCGCGGCGACGAACTGCGCGAGTTTCACAATCACTCAATCGGACGCCTGTGCGGGAGCCTGAGTCCTGTTTGCGTCGTGTCGGGCGAGGTCGAAGGTCCTGACCCGGCCCTGGCGTGGCTACACCGCGCCGAGCCTGCGCACCATTCCGTCGAGAATGTCCGATTCGGAAACGATGAGTTCGTCGTAGCCGAACGTGCGCAGGATCGTGACCAACACGATCGCGCCACCGACGATGACATCGACCCGTCCTGGTTCGAGGCCGGGGTTGTGCCGACGGTCGTCGCTCGATTCGGTCGCCAAGACCCGAAACGCATCTTCGGCGGCGGCCCGAGTGAGCACGTAGCCGTGGATCTGGTCGCGGTCGTAGGTCGCCAAACCGATGTCGATCGCAGCCAAGGTCGACACCGTCCCCGCCAGACCGATCATCGTCGCCGCGCTCGTCACCCCGCGCACGTCTTGTTCGACATCGCGCAAGATGTCGCGCACGTAACCAACAGCATTCGAGAGTTCCTCGGGTGCGGGCGGGTCGGATTCGAGGAACTGTTCGGTGAGGCGAACACAACCCATGTCGACCGACGCCGACGCATCGGGCGAACGGTGGCCGACGACGAACTCGGTGCTCCCGCCACCGATATCGACGACCAAGTACGGCGCCTCGATCCCGGACAAGTCCGCAGTCGCACCGAGAAACGACAACTCGGCCTCTTCCGCACCGGAGATCACCTCGGGCGACACGCCGATCAATCCGGTCGCAGGGTCGAACAAGTCACCGCGATTCCCAGCGTCACGCGCCGCGCTCGTAGCGACGGCCCGCACGTTGGTGACGTCGTGCGATCGGAGGACGTCGCCATACTCGTCGAGCGCTGCGAGCGTCCGCGCGATCGCGTCGGGGTGCAGTCGCCGATCGGCATCGACGCCTTGGCCCAAGCGAGTGATCGTCATGCGGCGCTCGATCGTCGTGACGGTCGCCTCGGCGCCGACACCATTGACATCGGCAACGAGCAACCGCGTCGAGTTCGTGCCCATGTCGATCGCTGCGACCCTCGTCACCCTGCACTCCCCGGATCGTTACCGCCAGTGTCGTCCGCGCACGCCCGATTCGAGTCCGACGGTTCGGCTCGGCGGTCGAGTTCGGCCGCGACCCACGCGCCGATCGGGTCGTCCCCGCCGGCGAGATGGTGCGCAAGGTGCGCATGCAGACACTTCACGCCCCGCCGAGTGCCACCCACACCGCCGAACGGACGTGGGCCAACATGATCGGGACCGATCGCCGCGTCGCGCTCCGCGGCGTAGCGCTCGTGGGCGCGGGCAACGACCGCAGGATCGATCGCCGCTTCCGCGGCACGCACCCCACCCGCCGATTCGAGGTTCGATACCCGTCGAGACAGCGTCCGGTCGACCAACCAATAGCGGGTCGGCATGGGAGTTCCGTCGTGCAAGAACGGTGCGTTCCGCACGACAACGAGCGATCCGTCATCACCTCGCACGACGACCTCGAAGTCGGCCTGCGGCTCCCGGCCGAGTTGCGCGGTCAGCGCGTCGATGTCGGCGCGAGTCGCGGGCACGTTGGCAGAGTGTACGAAGTCGAACCTCGCCAGCGAGGATCACCGAAGCTGCGATCGGGCGAGCGCGGCCGGTGGCGTGGTGCCGTCAGGGCGTCGGCGTCGAGGTGGGTGGCGCGACCGTTGTGCCCGGCGAGGGCCGCGGAATCACAACGTACGGGGTCTCGCCGGGCCAGATCATGTTGTGCAACGTACGCGCGAGTCGTTCGACCTCGTCGGCCGTCTGCAGTTTCTGGCGCTCGAGTTCGAGGCGCTGGTTCTGCTCGTCGAGGACTTCGAGTTCTTGGCGCGCTTCGGACAACTCCGAACGCTGCGCCAACAACGATCGAGTCGGAAACACGAAGAAGATCAGGAACAACGCGCCGACGACGCTGGCAACCACCCAGCGAGCCCGCATCCCGACGCGCACCAGCATGAGCTAACTCCGTCCTCGGTGTCCGGCGAACGCGCTCGCGCCCAAGTAGGCCGCGGCCTCACCGAGCTCGCCTTCGATTCGCACCAGCTGGTTGTACTTCGCGACGCGGTCGCTCCGAGCGGGAGCGCCGGTCTTGATCATGCCGCAGTTCGTCGCGACGGCAAGATCAGCAATCGTCGCGTCTTCGGTCTCGCCGCTGCGGTGCGACATCACCGCGGTGTAACCGTTGCGGCTTCCGAGTTCGACGGTGTCGAGGGTTTCGGTGAGTGAACCGATCTGATTGACCTTCACCAGAATCGAGTTCGCAGTTGCCCGTTCGATCCCCATCTGGAGGCGTTCGACGTTCGTCACGAACAAGTCATCGCCGACGAGTTGCACTCGATTGCCGACCCGATCCGTCAACGCCTTCCAGCCGTCCCAGTCATCTTCGGCCATGCCGTCTTCGATCGAGATGATCGGGTAGCGGTCGCACAGATCTGCGAGGTAGTCGGCAAACTCGGTCGATGTGAAATGGCGCCCTTCGCCGTGCAGGTCGTACGTGCCGTCGGAGAAGAACTCGGTCGATGCAACGTCGAGGGCGAGCGCGATCTCGGCGCCGGGTTCGTACCCCGCTGCGGTGATTGCCTGCTGGAGCAGTTCGAGTGCGTTCTCGTTGCTCGGCAGGTTCGGCGCGAAACCCCCTTCGTCGCCGAGCGCGGTGTTGAGGCCGCGGTCCTTCAGGAGCTGCTTCAACGCGTGATACGTCTCGGTGCCCCAACGCAATCCCTCGCGGAAGCTCGTCGCGCCGACGGGCGCGAGCATGAACTCTTGCAGGTCGACGTTGCTGTCGGCGTGCGCTCCGCCGTTCAGAACGTTCATCAACGGCACCGGAAGCACGTGCGCGTTCGCGCCACCGACGTAGCGGTAGAGCGGGAGCCCGAGCTCCGCAGCAGCTGCGTGGGCCGCAGCCAGGCTCACCCCCAGGATCGCATTTGCGCCCAGCCGGGACTTGCCCTCGGTGCCATCGAGGTCGAGCAGGACCTTGTCGAGGCCGCGTTGATCGCCAGCATCGAGACCGAAGATCGCGTCGCGGATCTCGCCGTTGACGTGCTCGACCGCTCGCTCGACGCCTTTGCCTCCGTAGCGCTTGCCGCCGTCTCGGAGTTCGAGCGCTTCGTGGGCGCCCGTCGAGGCTCCGCTCGGAACCGCGGCGCGGCCGCGCGCGCCCGAGATGAGCTCGATCTCGACCTCGACCGTCGGGTTGCCCCGGGAGTCGAGGATCTCGCGTCCGATGACGTTGTCGATGACGGTCACGTGCAACTCCTGTTACTAGTGGGGAGAATGTAGACGTTTGTGACAGGAGCGCCATGAGGAACGTTTGTTCGCAACCCGCCCGGCTCAAACCCTACGAATTCGGCCGAAC
>SXIR01000155.1 GCA_005772765.1 Actinomycetota bacterium
GTGGCACCAGTTGGAGCGCGGTGAGCTGACCTTCGGTGACGCCCGAACCGCCATCATGGATCACGCCCGCGCCGCCGGTCACGACTTCGACCCGTTCACGGCGCTGCGGTCATCGACCGAGGACGGCCGCGACCACGCCTCGGTGATGGTCGAACACCTCCGTGAGTTGCGGAGCGAGGGCTATCGCACGGCGATCGTGACGAACAACATCCGCGAGTTCCGCGAGCACTGGGTGAAGATGATCCCCGTCGACGAGTTGTTCGACGACATCGTCGACTCTGCGTTCGAAGGAATTCGTAAACCCGATCCGCGCATCTATCACCTGGCCCTCGAACGGGTGAGCGGCGTCGCGTCGCGCACCGTGTTCCTCGACGACTTCGCGCCCAACGTCGAGGCTGCGCGAGCCCTCGGGATGGCTGGCGTCGTCGTCACCGAAGACCGCCACGCCGCAGTCGCCGAACTCGACGCGCTCCTCGGACGCTGACCAGAACGGGTGAGCGTGGGCATCGACGAGACGATCGCCCGAGACGAGATCACCCAGCTCTGCTACCGCTACGCGTGGGCGCTCGATGCACGCAACCTCGACACCCTCGTCGAGTGTTTCGTGCCCGGCGCGGTAGCCCACGAGTTCTGGGAGTCGTCGTTGCGCGAGGTCGGGGTGACGGTGCTGATGGTGGGCAACGTGCTGATCGACTTCGATGGCCCCGACGCGGCCCACGGCGTCGTGTATTGCCTCGGCCGAGTCGAGGAGCCTGTCGGCTCCGGACGCATCATCGAACAGGCCATCGTCTACTTCGATCGGTACGCCCGCGGCGACGACGCTCGCTGGCGATTCGTCGGGCGGCGGCACGAACTCTTCTGGGGCGTCGCAGCATCCGAACGCCCGCTCGATCAACCCGACGCGAACTGGCCTGAGTCGTCTTCGGGTCGCGGCACGCTGCCCCACCGCCTTGCATCGTGGACCAACTTCTGGTCCCCTGGCCACTGACCCAGCCGAATCGTTGCGGCCGGGCGCTCAGCGAGCCGCAGCCTCGCGGAGACGGGTCGTACGATGGATGGGGTCGGTGTCGAACTGCGGGATGACGTGTTTGCCGAACGTCTCGACCGACTCCACCGCGATTTCACCGCTCATCGACGAACTCAACATGCCGAAGACCAACTGATCGACTCCGGCGTCAACGTGGCGTTGCACGGTCTCACTGACTTCGTCCGGTGTGCCGTAACACACCATCCGGTGATCGATTGCGAACTCGATTTCCTCGCGGGTGCGTTCCGGAATCACGTCGGGCCACACCGGCACCTCGGGCGGACGCGGAAACGTGTCGAGATATCGGTAGACAAGGCTCGTTTGATATCCACCCGACAGGGTCGGCGCGATCTGGCGAACTCGCTCACCATCTTCGAGACACAGCAGCTGCGACGTCACCATGATGTTGTCGTTCACGTAGTCGCCGACGGGCTCGCAGTCGGCGATCGCGTTGCGGTACGCCTCGATCGACGGCTTCAGCACCTCGATGTCGCCGAGCGTGAAACACAACACGCCCAGCCCCATACGCCCGGCCTTTTCGAAGGTGGAGGGCGACCCGGCGGCCACCCACATCGGCGGGTGCGGGCTCGTGAACGGCTTCGGCAACACGTTGCGCTCGGGCATCGTGAAGTGCTTGCCGGCGTGGCCCGGGTACGGCGCATCGCGCCACATCGACCGGAACTCGCCAACCACCTCGTCGAACATCTCGCGCGTCAGCTCGGGATCGTTGATGCCGAATCCGGCTTGCTCGGTGGTCGACGAACCTCGGCCCATTCCCAACTCGAATCGCCCGAGCGACAAGTGATCGAGCATGGTGGCGCGCTCGGCAATACGCGCCGGGTGATTGACCGGTGGCGTGATGTTGAAGATGCCCGAGCCGATATGGATGCGTTCGGTCGCGTGCGCGAGGTAGCCGAGAAACACCTCGGACGCGGACAGGTGCGAGTACTCCGTGAGGAAGTGGTGCTCGGTCACCCAGGTGTACTTGAACCCGCTGCGATCACCCGCCTGCACCAGCGCGACCTCTTCCATGAGCCGTTGGTGTTCGGGCTGCGCCTTGCCGTCGGCCCATTGGTGCAACACACAGCCGGAGTTGAAGAGTCCGAATTCGAGTCCCATGAGTCGGAGACTAGAACACGTTCTACTTCGGGTCGTAGGCTGGCGCGATGCGTTGGTGCGTTCCGTTCCCGATGTTTCCCGCCGATCACCTCGTGCCGATGGCGCTCGCCGCAGAAGCCACCGGCTTCGACTCGATCGCCGTGCCCGACTCGGTCTTCTACCCCGAGGCTGTGAGCGCCGACTACCCCTACTCGGGCGACGGCGGTCGGTTCTGGACCGCCGAGACCCCATTCGTGGATCCGTTCATCGCCATGGCCGCGATGGCGGCCGTGACGGAGCGCATCGAGCTCACCACCAACGTCGTGAAGCTACCGATCCGCGATCCCCTGCTCGTCGCCAAACAAGTCGCCAGCCTCGCTGCGATCAGCAACGAACGGGTGAGCCTCGGAGTCGGGCTGAGTTGGATGCCCGAGGAGTTTCGCTACACCCACACCGACATGCGCACACGCGGGAAGCGTTGCGACGAGATGATCGAGATTCTGCGGCTCGTGTGCGGCGGTGGCGGACCTCGCTACGTCGAATACCACGGGCACCACTACGACTTCGACCCGTTGATGATCTCGCCGGCACCGAGCCAACCGGTCCGCATCATCGTCGGCGGGCTGAGCGAGCCGGGCCTGCGCCGCGCGGCTCGACTCGCCGACGGTTGGATCTCGGTGCAGAACACGACCGCCGAGATCACCGCAGCGGTGACCGACCTCGCCCGATTCCGTGCGGAGTACGGCACCGACGAACGGCCGTTCTCGGTCAACGTGTTGGCGACGGACGCGTTCGACCTCGACGGCTACCACCGCCTCGCCGACCTCGGCGTCACCGAGATCCAGGCCGTGCCGTGGTACTTCGTCGGCGGCGACCCCAACGACCTCCAGGTCCGGCTCGACTCGTTGGCCTGGTTCGCCGAGACGGTGATCACCAAGTTCTGATCCCGGCACCCACCCCCGGCACCCACCCCCGGCACCCGACTTGCCGGCTGGCCCGGCCCGCCCGATCAGCCAGTTGTTCCCGTTTTCTCACGATTCGCCGTGAACGGGCGTTAGGTCTCAAGACAGTCGGTTTCGGACACGATAACCCTTACGGGCAGGCTGGGAGACGAGCTTTCGAGGACGTCTCCTGTGGTGATGTGGACACGAGCGGCACGGATCGTTGCGACCGCCGCGATCGGCGTGGGGTTGTTCGGCACGGCCGTGCCAGCAGCGCCCGACGCGAGCTCCGCTGCAGGCCAAGCGAACGGCGACGAACACGAGATCAGCTGCGACGTCGGTCCCTCCCCTGCTCTCCCCGTGCTCTGCGTGCACGGCGAGGACCCGCCGCCGGCCGGCGCCGATGTCGACGAGCGGCGATCGGCCGAAGAGCTTGCGGCCGACACCGCGACCAGCCTCGACGTCGCAGCCGCCGCGTCCACGACGAGTTGCGTCGGAGACGGTATCGACGGCAAGCGCGTCCAAGCGTTGTACGTCGTTGCTTCGGACAAGGCCAACCGCGCGTCGCAGATCGTCCCGTTGATTCGTCAGTGGGCGGCGCTCACCGAATCGTCGTTCGTCGACAGCGCTGCGCAAACCGGTGGCGTGCGCCGCGTTCGCTGGGTCCACGACTCGGTCTGCGTGCTCGACGTCGACACCGTGGTCGTCGCCGCCAACGCGGACGACAGCTTCGGGGCCACGATCACCGCCATCCAAAACGCCGGGTACACCTCACCGTCGCGCAAGTACCTCATGTGGGTCGACGCGAACGTCTACTGCGGCATCGCCCAGCTCTACCCGCACACCGCCAAGACGAACAACCTCAACAACGGTTCGTACGCCATGTACAGCCGGGTCGACAACGGATGTTGGGGTTACTCGACACCGTCGGTCGAAGCCCACGAACTCATGCACAACCTGGGCGCCGTCCAGAGCAACTCTCCGAACCACAGCCCCTACGGACACTGCCTCGACGACAAGGACACGATGTGTTACGCCGACGGCCCGGGTGTCGTCGTCGCGACGGTGTGTCCCGGAACGGAAAACGAACGCCTCTTCGACTGCAACAAGGACGACTACTTCAACACGGCGCCGCCAACGAACTCGTACCTTGCGACGAACTGGAACACCGCCGACAGCGCGTTCTTGTTCGACGGCCCTCATGCGCCGACTCCACCCGATCCCGACCCTGATCCCGACCCTGATCCCGACCCTGACCCGCCCGCAACGACCGAGGTGCGAGACACCACGGCCAGTTGGTACGGCACGCTCGCCGTCACGACCATCGCCCGCAGCGTCACGCCATCAGCCGACGGTGCGTTCAGCGTCCGA
>SXIR01000156.1 GCA_005772765.1 Actinomycetota bacterium
ATCACACAGTTCGTCGTTGGTCAGGCGCTGGCCGCACCCGAGTCACGCACCTTCTTGGCCACGACGGCCCCGAGCGCAACGAGCACGAGCAGCAGCAGAACCTTCTTCACGGTCCCTCCTTGTCGTTCGGGCGACCCGAACGTGGTCGGCTGGTCGAGTCACCTCGGCCAGGGCTGGTGCGGGCGAGGCCCACCTACTCCGGATCCGACTCTACTCCTCGTCGAGGCTGATCCATCCGGTTGGAGTGACCGAGACCGCGCACGTCAGACTCGCAGGCGTTCACCTGGAGGTGAACGGGGTCTGGTGGCCCCCCTCGTCTTCAAAACGAGTGTGACGAGTGTTCCTCGTCAGGTGGGTTCGATTCCTGCCACCTCCGCCAATCCCAGCCGCGAGCCGTCGCAGTCACAGCCGCGAGCCGTCGCAGTCACAGCCGCGAGCCGTCGCAGTCACAGCCGCGAGCCGTCGCAATCACAGCCGCGAGCCGTCGCAGTCACAGCCGCGAGCCGTCGCAATACCAGCCGAGCCGGTATCCGATTCCGGTCAGCGCCAGGGCAGACGTCCGCTCAAACAATCGTGAGTGCGTCGAGCGAGACGGCGTCGAGATCGTCACTCGCCACCGCGTCGACGAGCGCCAGCGCGAATACGGCTCCGGCAATCGCGAACAGCACGCCACCGATGTTGTAGATCGCGTAACCCAGCAATCCAGCGATCAGCGTCACGCCCGGCCCGACGTAGAGCGTCGATCGTTGCACGCGTCGCATCAGCATGGCGACGCCGACCTGGATCACGAACATTGCAAAGAGGAGCACGAGCGCGGTCGCCGTGTCTTGGAGGCCGGCGGCGATGAGCACCATGGGGACCGCGCCGACCATGACGCCCAGATACGGAACCAGCGAGAAGATTGCGACGAACAGCGCCAAGGCCACGGGCGCCGGAAGGTCGGCGAGGCGACCGACGACGTAGGCGCCGACGCCTGCGGCGACCGCGACCGCGATCGCATTCGACAGGTACCGGCGTCCGTGCCGCAACGTTGCGTCGATCACGAACCGAACTCGCCGACGCCGCGTCTCGTCGCGCACGAGACCCAATCCACCTTCGACGTAGCGCGGCAGCCAGTTGATCAAGAACAGCACGAGCACGGTTCCGGCGAGGTACGCCCCGAAACTCGCTGCGGTCGCTCGCGCGCGACCGGCCATGCGTTCACCGAGATCGTCGACTGCGAGCAGCGCGCGTTCTTCGAGACGGAGATCCGTTGCAAGCTCGCCGAATCGTTCCGAGCGTTCCAGCGATGCAGCCGCGTCGGGAATCGCTTGTTCGAGCTTGTCCAGTTCGCTCGAAAAGTCGTTGAACACTCCGTAGTTCACGACCCCGGCGACGACCGCGATCCCCACGAGCACGATCGAGATTGCCAGGCCGCGACGCATCCAGCGCGTCAGCGTCTGCACCGGGCCATCCACGAGCACGGTGACCACGCCCGCCGCGAAGAACCATCCGAGCGATCGCCGCGCGTCGTTCAACACCGCCATCAGACCCAGGCCCAAGGCGACTGCGACGTACAGCATCACGATCGTGCGCGTCGTGATGCGCACCGAGATCGGTGGGCGCACACGTGATTGGCGCGTCAAGTCGGACACCGCGCCGTACAGTACCGGCGTGTCCGAGGCCGACCGCGCACCTCGACGTCGAGTCGCCATCGAGTTCGATCTACGTTCGATCACGGCGGTCGGACTCGGCCTCACCGTCTTGTTGCTGTTCTTCGCGCTCGCCGCGAAAACGTCCGACGTCCTCGTGCTGATCGGCATTGCGTCGATCCTGGCGCTCGCGCTCGATCCGATCGTCAACGCGTTGCAACGAAAGCTCGACATTCGTCGGTTGTTCGCCGTGATGATCGTTGGTGGCGGCTTCGTCATGGTGGCGACCTTCGTCGTGTTGGTCATGGGGCCACCCGCGATCAGCCAGGCGGAGAAGTTCGGATCCGAGCTGCCCGACACGGTCGAGCAGATGTACTCGTTCCCAATCGTCGGCGACTGGCTCGAGCAGTCCGACGCGGCGACGAAGGTCGACCAATGGGCTGCCGATCTCCCGACCCGCCTCGACGACGAGGCCGTGGCCAAGATCGCCGAGACCGTCCTCGGCGGGCTGCTGGCTTCGTTCGAAGTAGCGCTGTTGACCTTCGTGCTCTTGCTCGACGGTGAGTCGATGGTGTTGCGAGCGCGTCGCGCGGTACCTGCCAACCGGCGCGACCAGGCCGACCGTGTCGGACGCGTCTTCTACACCGTGTTCGGCCGTTACTTCGCCGGATCGTTGCTCGTCGCGTTCATCGCCGGACTCGTCGTCCTCGCGATCGGGTTGGCGTTCGGCGTACCACTCATCCCGCTGGCGGCACTGTGGATGGTCCTCGTCGATCTGATCCCTCAGATCGGTGGACTCCTCGGGGGCATCGTCTTCGTGACGTTGGCGATGACCAAGGACCTCACGACCGGCATCATTTGCCTGGTCCTCTACGTGATCTACAACACCATCGAGAATCACGTGCTCCAGCCCGCGATCGTTGGTCGATCGGTCGACTTGTCACCGCCGACCACGATGATGGCCGCACTCATCGGTGGAGCCGCGCTCGGGATCCCTGGCGCATTGGTCGCCACACCGGTCGTGGGCACGATGAAGGTGCTGCACGGCGAACTGCGCGGCGTGTCGATCGACCTCGACACCGAACGCATCACGCTGGCCGATCGCTGGCGCGCCCGGCTACGCGCTCGTCGCTGACTTCTCGCTCTTCGCCATACGGCGACCGAAGATCCAAATGACGGGCGCCGTCCACAGCAGCGGTGTGATGAGTGCGAGCGGGCGGCCCACCCACCATTGCCATGTCGCGGCCTCGGCGAATCGTTGCTCGCCCTTGATGAGAACACCGATCCCGAACGAGATCGCGAATCCGGTCGTGTGGAACAGGAACAGGGGCATCGAGAAACGATTGACGATCGTCGAGGCTCGCGCCCAGCGCGGTCGCTCGAGTCGTTCGAGCGTGGCATCGCGCAACAGCAACGCCACTCCCGCTTGGAACAGCACCAGCGCCGCGATGCACACCGTCGGTGGAGCCATGTTCGAGAACTTCTCACCCGGCACCCCGACCATGGAACCCGGGTAGGCGTTCGAGTAGACGAGGCCGAACAACGCGAAGAGGCCCGCCCAGGTCAGCATCCAGGCGGTGCGGCGCGGCGCGCGTATGAAGTCGCCGTAGAAGAACCCGAGTTGATGACAGAACCCCCAGACGAACACCATGTTCAGCCAGGCGACCTGTTCGACATCGTGCGCGAATCGCAAGACGTCGACGAGCATCGCAAGCCCTGCGAGCCACATCAGTACGAGCGCGCCCCACCGGCGATGCAACCAATCCCAGATCGGGAACATCGCGATGAGCAGCAGGTACACGCCGATGAACCACAGGGGCGAGATGACGAGCATCACCGAGCGCTTGATCCAACTCGCCTCCCACACGAACGAGATGACGACACCGAGCACGATCCACACGCCCGCCAGCCCGACTGCGGGAACGGTGAGTTCGGTCAGGCGACGGCCGACGAACGTCCACATGCTCGTGCCTCGGGCCTGTTTGCGCTGATAACTCTGTTGGTGTGCGTACCCACCGACGAAGAAGAACAGCGGCATCACTTGCAGCAGCCACGTTGCCAGCCAGAGTCCGTCGGTGAAGCCGATCGGGTTGGTGGCGTGCGGCCCGTCTGCGCGCCACTTGATGATCGTGAAAGCCCAATGCCAAATCACCACGACGATCAAACTGAACGCCCGCACGAAATCGATGAAGTGGTCGCGACCGCCGCTGCGGTCGCCCGTTCGGGCGGAGTCGGGATCACTTCCGACGGACGCAGCCTTCGACGATGCCGGGCTACTCGCGGGAACCGGTACCGTCGCCATCGATGACGAATCGTAGGGTCAGAGTCGCGATCGCGCAGTGCATCGTGTTGCTGATCGTCGTCAACATCGTGGCCAACCGTGTCGCTACGGGATTCGCTGTCGTCGTCGTCAACCTCATCGCAAGCGGTGCACTGTTGGCGATCGCCCGGCGCTCCGGCGCAACTCGGGCCGCGATCGGCATCGACCCGGGATCGTGGCGACGCGGCTGGCGGTTCGCTCGATGGTTGGTCGCCGCGCTCGTGGCCGCGATGGCGCTCGGCGTCGCGCTGCCGAGTACGAGGGCGCTGTTCGAAGACGAACGAGTACGTGACTTCGGCGCGTGGCCGGTGGCCTATCGCGCACTGATCGCCGTGCCGTTCGGAACGGTGCTCCTCGAGGAAGTCGCGTTCCGGGGTGTGTTGCCGGCCTTGTTGGCTTCGGGTCGGTCGCGATGGCGTGGGGTGGTTGCTGCATCGGCGTTGTTCGGGTTGTGGCACGTCTTGCCGGCGTGGAACATCTACCGCGTGAACCCAGTGTTGCGCGACTTGCTCCACGGAACCGCGGGACAAGTTGTCGGGGTGTCAGTCGGCGTGGCGTCGACGACGTTGATCGGCATCGCATGGTGTTGGTTGCGACTCCGTAGCGAAAGCCTCTGGACGACCGTGATGCTGCACGCGGCGTCGAACAGCTTCGGGTACGTGTTCGCGTTCTTGGCGTGGTCGTTGCGCTGACTCGGCGCACGCGATGATCGGCGGCCGTCGAGAACGCCCGACTCAGTCGAGTTGTAACACTTCGAGGATCGGACGGCACGATTCGGTGGCGCGCATTGCGCCAACCATGGCTTCGGCCGGTTCGCGTAACGCTTCGATATCGGCCTGACCATCGCGGACGAGCCCGCGGACCTCGTCGACGATGGCGGGGACGCTGAACCCGTCAACGACTCCCACGTCACCTCCGATCGCCGCGACCCGTAATCCGATCGCCTCGATGTGGTCACGTGCATGTTCGACGAAGGTGTCGACACCGTCGGCGAACGCTCGGCCCGACGGCGTGCCCGGCACTTCCGCGGCCCGGATCGCTTCGACCATCCGCGCGGTCGCGTCGCGGGCATCGCCAAACGCAGTGTTCGCGACGTCCCAGGTCGCGCTCGGATCCGTGATGTCGAACGACTCGAGGAGGCTGTCGATCGAGGTACCGATCTCGGTCCGCCACGTTTCCATGGCCCCGCACACCGATCCGGCCCACTCGCGTTCGGCCTGGATTGCCGCGATGCGTTCTGCCACGATCGGATCCAGTGCCTGGGCCTCGTCGCGCTGGTCGACCGCGATGACCATCAGCATGCTGGCCCCGGCGCCGAGCACGAGCCCGGCTGCGAGCGCAGGGAGCAGGTGCGGATTGCGAGGTTTCGTGCTCATGCCGACGCAACGCTACGGGCACCGCGCCATGTTCCGAAGTCGCCCGCGATCCGCGGTTCGCGTGAGACCGGCCACCTCCGCACGAAGCACCCAGGCGGAGTCACATGCCGATCCTGGGCGCACGCCCGCCGACCACCTCCGGAGCGACGACTACTCGGCAGGGATGGGGACCAACGCGCCGGTCGTGAAGTCGCCGGCGAAGGTGAACGGTTCGTCGGTGGAGCGGATGATCGACGTGTTGTCCACTCCGACAATCACGACGTCTCCGGCGACGCTCAGACTCGTGACGCCGTCGGGGAGATCCTGAACGACGTTCAGCTGTTCACCGGTCTGGGCATCGAACG
>SXIR01000157.1 GCA_005772765.1 Actinomycetota bacterium
AGCAGCGAGTCCTGCCAGGCCGCGAGCACCGCGTCGGGCGTCGTGTCGGTGTCGGTCATGCCCAGCCTCCAGCGAAGGGGACGAATGTTCCGGTCACGAACGTACTGGTGCCGTCGAGATACGGCATGCAGAACGACGCGAACTCGTCGAGCGTTCCGAGGCGGCCGAGCGGCACCTGCGCCTCGACCTTCTTGCGCACTTCGGGGTCGGTTGCGCCGGAAGCTCGCAGGAACTCTGGAAAGTCCATGAAGTTTGTGCCGACCGCGTTGACGCAGACCCGATGGCGGGTCATCTCGTCTGCGACGTTGCGGACGAGATGGGTCGCGGCGGCGCGCACCGCAGAGTAGAGCGGTGCCCCAGGCGTTGCGCGGGCTGCGCTTGCGCTCGTCATGATCAACACCTGGCCGCTGCGTTGCTCGACCATCGTCGGCAGGACCGCCTGGAGGAAATGAAAGGGCGGTTCGAGACAACCCTGCACGACCGCATGCAGATCGTCGAGCGTCGAGCTCAAGAAGCGACCGGTCACGACCCGACCCGAGGCCATCGCGGCCGCGTCGATACGACCGAATCGGTCGAGCGCTGCGCCGACGAGCGCGTCGCTGTGCTCGCGTGTGGCCAGCGAACGTACGCCTTCGACCGCGACGACGGTTGACCCGAGTGCTTCGAGCTCGCCGACGAGATCGGGCGAGGGATCGCCAAGGACGAGGTCATGATCGCGGGCGGCCAACGATCGGGCCAACGGGGGGCCGACGTAAAAGCTTGCATCGCCGATCATGGCGACGCGCCGGTCAGCCCGACTCGACTCACTCATGGTGTCGCAGGCTTCAGTTCGGTCGGATCGAACTCGGGCGGACCCACACGCACACAGCGAGCGGTGAAGCCGACGTACTTCCACAACAGATCGTCGCCGTCGCGCCACCGGGTGACTTCGATCGGGAAACCGACCGGCCGCAAGACATGCACTCGGTTCTCGTACGTGGCGACGACATTGATCCTCGTGGCCTTGTCGAACTCCGCGACATCGTGCACGCCGTTCGCCTCGGTTCCGTCGCACCGCATGTCGTGGATGACCCCGCCGGCGGTGATAACGATGCGATCACCGCTTTGCTCGATGCGTTGCAGCAACTGCAGTGCGGGATGGCCGGGAAGCGGGGCACCGGCGTCGTCGGTTACTGCTGTCGTGCGCCACACCCCGTGCAAGTCGGGAGCGCCGTCGATCAGCGGTTCGGTGCAGCCCGCCAACACGGGCGGCGGCCATTCGGTCCAGCCCCCAGGCGGTGTGTGCGCGACCGGGATGTTCGCAGCCGAAGTTGTCATTGCGTCGAACCGTATCTTCTGGCAGACTGACTGTCAAATGTTTGGCCCGACGCGCGGTGGCGCACGGCGGGGCATGCGTCGTCGATCAGGGGGACCTGTGGACATCGAAGTCGATCGCCGGGATCTGCGCCGGACGCGGGTGGTCGCAGGGGTGCGCCCAGCGTTAGCACTGGGCCAGGTTCGTCTGCGGGTCGACGTGTTCGCGCTCTCGTCGAACAACGTGTCGTACGCAGCCTTCGGCGATGCGTTGCAGTACTGGGAGTTCTTTCCGGCCGCACCCGGTGACGGCGACGACTGCACCTGGGGTCGAGTGCCGGTCTGGGGATACGCCGACGTGACCGAGTCGCGTTGCGACGATCTGGCCGTGGGCCGCCGTGTCTACGGGTACTTCCCGATGAGCGACGAGCTTGTCGTCGAACCCGGTCGCTGCGACGACGGAGGTTTCACGGATCTGGCCGCCCATCGCGCGCCAATGGCAAGCGCCTACAACCGCTACACCTTCGCCGAGGCCGATCCGGGGTACGACCCCGACCGCGAACACCATCGGATCGCGCTGTTCCCCCTCTTCTTCACGTCGTTCCTCATCGACGACTTCGTCGGCGACAACGATTGTTTCGGTGCAACGATCGCGGTGGTGTCCAGCGCTTCCAGCAAGACCGCCATCGGAGCGGCGCGGCAGCTCTCGAACCGTGAGGGCCTCCAAGTCATCGGGTTGACGTCGAAGTCGAACCGCGCATTCGTTGCCGGCTTGGGTTGTTACGACACCGTCGTCGAGTATGGCGACGTTGCCGCGCTTCCCGACGGGATCGCGATCTACGTCGATATCGCCGGGAACGCCGACGTGCGCGCCGCGGTCCACGAGCGGTACGCCGGCGACTTGGTGCACAGCATGATCGTGGGTGGCACCCATTGGGATCATCACAGCGTCGCCCCAGCGCCGACCGCCGGCGCGACGCCGGCGTTCTTCTTCGCGCCGACCCAGATCGCGAAACGCACCAAAGAGTGGGGCCGGGAAGGCATGGAAGCCCGCCTGGGCGGTGCTTGGGATGCCTATTCCCGATGGGCCGACACGTGGGTGCACTTCGACACGCGGCTGGGCTCGTCCGGCATCGAACAGACGTGGCGGGAACTTGTTGCGGCTTCGATCGATCCGACCGCTGGCTACATCTGTCGTCCGGCAGACGAATTGCCGAACTCCTCGTTTCGCTGACGATCGTCCGACCCGAAAGGACCCACGATGGCCCCACCACGCTACGGCAAGATCAACTTCGAAATGATCTCGACCTGGATCGGGCGCTCGTCCGAGGAGGACGGACCGTTCTGGGCACTCAACCTCATGAAGTATCGCCAGGTCGCTGAGTACGCCGACGGTCGTGAAACGACGCGTAGCGGGCGAGAGGCCGACGACGAGTACGTGCCGCGCGACTCCTTGCACGCGATCGGAGCAATGATCACGTTTGCCGCCGATGTCGTCGATCAGCGGGGCAGTGAGCCGCGGTGGGATCGCATCGGCATCGTGCGCTATCCGAGTCGGGCCGCGTTCTTGGAGATGCAGCAACGCGACGATTTCAAGGACAAGCACGTCCACAAGGACGCCGGGATGGAGTGCACCATCGTGATGTCGTGCCTGCCCGTGTCGACAGGGGTGGCGGGTGAAGGGACGCTCGTCCTGCGGGTGGCGCGCTTCGATGACGGCGCCACGCTGGCTCCCATCGTCGGCTGTCGACCGGTTGCGGCCTTCGGGGTCGAGGGCGTCATCGTCGGTGACGATCGCACCTGGACCAGCGTCGCCTTCGATCGCTGTCCCGACGCTGCGACGCTCGAAGCGGCACTCCTTGCCAGCGATGGCGCCGCAGAGTGTTGCGCGCTCGCGTTCGCCGAACCTGCGCTCGACCGACTCATCGAGTCGATCGTGGCCGCCGCCGAAGGAGGCAAATGATGGAAGTGTTGCGTACACCCGACGAATGTTTCGTGGGGCTACCCGATTGGGACTACGAGCCTCGCTACCGCAGCATCACCGCCGACGACGGCACGGTCGTGCGGTTCCACTTCGTGGATGTTGGCGCGCCGGATGCCGCTCCGGTCGTCTTGTTGCACGGCAATCCATCATGGAGCTACCTGCACCGCCACATGATCCGAGGCCTCGCCGAACGAGGTCATCGGGTCATCGCGATCGACCTCATCGGTCACGGTCGCTCCGACAAACCTGAAGACCGCAGCTGGTATTCGGTGGCGCGACACATCGACCTGCTCGTTCAGCTGATCGAAGCCGAGGACCTCTCGCGCGTCACGCTCTACTGCCAGGATTGGGGCGGCATCATCGGACTCTGCTCGCTGGAACGACTTGTCGATCGAGTCGACCGGGTCGTCGCCTCGAATACCGGACTCCCGGCTGGCGAAGGTGTCAACGAGTTCATGGCGGCTTGGCTGCGACACAGCCAGTCCGTCGAAGCGCTCGACATTCCGAAGTTGATCCAAGGTGGCGCGACCCGCGCGCTCACCGACGCGGAGGCCGCCGCTTATGGCGCTCCGTACCCCGAACCGCGTTACCAGGCGGGACCACTCGAGTTTCCTCTCCTGATTCCGCTCCAGCCCGACAATCCAGGCGTCGAGCACACGAAACGGGCGTGGTCGTTTCTCGCGTCCTGGACGAAACCGTTCCTCACCGTCTTTGGCAGCGAAGACGCTGCTGCGACCAAACCGGGATCGCACCGAAAGCTGCAGCGGGTTGTTCCGGGCGCCGCTGGACAAGATCACGCGGTGATCGATGGGGCAAACCACTTCATCCAAGAAGACGCATCTGACGAACTTGTCGACCGGATCGACGCGTTCATCAGCGCCACGCCCGCCTGAGAGGAACCGCACCGTGTCGAAGTACGAACCGTTCGAGGGTGTCATCGGCCGAACGCTTGCCGAATCGACGCCGTGGTGGCCCGCTGAACCGGACCCGGGTGCCAACGCTCCCAACGTGGTCGTGATGTTGTTCGATGATCTCGGCTTTTCGCACTTCGGCTGTTACGGCTCGACGATCGACACTCCGAACATCGACCGGCTCGCCGCCAACGGCCTTCGGTACACGAATTTCCACGTCACGCCTTTGTGCTCGCCGACGCGGGCGGCGCT
>SXIR01000017.1 GCA_005772765.1 Actinomycetota bacterium
CCTACGCGGTAGGTCGCAGGTTCGAATCCTGCCGAGGGCGCCAGTGGGATCACGCATTCGTTCTACGATGCCGCGATGGTCATCAGCGGCGATGCGCAGTCGACGATCGACGCACTGCACGCCCGCATCGCGGAGTTGACGCGAAGCGAAACTCGGCTGCGGGCTGCCCTCGACAACTCCACCGACATGGTGATCTTCCTCGAGGTCGGCGGCGATTGGTCGGCGAACAACACGGCCACCCGCAGACTCGGCTACGACCCCGAGTACCACCCGCCGCATCCGATCGAAGTGGTCCACCCCAACGATCGTGAGATGACCCTCAATGCGCTGCGAACCGTGCTCGACGGACAATGGGACGAAACTCAGCCGCTGATCGCGCGGCTGCGTCACGCCGACGGGCACTACGGCCACTACGAACTCCGCGGCCGATCGATCCTGGCTCCGGAGTCGCCGCGGGCCGCGGTCATCACCGCCCGTGGCGTCGACGCGGAGTATGCCGCACGCGCCGAAACACGCATGCAACAAGCGCAGCGTTTGGAATCGCTGCATCGACTCGGAGCAGGCGTCGCCCACGACTTCTGCAACCTGGTCGGAGCGGTCGCCAACCACCTCACCGTCATCGAACGACACGCCGACCTCGATGACCACGCGCTCGGGTCGCTTGCCGCGGCCCGCGAGGCCCTGGACATCGCCGGCGAACTCAGTCGCCGGCTCCTGCAGTTCGGCGACACGCGGGAACGGGCAACCACTCCGGTCGACCTCGTCGAGATACTCGAAAGCGTCGACGCCCTCGTTCGCCGAGCGCTCTCGGAGAACATCGACGTCCGCTACCGCCTCCCGGAAACCCCGGTCATTGTGCCGGCGGCGCGCGGCGAGTGGGAGCAGATCGTCCTCAACCTCGTGCTCAACGCGAGCGAAGCCATGCCCGAAGGCGGGACCGTGCACGTCGGACTCGACCTGCACGACGACATGGTGGAACTCTGGGTCACCGACAGCGGTCGGGGGATGCCGGCCCACGTGATCGCCCGCGCGTTCGACCCGTTCTTCACCACCAAGGCGATCACGAACGCGACCGGCCTCGGCTTGTCGACCGTGTTCAGCTTCGCTCAGGCTGCGGGCGGCGACGTCGAAATCGAATCGCAAACGGGCGTTGGAACCACCGTGCGCGTCCGCTGGCCGCGCGCCGACGAGTAGCTACGTTCGAGGTCGGCGGCGTTCGAGGGCGGCGACAATTGCCGGCACGACATCGTGCAGGTCACCGATCACGGCGTAATCCGCCTTCGCCACCATCGGTGCAGCAGCGTCGATGTTGATCGCCAAGACCGTCGATGCCGCTTGCATCCCGATCCAGTGCTGGATGGCACCCGAGATCCCGCACGCGACGTACAGCTCGGGCGCGACGCGCTTTCCGGTCTGTCCGACCTGGTCGCTGTGGGGACGCCAACCCTGGTTCGTGACGACACGCGAACACCCGACCGCGCCGCCGACGAGTGCAGCGAACTGTTCGAGCGCGGCGAATCCCTCGGCCGACCCGACGCCGCGCCCACCCGACACAACGACGGGAGCGGTTTGCAACGTGATCCCGGCGTCGACCGTGATGCGATCGACGATGCGGGTACGCGCTGCGTCGGCCGAGAGTTCGAGGGCCATCGTCTCGACGACCGGCACCGCGCCACCTTCGGGCGCGGCGAAGGCGTGGAGTGCAGTGGACACGATTGGTCGTTCGCTCAGCAGCTCGGCGTGTTCGATCAACGAACCGCCCCAACGAACTCTCGTCAACGACGTCGTTGGACCAATCGCGCCCAGTGACAAGACGTTCGCGGCGAACGGCAAGTCGAGTACCGCGGCAGCGTGGGCGAGCACTTCGTTGCCGCGATCGTTGCCGGTCGCCAGCACGACAGCGGGTTCGACCCGGCCGATGATCTGCGCGAGGGCGTCACCCCACGCTTCGGGCGCATAGTCGTCGAGTGCTTCGTGCTCGAGCACGGTCACCGTCGACGCGCCCGCCGCACCCAGCGCAGTCGCGACCTCCGCCGGCGCCGAACCCATCGCGACGGCGATCACCGGCGCACCGTTCGCGACGTCGACCGCGAGTCCACACGCCTGGGTTGCGGTTGGCCCGAGCGCACCTCGATCGAGATCGACGAACACCAGCACGCTCATGCCAACCCCAACTCGATCAAGAGGTCGACGACCCGCTCGGCGGCGTCGGCGCCGTCGCCGAGCATCACGGTCTCGGTCACCTGCTCTTCGGGAACCTCGAACCGCCGGGTCACCACACGCGGCGCAGCCATCGTTGCAGTCGTCATGGGCACCTCGGCCTTCTTCGACTTCAACCGACCGGGCAACGTGGCGTAACGCGGCAGGTTGATGCCTTCGAGCACACCAACCGCGGCGGGCAGCGGGAGCCGAAACACATCCGAACCGCTCGACGATTCCCGGCGCACTTCCACCGCTCGACCCGAACCCGATTCGCTTGCTCCCTGGGCGTCGACGATCGCGATGCCCTTCGCGCCGTTGACGATCGGTCGGCCGAGCGCACGGGCCACGCGCACACCGACCTGGAAGCCCCCGCTGTCGGCAGAGTCGTTCCCGAACAACACGACATCGAACTCGCCCGCGGCGGTTTCTCGTGCGTGGATCGCATCGACCAGCGCGGCCGCGGTGGCTTGCGGGTCCGGGTCTGCGCCTTCTTCGCCCACGCTGACCAGTACGGCGTGGTGCGCACCAACACTGATCGCATAGCGCAATTGCTCGTCAGCCTCGGGCGGGCCAACAGTAAACACCGTCGTCTCGCCACCGTGCTGCTCGTTCAACGCAATCGCGGCCTCGACGGCGCACTCTTCGTGCGGGCTCGTCGTGAAGCCGAGGTTCTTGGTGTCGATCGCGGCCCCGTCGTCGGACAACGCAATCCGAGCACCGGGAGCAGGCACTCGCTTCACGCAGACTGCTATTCGCATCGTCGCTACGCCTTCATTCGCTCGTCGGCCGGGTCGAAGTACGGCGTCGAGCCGGCGACTGCAACGCGCACGGGGTAGAGCTCGTTCATGTACTTCACACAGAACTCGGCACCGACTTCGGCCATCTCGCTCGGGAGATAGGCGAGCAGCACGAACGAGGCGGTCGATGGACTTGCACCCGCGGACGTCACGTACGACGGTCGGCCCTTCGCGTCGACGATGCGCTCGCCCGCCTTCGTGACGATCGGTTCGCCCCCGCTCATGTAGCGAGCAATGCCGTCACGCGGCGAGGTGTGGTCGAGCACGGTCAACGTGCACAGCGTTGCCGTTGGTCCTTGTTCGCGTGCTGCCAGATAGGCGGCCTTGCCGATGAACTCAGCCGACTTGACCTTGGGACGCGCCAGCCCGGCTTCAACCGGGTCGTACTCACCGGAGAGTTCCGCGCCCATCAGGCGATAACCCTTTTCGAGCCGACCCGTGGTGCCGTAGACCCCGGCCCCTACCGGCACCAGGCCGAATGGCTGGCCGGCTTCGAACACGCGATCCCACACGGCGAGCGCGTGTTCCATCGACACGTAGATCTCCCAGCCCAACTCACCGACGTAAGAGATCCGAAAGAGCCGAACCGGAATCGACCCGAACACCACTTCACGCGACGCGCCGTAGGGGAACCCGGCGTGCGACACATCGGCATCGGTCAGCGTTGCCATGACGTCGCGCGCCTTGGGCCCCCAGAGTCCGATGGTGCAATACGCCGACGTCCGATCGACGAATGTCACCGATCCGTCACTGGGCAGGTGTTTGCGGAACCAGAATTGGTCGCGGGGCCCGTCGAACGCACCGGTTACGACCCAGTACTGGTCCTCGGCGAGTCGCAACATCGTCAGGTCCGAGCGGAATCCGCCTCGCTCGTCGAGCAACGGCGTGTACACCGACCGGCCGACTTCGACATCGACGTTGTTCACCGCGAGGTGCTGCAAGTACGGCACCGTTCCCGGGCCGGACACCTCGAAGACGACGAAGGGCGCCAAGTCGACCATGCCGACGCGCGAGCGAAGCGCGAGGTGTTCGGCGTGTTGGATCGGCGACCACCAACGCGCATCCCACTCGTGCGGTCGGTCGGCGACACCGAACTCCTCGACGAGCGAAGCGTTCGACTCGTACCAATGCGGACGCTCCCATCCGCCGGCCTGGAAGTACACCGCGCCGAGCGCCTCGGTGCGCTGGTGATACGGCGCCGTTCGGATGTCGCGCTCGGACGCCCACTGCTCGCGAGGGTGGACGATGCCGTAGGTCTTGTTGAAGTGTTCGGCGCAACGGGCGCGGACGTGGTGATCGTTCCGGGCGTAGGGGTAGAACCGCGCGATGTCACTCTGGTGTGGGTCGATCTCCGAGACGCCGTGCGTCATCCACTCGGCGATGAGTCGCCCGACACCCGGACCTTCCTTGATCCACACGGCGGCCGCCGACCACAGATTCTTGACCTCGATCGTCTCACCCAACAACGGGTAACCGTCGGGCGTCAACGAGAGCAGCCCGTTGATCGCGTATTTCATTTCCGCGGTCGCCAGGATGTCCGGCATGAGTTCGAGCGCGTCCTCGAGCTGCGCATCGAAGTCTTCGGCCGTGAACGGCAACTCCGTCGGCGACAGGCGCGATTCCTTGATCGACGGGATTTCGGCGGGTGCGTGAAAGATCGGTCGGTGGGCGTACGAACCGACTTCCATCGAGCCACCGGTCTGGCGTTCGTACATGAACGTGTCCATGTCGCGCACGATCGGATACCCGATCTCGTTCCCTGTGGCTTCGAGGATCGGAATGGGACCGACGTCGATCATTTGGTGCACGGCCGGCACGAGCGGGATCGTTGCGCCGGCCATGCGAGCGATGAGCGGTGCCCAGACGCCGCACGCGATCACGACGTACTCGGCTTCGATACGTCCCTGGTCGGTCACCACTGCACGAACCTGGCCGTCGATGACCTCGACGTCAGTGACTTCGACGTTCGGGATCGTCACGAGCGCGCCAAGCGCGGTTGCGCGTTCGCGAAAGATCGTCCCCGCACGGAGCGAGTCCACACACGAAACACTCGGTGTGTAGAAACCGCCGAGCACGACATCGAGGTTCACGAACGGGAGGAGTTCGCCGACTTCGGCTTTCGTGAGCAGCGTCGACTCGATACCCCATGCCGTCGCCGACGACATCCGGCGCCGCAATTCTTCGAGCCGTTCGGGCGTACGGGCGATCTCGACCCCTCCGCAGGTGACGTTGACGCCCATCTCGATGTACTGACGCTGGCTATCGAGCGTCAGCATCGCCATCTCTTTGTTGTGATCGACGGGAAAGATGAAGTTCGACGCATGGCCGGTCGAGCCGCCCGGGTTCGGCAGGGGACCTTTGTCGATCTGCACGATGTCGCGCCAGCCGAGTTCGGCCAGGTGACCGACGATCGAGTTGCCGACGATGCCGGCGCCAATGACGACGACTCGAGCCGAAGACGGAAATTCACTCACGGGTTGCTCCTGGATGACGGTTCTTGATGATGAAGGTTGTCAGCGTTCGTCGCCCGCACCGAAACCGAAGCGGCGGCAGCTGTCACGGCCTCGATGAGTTCGGCGCGAGCGTCCCCGCTCGGAAAGCGATACGCGGGGCTGTGGACGTGGATGGCTGCGACAATGCCGACGGTGCCGAACACGGGCGCGGCGACGGACGCAATGTCGTCGGAGAACTCTCGGTTGGTCACGGCGAACCCGTCACGTCGAATGCGCTCGAGTCGTTGCCGGAGCTCGGCGGGGTCGGTGATGGTGCGCGACGCAACAGGGTCGAGCGGCGTGGCCAGGACCTCCGTGATGACCTGATCGTCGGCGTAGGCCAACAACACCTGGCCCGACGACGCAACGTGCAACGGGAGCCGCTCACCGGTCCAATCCCGGATCTGCACGTCGCGCGCGGCGTCGACATGATCGAGATAGTGCACGAAACGGCCGTCGCGCACCGAGACGCCGGCCGTCTCGCCGGTGAGCGCGACCAGCGCTTCGAGCTGCGATCGGACCCGCATGATAATCGACGCGTCCGGGTCGGACGCCCCGAGGGCATGGATCGCCGGACCGATCGCCCACTGCGCGTCGTCGTCGCGCACGACTGCGCCGAGGTCTTCGAGCGTGGTGAGCAGACGACTCACCGTCGAAACGGGCAGGTCGGTGTCGCGCGCCACGGTGGTCAGCGCGGCGCGACGGCGCGACAGCGACGACAGCACCGAGAACGCACGTTCCACCGACTGAATCGACATCAGCCGACCTCGTCGGGCATCTCGCCCTTGCGACGTTCGATGTACGCACGCAGCTCCTCGTCGATCGCGTCGTCGATCGGCGGCGCGACGTAGTCAGCCAGGCGCTGCTTCCACATCGCGTTCGCGCGTTGCGCCGAGTCCAGCGAACCCTCGTCGAGCCACTGCTCGTAACTCGCGTTGTCGGCCGTCGCCGACCGGTAGAACGCGGTTTCGAAGTTCGCGAGGGTGTGCTGCGACCCGAGGAAGTGTTCGCCTGGTGTATGCCGCTCGAGGGCTTCGATGGCCTGGCCATTCATCGAGAGATCGACCCCACGAGCGAACGTGGCCGCCATGCCCGCCTGGTCGTCGTCGAGCACGAACTTCTCGTATCCGATGGCCAGTCCGCCTTCGAGCCAACCCGCCGTGTGCAGCACGAAGTTGACGCCGCCCAGCAGCGTCGCCTGCATCGTGTTCGCCGACTCGTACGCCGCCTGCGCGTCGGGAACCTTTGACGCCGTCAGCGCGCCGCCCGAACGGAACGGCACACCGAGCCGACGAGCGAGCTGCGCAACGGTGTAGAGCACGAGCGACGGCTCGGGCGTTCCGAACGTCGGCGCGCCCGTCTGCATCGACATCGAACTCGCAAACGAACCGAAGATGACGGGAGCGCCGGGGCGCACGAGTTGGGTGAACGCCATCCCCACGAGTGCTTCGGCAAGCGTTTGTGCCGCCACTCCGGCAACCGTGACGGGTGCCATCGCGCCCGCAAGAATGAACGGTGTGATGATGCACGCCTGGTTGTGCTGGGCGTACACCTCAGCCGCGCCGAGCATCGTCGCGTCCCACACCAACGGTGACGAGGCATTGATCAGGCTCGTCATGACCGTGCGATCGGCGAGGTCCCCGCCGAAACCGATGCGGGCGAGTTCGACGCTGTCGGCGGCTCGCTCGGCCGCGGTGACCGAACCCATGAACGGTTTGTCGCTCCATCGGAGGTGCGCGTACACCATGTCGAGGTGGCGCTTGTTCACTGGCACGTCGACCGGTTCACACACCGTGCCGCCCGAGTGGTGCAGGTTCGTCGACGAGTAGGTGAGCTTCACGAAGTTCTCGAAGTCCGCGAGGGTCGCGTAACGGCGACCGCGGTCGAGATCGTGCACGAACGGCGATCCGTAGTTCGGAGCGAACACCGTGTGGGGCCCACCGATTCGACACGATCGCGCCGGGTTACGTCCGTGTTGGACGTACTCAGCCGGTGCGGTCGCCGTGACCAGCGACCGACACAACTCCCGCGGAAACCGGACCCGTTCGCCGTCGACTTCAGCGCCCGCGGCACGGAATCGTTCGATCGCGCTCGGGTAACCGCGGATTTCGACGCCGACTCGTTCGAGGATCGTTTCGGCATTGCTTTCGAGCGTCGCGAGACCATCGTCGCTGACGACGTCGAAGGGTGACAACGATCGGGTGAGAAAGGGCACCGATTCGACGTGCGCGTGAAGTCGGGCGGCCTGCCGAGCCGCACGTCCTCCCGAACGGCCGGAACGACCGGCCCGAGCGGACGGCGCATCGCCCGACCCGCTGTCGTTCGAAGCCGTTGCGTTCGCGTCGTTCATGCATCCTCCGATGATTGTGCGCCAACGCGGCCGCGCCGGCCGCCCCGACGCCGAACTCCGTCGTTCGTGGAAACGCCGGGAAACGCAAGACCTGCGACAAACAGCGGCTGGAACCCCGGTTCGGTCGCGGTCTCGATCTTCACGATGTCGCGCGCAAGGGTCGCAACAGTCTGACGTTCGGCCCGAGAGAGCAATGCGCGCAGGGCTCCGTCGCCCGCCGCGTTGCCGATCGATTCGACGTGCGGGTCGCCGTCGAGTGGCACGAGCGCAATCGCGCGGGCGTAGTTGGGATCGAGGTGCGAACCGAAGGCTCCGGCCAGCGCAACCCGATCGAGTCGGTCAACGCCTGCTTGGGCCATCAAAAGGCGTCCGCCCGCGACCAGCGCGGCCTTGGCGAGTTGGATCGCCCGAACATCGGCTTGGGTGATCAGCAGCCGCGGCGAATCCCACAAGACGAACGACCAGGTTCGGTCGTGAGCGATCACGCGCTCACTGCGCGGCAGGCCCGCCGAGTTGATGACACCGTCGGCATCGATCACGCCGGCACGCACCAACTCGCCCAGGGCTTCGACGATCCCCGACCCGCAGACGCCGGTGATCGAGGGCGCAGCGAAGTCCGGCGCATCGGACCAAGCATCGCAACCGATGACCTTGACCCGGACGACATGCGTCTCGGGATCGATACGAACTCGCTCGATCGCTCCGACGGCCGCGCGTTGACCGCAGGAGATCTGTGCGCCCTCGAACGCGGGACCGGTCGGGCTCGACGCGGCCCACAGCAGCCCGCCGCGGGCAAGTACCAGTTCGGCATTCGTTCCGACATCGATGACCAGCGAGATGTCATCGCGGGCATCAGGACGATCGGCCAGTACGACCGCTGCCGCGTCGGCACCAACGTGGCCGGCGATGCACGGCAGGACATGAACGGAGGCGAACGGCAGGTCGAGGTCGATGTCGGTTGCAGCGATGTCGAGCGGGTCGGCGGTGGCGAGCGCGAACGGCGCGACGCCGAGCGCAATGGCGTCGAGATCCAAGAACAGGTGGTGCATGATCGGGTTGGCGACGACCGTGACATCGACGACGTCGTCGCGACCAGCGCCCACCTCGGCGACGAGGTCGCCGATCAAGGCGTCGAGCGCAGATCGAACGCTCGCGGTGAGTTCACGAGCCCGCGTCGGCGGCGCGTTGTCGAGCATGACGTACGACACCCGGCTCATCACGTCGTCGCCGAATCGGATCTGAGGGTTCATCACCCCCGCGCTCGCGAGGATGTCACCGGTCGTGACGTCGGCGAGGTGCGCCGCAATCGTCGTGCTGCCGATGTCGACTGCGATCCCGAGGGCACGATCGACGAAGCCCGGCCACACCGCTACCACCACGCGGTCGCGCACCGCTGCGGTGATCGCCGAAGCCCCGCGCCGCGCACGCCAGGCACGCAGCACCGGACGCGCGATCGCGACGTCGAAGATCTGCCACTGGTCGGCAAGCGCCGCCACCAGCCGTTCACTGTCGGTCGGCACATCGGCCGACAGCGTCGACGCGGCGGCTTCGTCGAACTCGATGTAGTGGAGCGTGACGACGGGGTCGAGATCCAGCGGTCGCGTCGCGCTCGCGTCGGCCAGGTCCTTCCGGACGACCGGCCGGTGGATCTGGCTGTCGGTCGGAACCGTGACGCGGCCGACGGCAGCGACGTCGACGCAACACGCGAGGCGTCGCTGGGGCTCGATCGTTCGGCGTGTGCGCAGGGCGGCTTCGGCTGCCGAAATCGGCACGTCACGGTCGGGCACGATGGTGCATCGTCCACAGATCGCCCGGCCGCCGCACACCGAGTCGAGATCGACGCCGAGCGAGCGCGCCGCGTCGAGGACCGTGGTTCCGGCTGCGAACTCACCACGATGACCGCTGGGCACGAACGCCAACGCGCTGGTCGACACGGTCATTGCGCCGGCTCGATCTCGGGATGGGTTGCGGGGTCGTAACCGCCGGTGCGGACGTACGCTGTCAATGCCGCTCGGGACAACGAGGCGTCGAACTCGGCAACGATCCGTGCGACCTCGGCGCCGAGGTCGACCTCGGGCGTCACGGAAATGGTCTCGCGCCGCCATTCGGCGATGTAGGCGTTCGCGGCACGTTTCCCGGCCCGCATCGCGGCTTCGTCGATCGCCCGTTGGAATCGCCTCGGCAACATGATCTGGTGGCGTTCGTTCCCGCGGGTGGCGTTGACCTGCGCTGGTATGTCGCGCCACCGAATGATCACGATCGAATCCGCGCGGCGAGCGGAGGGACGGCGGCCCCGCTCGCTCCGGCCGGGGCGGCCCGAGTCGGCCGTCATGTCGAGCACTCGCTCGTGGCGGCGATGCCTTCGATCGCGGCGGCGAACGCGCCATATCCGGTGCCGTGCGTCTCGAAGTCGAGCCCGAGGCGATCGGCCGCCGCGGCCGCGAGCCGACGGATGTTGTCGTCGTCTCGTTGGGCGAGGTGCACGACGCGCCGGTAGTTGCGGAAGTACTCGTCACGCAGTTCGGGATGGCGGTCCAGCCCGAGGCCGTGCCACACGAGCGCATCGAAGTGCCGAGCCAGGTAGTCGGTCAGATAGAAGGTGCCCGGTTCCGCATCGTGCATCGCGGCGAAGCGCTCGGAACCGGCGAAGAACTCGTAGCAGTGCGCGCCCGGCAGTCGGTCGACGCCGGGGAGTTCACCGAGGAGAAGGTCGAGCGCGCCGCCCGTTCCGCAATCCGCGTACCCGACGAACACGCGTCGGCCCTCAGCGAGCGCGGCTGCGAGTCGGGCGCGCAGCGCGGGAACGATCCGTTCGGGACGATTGTGGAGGTTCGCCGGGAGGTACTCGACCTCGACCGGCGAATCCGGTCCGAGTACCGCTCGCAGATCGCCAGCCAACGCCCCGCAGGCGATGATGAGCGGCCGTCGGTTCACCGCGACGTCACGACGCCAGGCGGCGCGCTGACACCAACGATGCCGCGGTGGCCGCAGCGATTGCGGCGTCGCGGCAATATGCGTCGGCGCCGACCGCCATGGCGAACTCTTCGTTCAGTGGGGCACCACCCACCATGACGATGTAGTCGTCGCGCCGACCGCGTTCTTTCAGCGTGTCGATGACGACCTTCATGTACGGCATGGTCGTGGTCAAGAGTGCCGACATTCCGAGGATGTCGGGCTTGTGCTTGTCGAGGGCGGCGAAGAACTCGTCGACGTCGGTGTTGACACCGAGGTCGAACACTTCGAAGCCGGCCCCTTCCATCATCATCGCGACGAGGTTCTTGCCGATGTCAGGGATGTCGCCCTTCACGGTGCCGATGACCACCGTGCCGATCGGTTCGGCGCCCGTCTCGGCGAGCAACGGGCGCAGCACCGACATGCCGGCCTTCATGGCGTTGGCGGCGAGCAGGACCTCGGGCACGAACAAGATGCCGTCGCGAAAGTCGATGCCGACGATGCGCATCCCTTCGACGAGGGCCTCGTCGAGCACGCGTTGTGGGCCCCACCCGCGCCCGAGGAGCAGGTTCGTTCCCTCGAAGATCTCGTCGCCCAGACCGTCGTAGAGATCGTCGTGCATCTGGGCCACGAGGGCTTCGTCGTCGAGCTCGGCCAGGACGATGTCGTCGCCCGGACCATCGCCATCGTTCGAGTTGCCGTCACCGTCACTCACGGGCGCACAGCCTACTTCCGACCACCGGCAAACTTCCATGATACGGAAGTCGCGGCGGCACTTCAGCCGCGGCGGCGGGAGGGGCGGCGGTTCGACGGCGCGGGTTCGTCGGTGGCCAGTGCGTTCGTCAGCGGACCGGCCGTCGCCACCACGCGGTCGAGATCGGGTCGCGGGCCCGGTACGCGCTGGTCGAGCGCCGCTCGCATCGCCGCGAGGTGCGACGGCGAGGTCCCACAGCAACCACCGATAATCGCCACGCCCGCGTCAGCCGCGAGTCGGGCGTACTCCCCCATCAACGCTTCGGTACCCGAGTAGACGATTTCGGTCCCGACAAAGCGCGGGACACCGCAGTTCGCCTTCGCGACGATGCGGTCGCCGGGCGCGGCGTCGGTCATCGAGATCGCCGCCATCAACAGGTCCGACGCCCCGACCCCACAGTTTCCGCCGTAGGCGAGGGGCGCGACCGCGAGCCCGTCGAAGACCGAGTGCAAGTCCGCGGGAGCGAGACCCATCATCGTGCGGCCCGCCGAGTCGAACGAACAGGTTGCGGTGTACGGGACGTTTGCGTCGATGGCCGCAGTCGCGGCCGCCCGGATCTCGTCGATCGCCGACATCGTCTCGATCCAGATCACGTCCACCCCGCCGTCGACGAGCGCATCGATCTGCTCGCGGAACGACGCGACGGCAGCATCGTGGGTCAACGGCCCGATTGGATCGAACAGCTCTCCCGTCGGACCCACCGAACCCGCCACCACGACGGGATGGGGCGCCGCATCGGCGACCTCGCGGGCCAGGCGCGCCGCGGCCGACACCAACTCCGCAACGCGATCCTGAGAACCATGCAGTGCGAGGCGGTTGCGTGTCCCACCGAACGTGTTCGTAAGAATGATCTGCGCACCCGCGTCGACGAAGCTCTGGTACAGCGATCGGATCCGATCCGGATGCTCGACGTTCCACAGTTCCGGCGGATACCCCGACTCGAGTCCGACCTGGAACAAGTTCGTCCCGGTTGCGCCGTCGGCCAGGATCGGCTCACCGGTCGCGAGTAGGTCTGCGAGATTGGTGCGCATCGGACATCTCCCCCTCGACCCGGGCCGAGGACGCGGCCGATCGAGCTCGGGCGCAGTCGGTCGGGCGGCGGCCGGGCCATGTACGGGCGGTTCCATGTCCGGCCGCCGCTGGGGAAACGCGTTCCCCCGCCCAAGGGTGGAACACGTTTCTCGAACGAATGGAACCTACCGCGGGAGCGGGGGGCAAAACGTGGATTCCGGGCTTCGCACGATTGGTCGATCGCACCTCGGTCACCGCCACGAGCGCGTGCCCTACTCGCGGCCCGACCCGCACCCTCGTTTCAAACGCCTCCGACCTCGGTGTTCGACGAGTTCGCCGAACCCGACCCAGTGACCGCGGCGAGGATCACCTCGAACGAAGCGCCGGTGCCGCTCGGGAGCAATCGCACGGTGCCGTCATGGCGCTGCGCGATCGAGTGCACGATGGCCAAGCCCAGCCCGGTCGAACCTGACCCTGGCGTTCGGGGCGCGTCGCCCCGAACGAAACGCTCGAAGATGCTCGGGGCAAGGTCGTCGGCCACGCCCGGCCCGTCGTCGGAGACTCGCAATCGAACGTCGTCGCCGTCGGTGCGCAGGCTGACGGTGATCCGCTCCACCGCATGGCGCACCGCGTTGTCGAGGAGGTTCGCGGTGAGATGTTCGAGGAGCGTCGCGTCGCCACGGACTTGAGCGGCAGACACCTCCGAGCAGTCGATCGTCACCGGCGAACCAAGGTGCGCGCGGCAAACACCGACCGCCCGCAACACGACGTCGTCGAGATCGACGAGCTCGTCGCGACGGGAGGTTCCTGCATCGAGGCGGCTCAGCGCCAAAAGGTCGTCGGTGAGCTTTGCGAGGTGTCGGGCGTCGCGCAACGCAACCGGAGCCGCGGCGGCGCCGTCGACTTCGAGCGCCGTGATCATGCGCGCCAACGGGGAGCGGAGCTCGTGCGCCGCATCGGCAACGAAACGTTGCTCGCGCGACGTCGCGGCATCGACTCGCCGGAGCAATCGACCTGCGAGCCACCACAACGCAATGACCAGCACCGCGAGTACGCCCGGCAACGCGACCGCCAGCCCGACGACAAGCGAACGCGTCGTCTCGTCCAAATCGTCCCGGTTGATGGCGACACGGACGACGTAGTCAATCCGATCGACCCGAAAGCACGACATGATGAACCGGAAGGGGCTGTCGTCGACCGAGTCGATCTGTATCGTTCCGCGATCGTCCGGGCAGCCGTCGTCAGGGAACGGACCGAGGCTGGCAACGTTGGCCGTCGCGGCCACCACCCGTCGATCGACGACGACCTGCACGACGACGTCTTGCGAGTCACCGAACGTCTCGATCGTGGGTTCGAGCCGACCGGCGTCGATGCGCCCGCGGATGTCGTCGAACCGGCGACCGACGTCTTCGTCGATCAACTGAGTCGCGCGACTTCGCACGATGTTCACGGTCGTCCACGCACCGAGCAACAAGGCGCCGGCGACCACGACCGACGCCAGGAGGACGATGCGGGCACGCAGCCGGTGCAACGACGGAATCACGGGGCCTCAGCGAGTCGATACCCGGCGCCGCGCACCGTATGAATCAGCGGGTCAGTGAACGGTTCGTCGATCTTGCGGCGGAGACGTCGCACGTACACCTCGACGATGTTCGGGTCGCCGTCGAAGTGTTCGTCCCACACGTTGGCGAGGAGTTCGGTCTTCGACACGACCGCGTTGGCGTGACGTACGAGATACTCCAGCACGGCGAACTCACGAGCCGTCAACGCGATCGGCGCGTCTGCGCGCGCGACTCGATGTGTCCGAGGATCGAGATGGAGATCAGCGATCGCGATGGGCGCGGGATCGCGCCCATCGGTGCGGCGCACCAACGCCCGAATACGCGCGACCAGGACCACGAACGAAAATGGCTTACTCAGAAAATCGTCGGCGCCGAGGTCGAGTGCTTCGGCTTCGTCGAGATCGCCATCTTTCGCGGTCAGCACGAGGATCGGTGTCCAGATCCCTGCGGCGCGGAGATCCCGGCAGACTCGGTAACCGTTGCGGCGGGGCAACATCAAATCGAGGACGACCACTGCGTAGGCCCGCTCGGATGCCTTCCAGAATCCGTCGTCGCCGTCATGCGCGAGATCGACTGCGAATCCTTCGGCGACGAGCCCGCGTTGCACCGTCTCGGCAAGTTGCACGTCGTCTTCGACGAGCAAGACCTTCACAGACGATCCTTCATTGTTCGCCGACGCGAACAATGAGTCTCGCACGGTTTCCTGAACCCGCCCTGAATGGTTGGGGGCACGCCTGAATGATTGGGGACAGGCCTGAATGTTGGGGACAGGTTCGACGCTCGGATTCAGCCGCGGTTCAACTACGCCGGAGCAACCTGGTTGCCATGACCACAACACCGAGTCAACGACGCCCGCAGCGTTCGATCCTCAGTTTCGCCATGGTGGCCTTGGCGACAACCGGGGTCGGAGCTTGCGGCGACAATCCATCTGGCTCCGGCGATGCATCGAGTTCGACAAGCGCATCCGTCGGCCCTGTCATCGACCCCGGCGACGGCGGGCAGTACTCGCCTCAGCTCGACCCAGCAGACTTCACCACGACGATCGACAATCCGTATCTTCCCCTGATCCCCGGAACTCGTTGGGTCTTCGAGGGCGGCAACGAGCGCGTCGAGGTCGTCGTCACCGACGACACGCGTCTCGTCGGCGGCATCGAAGCCGTCGTCGTACATGACACGGCGTACCAGGACGGCGAAATGGTCGAAGACACCTTCGATTGGTTCGCGCAGGACCGCGACGGCAACGTTTGGTATCTCGGTGAAGACACGGCCGAGTACGAGAACGGCAAGATCACCAGCCACGCGGGTGCCTGGGAGCACGGCGTCGACGGCGCGTACGCGGGCATCGTGATGCCGGCGACTCCGCAGGTCGGCGACGCCTTCCGCCAAGAGTTCCTGGTGGGCGAGGCGGAAGACATGTTCGAGATTTCCGACCTCGCGGGGCAGGTGTCGGTGCCCTTGGGCGATTACGACGGTCTCGTCGTCACCCGCGACTGGACGCCGCTCGAGCCCGACAGCATCGAGCAGAAGTACTACGCCCGTGGCGTCGGTCTGGTGTTGTCGGAGAAGATCGCTGGGGGCACCGGTCGCGAAGCACTCGTCAGCTGGACCGCACCAGCCACATCGTGAGCCCGGCTCAGACCCGGTCGAGTTCGAGCATGCGAATGGCGTTGCCGCGCAAGACCTTGTAGAGCTGTTCGTCGGTGAGGCGGTCTCGGAACTTCTCGATGAACGGGATCGTGTCGGGCCAGCTCGTATCGGTGTGCGGATAATCGGTCTCGAAACAGACGTTGTCCTCGCCGACCGCATCGATGTTGCGCAGCCCGATGTCGTCGCTCGTGAAACACCCGAAGATCCGGCCGTAGTAGTAGCTCGACGGCGGTTCGGGGATGCGCGCTTTCGCCTTGATCCAGCTGTCGTGCTGCTCCCAGATCGTGTCGGCCCGCTCGAGCGCGTAGGGAATCCACCCGATCTGGCCTTCGCTGTACGCGAGCTTGAGCTTGGGATACCGCACGAGCACACCGCTGTACAGCCAGTCGGCGAGACTCGCCATCGAGTTGTTGAACTGCAAGACGCCGGCGACACCCGGAGGCGCGTCGGGCGACGCGATCGGCATCTTCGATGACGAGCCGATGTGCATGTTCAGCACGACACCGAGGTCGTTGCAGGCCGCGAACAAGCGATCCCAGTGGCCCGAGTGAATACTCGGATACCCGAGATGTGTGGGGATCTCGCTGAAGCAGATCGCGTGCACACCACGTGCGGCGATGCGTTCGACCTCGCGCACGCACAAGCCGACATCCCACATGGGTATCAAACACAACGGGATGTTGACGCCGTCGGAGTCACCGCACCACTCGTCGATCATCCAGTTGTTGTATGCCTCGATGCACGCGAGCCCGAGTTCCTTGTCGCTCGCTTCGTGGAACGTCTGTCCGCAGAATCGAGGAAACGTCGGGAACGGCAACGAACCGTCGACCCCTGCGATCGCGAGGTCCTTGGCGCGTTCCTTCGGGTCGTAACAGCCGGGGCGCAGCTCGTCGTAGGTCACGGCCGTCATCTGCATCACCGACCGGTCGAACTTGGTGACGTCCCCGCCCGGGGTTGCTTCGAGTGGGATCGCAACGAACCGCTTGTGGACGTAGATGATCCGATCCTCGAACACCCAGAAGTCGCCCGGCTGGCCGCCCGCAACCTGTTGCTGGTCGTAGATCGCGCCCGGATTCAACCGAAAGTCGCCCCATTCGCCACGCTCGACTCGTGGCCCCTTCTCGCGGTGCTTCTCCGGCAACCAGGTCTGCCAGACGTGCGGTGGTTCGACGACGTGGTCGTCGACGCTGATGATCTTCGGAAGCTCGCTGGCAGCCATGCAACGAGCGTATCTGACACGCGTGTCAGGTTTCTCGGGCGCAACGTCCAGTCCCGCCAGATCTGATCAGAGCCGGCCGGCGTCGATGACGCGACGCAGGAACCGGCGGGTGCGTTCCTCGTTCGGTGCACGCAGCACTTGGTCGGGCGGGCCGAGTTCGAGCACCCGACCCTGGTCGAGGAACGCAACGTTGGTCGCGACGTCGCGAGCAAACCCCATTTCGTGGGTCGCGAGCACCATGGTCAACCCCGCTTCGGCCAGCCCGCGGATCACGCCGAGGACTTCGCCGACGAGTTCGGGATCGAGTGCACTCGTGATCTCGTCGAGCAGCAGCAAGTCCGGGTCGCCCATCAGCGCGCGCACAATCGCAACGCGCTGCTGTTGACCACCGGAGAGGCGATCGGGGTACTCCTCGACCTTCTCGCCGAGTCCGAATCGATCGAGCAACTCACGAGCGCGCGCTTCAGCGTCGGCACGTGCGACGCCGTGCACTCGACGTGCCGCCAACGTGACGTTGTTCAACACGTTGAGATGCGGGAACAGATTGAACGACTGGAACACGATGCCGATCCGCCGACGGACCAAATTCGGATTGACCCCCGGCGCGGTGATCACCTCGCCCTCGATCGCGATCTCCCCATGGTCGATCGATTCGAGCAGATCGATGCAACGCAACAGCGTCGACTTGCCGCTCCCGCTACTGCCGATCAGACATACGACTTCATGCTCGGATACGGCGAGGTCGATGCCCTGCAACACGGCACGATCGCCGAACGACTTGTACACGTCGCGCACCGCGAGTTTGGTCGGCGCGTTCATACGGCCCGCTGCTGACGTCGACGACGATCGCGTTCGGTGTACCAATCGGTGAAGCGAGCGAGCGGCACGCTGATGATCAAGAACAGCACCGCCGCGACGACGAAACCCGTGTAGTTGAACGTCCGAGACTTGTAGATGTCGGCTTCACGCAGCGCTTCGCGATACCCGAGCACTGCGACGAGCGCGACATCCTTTTGCAACGAGATCAGCCCGTTCAACAGCGCTGGAATCGCGTTGCGAACGGCTTGGGGAACGATCGCGTACCACAGGGTCTGCACTTGGGTCAGCCCGAGACTCCGAGCCGCCGCCCGTTGACTTTCGTGCACCGAATCCATTGCACCACGAAACACTTCGGCGGTGTAGGCCGAGTACGACAACACGAGCGCGGTGACACCCCAAAACCACACGCTGTTCGGGACGCCGTCGATGTCGAGCGCAGGAATGCCGAAACCCATGAGAATCAGCACGAGATAGAGCGGCAGCCCGCGAAACAGATCGACGTAGATCGTGGCAAGCGCGCGAATCGGGAAGAACGCCGGCCCGCGCAAGCTGCGCACCATCGCGACGACGAGCGACCCAGCGAGAATGAACACTTCCGCGACCGCGAACATCCACAAGTTGCGCTGGAAGCCCTTCCAGATCGCCGGCCACACGGTACGAGCGTCGTCCCAGTTGAAGAACTGCTGACGAACCTTGGGCCACGTGTCGCTCGTGAGGACCAACGCGACGATCGCCGCGACGAACACGACTGTGCTCGCCGCGGCGATCAACGCACTTCTTGCGCCTTCCTCCCCGAAGTGACTTCGGGTGGGCTTCACTCCGTGAGGCTGGGGATGCTGCCGCCCTGGTTCAACCATTCGTCCTCGAGGCCTTCGAGCGTCCCGTCCTCGCGCAGTGCGGTCAGGGCCTGGTTCACGCAGTCGACCAACGCGCTGCCGTCTTCGAAGAGGAGTCCGAGTTGCTCGGGCTCGCCGCCGACCTGCGGCAACACGCCAACGATGGTGCTGCCCTCGATCTCGACCGCCGTGACGTAGTACGCGGTGGGCAGGTCGAACACGGCGCCGTCGATCTGACCGGCGTCGAATGCCGACTTCACGGCCGCGTTGTCGTCGTAGACCGCCGCCTCGGTGTCCGGCTGGATCACGTCTTCGATGTAGGTGAGGCTCGTCGTGCCGATCGCCGCACCCAACTTCTTGTCCTTCAGGTCGGCCAGGCTCGCTGAACCCTCGACCGACGAACCCTCGGGCGCGATCAACGCCTGCTCGACGTCGTAGTAACCGTCGGAGAAGTCCACGACCTCGTCGCGCTCGGCCGTGATGGAGTACTGCTGGAGGTTGAAGTCGTAGTCCTTCTCACCAGGAGTGATCGCTTCGTCGAATCCGGTTCGCACGAATTCCACCGGAAGGCCCATCTGCTCGGCGAGTGCCGCGACGAGCGCGCCTTCGAAGCCCTTGCCGTTCGCAGGGTCGTTGTCTTCCATCCACGGGGGGAAGACCTCTTCGCCGGTCGCAACGGTCAGCGTTCCGGCGGTCTTCAACGCCAACGAGTCGGCGGCGCAGTCGTCCGGCGCCGGTTCGGTGACGCCGGTCGGCTCGTTCGAGTCGGTCGGCGCGTTCGTCGCCTTGGACGTGTCGGTGGTCTCGTCGTCGTCACCGCACGCCGCGGCAACGAGCCCGAAAGCCAACAACACGGCAAGCGTCCGCTTGGTTCGCATCGGATTCCCCCTTGGGCCCCGGGAGCGGGGCATCTCCGGGGGCAATCTACGACAGCCGCTGCGGTGATGTCCGGTCGACGCCAGGCCAGCGTTCGGGTCCTTTCCGGGGCCAACGGCCGACCCACCGCCAGTCGCGGCGCACTGGGCGGCACACACGGGCGGCGAGTTCACCGAGCGACGAACTCGCCTTCATCGAACGCGATGACCGGCTCGAACCCGAGCGAGTCGTAGAGCCGGCGGGCGCCGACGTTCTCGTCGTTGACGTTCAATCCGATGACATCGACGCGGTGGGCCAGTTGGGCGCAGAGCGCAGTCACCAGGCGCGCGGCATGGCCTCGGCGGCGTTGATCGTGGCGGGTGAGCACGTTGCCAATCGCCGCAACTCGGTACCGATCGGACAACACGTGCACTCCGGCCAGTGCCACGAGTTCGCCGCCGAGCAGCGTTCCGACGTACGCGTCGGTGTCGAGCATCGACTCGGTGAAGAACCGCCCGGCGTCGGGCGTGACGGCGAACAGTTGGTCGATCAACTCGATCTCGGCCCGCCCGACCGGGACAACTGCATCAGCGCCCTGTACGGGCGAGGTCGGCACGGACGCCGCCTCGGTCAGCCGCATCCGCGTGTGCGGTGTGCACCAGCGAACTTCGAAATGTTCCGCGAGCTTCGACGCCACCCCGATGGGGCCGGTGAGAAAGCTGTGCGCCGGCAGCGCGCCCGCAGCCGCCAATCGACCGAGTAGGTCCAACGTCTCGGCCTCAGCGGTTGCCGAAACGCAATAGACGATCGCCACGTCGGCATCATCGAGTTCGAGCACGCCGACGACCGCTTCGCCTTCGGCGTACCAGCGCGACTGCGACCAGAAGGGTTCTTCGAGATCGGCCAACCCGTAGGGGTGCACCGCCGGGTGACGGCCGAACACCTCCGCGAGGCGATCCGGATGCGGTTCGGGATCGGGAATCACCGATTCGAGCGTAGGCGGCACCGCGAAGTCGTCTCGGGCTACTCCCCCGTGCCAGACTGGAGGTTTCCGGGCCGACAGGAGTTCCTCATCGTGCGCAATCTCGCTTATCTGGACGCTGGCAGCGGCAGCATGATCCTCGCCGCAATTGCCGGCGGTGTCGCCGGCATCGGCGTCGTGTTCAAGACCTTCGGCCGTCGGATCACCGCCGTGTTCTCGCCGGCGAAGCGGGCCCAGCTGAAGGCAGAACAAGAAGCCCTCGCCGCGGCGGAGGAATCGAACTGAACTCCGCGACGCCCGGCGGAACCGGCGCCGAACCGGCGTCGTACCGCGACCCCGACAGCGCCGTATTTCGGATCGACGGCAAGGTGCTGCGCGGGCTCTCCGAGCGCGGCGCGGCCGACTGGGATCGACTCCAGGCTTCGCCGGCCTTCAGCCAACTCGTCGCATCGGGCCAGTTGATCCCCACGACGGAGTACCTCGGACCGGCGATCGAGTCGCCGCGCGGCACGCCCTGGACGAAGGTGCTCGAGCACGAGGCACTGCCCGTCGTCACGTACCCCTACGAGTGGCCGTTCGCCATGTTGCGCGATGCCGCCGCCCTCGAACTCGAGGTGCTGGCCACTGCGCTCGACCACGGCCTGACGCTCAAGGACGGCACGATCTACAACGTGCAGTTCATCGGGAGTCGGCCGGTCTTCATCGACATTGGTTCCTTCACCAAGTTCGACACCGTCTGGGCGGGCTATCGCCAGTTCTGCGAGACCTCGCTGTTCTCTCTGCTCATGCACGCGCACCTCGGGCTCCCCCACCAGGCCATGTTGCGCGGCAAGATCGACGGTGTCCCTGCCGATCACGCCCGCGCCGTTTTCAGCGGGCGCAAGAAGTGGAAAAAAGGGGTGTTCACCCACGTCGTCCTCCAGGCGGCGGCCCAAAAGCGCGTCACCGCGTCCAGCGAATCGATGAAGGCCGAACTCACCAAATCCGGGGCCAACATCGACTTGGCCAAGGCCACCGCGAAGAAAATGCGCAAGCTCGTCGCCGGCCTCGAGGTGTCGACGAAGCGGTCGACGTGGTCCGACTACCGCACGACGTGCACTTACACGAGCGAATCCGCGGCGTTCAAGCGACAGTTCGTCGAAGCCGCAGCGACCACCGGCCAACCGAAACGTATCGTCGATCTCGGCGCCAACGACGGCGAATACTCGGTGTTGGTCGCGCCACACTGCGAACAGGTCATCGCGTGCGACTTCGACGAGTTGGTCATCGACCGTCTCTACCGACGACTGCGCGCCGAAGGCCCGGCCAATGTGTTGCCCCTGGTCGTCGATCTCACCGACCCATCGCCGGGAATCGGTTGGGCCAACCGTGAGCGCACCGCCTGGCAGGAGCGCATGCAACCCGATCTCGTCCTCGCGCTCGCACTGATCCACCACCTCGTGATCGGGGCCAACGTGCCGATGCCGATGGTGGTCGACTGGATGCGAGCGTTCGACTCCCGACTCGTGATCGAGTTCGTCGACCCCGACGACCCGCAATCGAAACGCCTTCTCGCCAACAAGCCTGCGGGCCTGTTCGACGACTACACCCGTGAGCGTTTCGAGGCCTTGGTTGCGACCCGGTTCGACATCGTCCGTGCGGCCGAAGTTCCCGGCCAGCCGCGGAAGCTGTACGAACTCAGCCCCGAGGCGTGACCAGCCGTCGCGAACGCGAACGAACCAGGCGCCGACGCCTCGGCCGCGCCGATCTGGCTGACCTCATCGAACTGTTCGGATTGAGCGCGATCGCGATTGCGCAACCCGTGCTCGACGTCTTCGGGCGGGCACCCGAAGTGTTCTTGCAGGTTGACGCGAGCCCGACCGACCTCTGGTGGTTCGCCATCATGGTCGCCTTCGCACCGCCGATCGCGCTCGCGGTCGTCGAAACCATCGTGCGCCGCGCGTTCGGGGCCCGCGTCGGCTTCGCACTCCACCTCGGATTCATTGCCCTTCTCGTCGGGCTGATCGCGATTCGCGGACTCCGAATCGCCACGGGGATCGAAGGTCCCAGCTTGTTCGTCCTCGGGGCGATCACGGCAACGCTGATGACGATCATGCGAGTCCGGTTCGCCGCCGTTCGAACGTGGCTGCGCTACGCCGCGTTCGCCCCAGTGTTGTTCGCGGCAGCCTTCGTATTCACCTCGCCGGCGCGTTCCCTTGCACTCGGGACCGACGAGGCAGCGACCGAAGCCGTCGACATCGAGCCCGTCGACGAGACCGTCTCGCGCGGCCCAATCGTCATGGTGGTCTTCGACGAACTTCCCGTGCGTTCGTTACTCGACGCCGACGGTCTGATCGATCCCGTTCGGTACCCGGGCTTCGCCGAGTTCGCAAGCGAAGCGACGTGGTATCGCAACTCCACCGGCGTCGCGACCCACACGGCCAACGCAGTTCCAGCCATACTCACCGGCCGCTATCCGCCCGCCGCTCTCGCGGCCCCGGTCGCGTCCGACCACCCCGACAACGTGTTCCGACTACTCGGCAACATCTACCGACTCAACGTATTCGAACTCGACACCCAACTCTGCGCGGTACCGCGCTGCGAGTTCGACCACCCCGACAACGCGCCGACGATCCCCGTCGAAATGGCGCCCGCAACCGAAACCGAAGTCGAGTCGAGCACCGACGAGAACGGTTCGGCGTTGGCGACGTTGCTCCGTCGGGCCCGCACCGAATACCGCAAGATGATCTCGTTGCACGAGACTCGTGCGTTGCCGTCGGTGCAGAGCGAAGAGCTGATCGCAGCATCGACCACCGCCGCGACCACCACGACGATCGCGGCACCAGTCGAGATCGGCGGTATCACACCCACCACCGTCGAACGCGGCCTCGCGAAGTTGCCGACGGTCCAACCCGGCCGCTTCGGCGAATGGATGGCGCGAATCGACGCCGACACCGAGGACCCGCAGTTCAGCGTCTTGCATCTCACGATGCCGCACAACCCATGGAACCTCGACTCCGACGGGTTGCGTTATCAAGTCCCCGAAGACATGCTGCACCTCGCCGGAACCGATCTCGGACACTGGACGAGCGACCCCGGCGCGACGATCTCGGCGCGCCAGCGACACCTGCTGCAAACGCGCTACGTCGACACACTCGTCACCGCGCTCCGGGCCCGACTGACCGACCTGGGAATCTGGGATTCGGCCACCGTGATCATCACCGCCGACCACGGCGCAGGTTTCGAGGCCGGGGGTTGGCTGCGCGAGTGGGACGTGACCAACCAAACCAACTTGCTCGGCGTTCCGCTGCTTGTGAAGGGGCCGGAGTTCGCAGCCGGAGCGATCGTCGACGACCCAGTGCAATCGGTCGACATCGTTCCGACCGTGGCGCGCCTCGCCGGTATCGAGATTCCCTGGTCCGTCGACGGAGTCTCCCTCGGCGAACCCCCGACCGTCGCCCGCACGCGCCACCCGGTTGGCGCCACGAAGTACCTCGACTACAACCTGATCGAAGCCGACGTCAGCGGCCACCTCGACGCGTTGCTCGCCACCGCTCCCGACCCTGCGAACGATGGCGGAGACGACCTGTTCATCTTGCGTCAAGGCCCGCGCGGCGACCTCATCGGTCAACCTGTCGATTCGCTCCCAGTGCGGGACGGATCCGGAAGCCTCGATTTGTTGTTCCCGCAAGATCCGACCTTCTCGCAGAGCGAGACCGGTGCCGTCGCCGCGTTCATGGTCGGTGACCTCGACGACGTCGAACCGAACGAGCTGATCGTCGTCGCGGTCGACGGGATCATCCAAGCCACCGCGTTGGCCTTTCGCGATGGCGACATCGACGCGCGTTTCGCAGCACTTGCGGTGCCGTCCTCCATGCTCGGCGGCCCGCACGAAGTCGGTTTCTACGTGCTGCGTTCGGTCGACGGAGTCGACTCGCTCATCCCGTTGACGTAACGATCGAGATTGTCGTGCAGGTTCACGATGCGACACTCTTCGGAACGTGACACGACCAGATCGCGCAACCCGGGTTGGTGGAGCCCCTTCTGCGACCGGGCAAAGTTCGCGAGGTCTTGGTTGAGCACCAACCCCAGCGGTAGTTCCGCATCGGGATCGACCTCGAGATCGAACAGCGGTTTCGTGCGAGGGGACGGGTCATCGATCGGGTGTCGCTCGAAGCTCATCGCGTCCATATAGGCGTCGATCACCGTTGTGCCGGGACGAGCGCGCACCACCTGCATCATGTCGGAGAACACCAGCACCGTGATGTTCGGGAAAATGTTGTACTGCTCCATGTCGAGCAGTTGCTCGACCGAATAGCGGGCCAGGTCGACCCCGCGTCCGCGTTGGTGTTCGACGACTCGGCGCGCCAACACGTCGCGCAACGTCTCGCCCGACCCGATCGGCGGGCACGGACCGGGCACCATCATGTCGGCACCGACACGCGCGCCCATCACGGTCACGAAGTGCTCCCACACGTACTGGTCGTCGACCTCACCCGCGGGCGCACCGAGGCGAGGCGATGGCAGCCCGTACTGCTGGGTCAATCGACCCGCGCGTTCCCAGACCACCTGCGGGCCGTTCACGTCGTCGGCCATCCCGAGCATCTCGCGATGGATTCCCTGCACGTGGTACGTCTCGCTGAACCCGTCGATCAACGTCTTCCAGTTGCAGCGCGCCGGAACGCTGACCATTGCGGTGCAACGAAACTCGTCGAGTCGGGCCCACACGGTTTCTGCAGGAACCGGGTCGAGGAACGACGCCAGCGACGGCGCGTCGAGGTCGAGGTTGACGAACACGAGTGGTCCCCACACCTCGACCTGCGCGGCCAGCAGCGGCAGTTCGTCGTTGGTCACCCCGAACACCCGCCGCGACGGAATCTCTCGGAGCTCTCCGGCCAGCGACCAGGTCCAACGGTGAAACGGACAACGCAACTCGGTGAGCGCCGAGCCCGACCCCTCGCAGATTGCAGAACCGCGATGACGACACGCGTTCTGAAACGCGCGCAACACTCCGTCGTCGCCGCGCACGATGAGCACCGAGAGTGCGCCGCACCGGTATTCGTAGTAATCGCCGGGCTGCGCAACCTGGTCCAGCGGACACGCCAACTGCCAGACCCGCGGCCACAATTGCGCGAGTTCGCGTTCGAAGTACTCGGGCGAGGTGTAGCGAGCGGTCGGGATCCGCACCGTCGAACTCATACCCGCATCGAAGCACACCGAGCACTACGGTCGCTCGCCGGGCCGAGGTGGCAGGAGGATCGTTCGTGAACGTACCGACGACCATGCGGGCGTGGCGGCTGCACCAGTACGGCGCGCCGATCGATGTGCTGCGACTCGAATCCGTCGCCGTGCCGACTCCCGACGCGGGCGAGCTGTTGGTGCAGGTCGAGGCGTTCACCCTGAACTTCAACGACCTCGAGCGCATCGGTGGCGGCAACATGATGGTCGTTCCGGCGTTCCCGTACAGCCCGGGCATGGAGGTGACCGGACGGGTCGTCGCGGCGGGCGATCCCAGCGATCCACGGATCGGGGCGCGCGTCGTGGGCACGACCAAAGGCGCGCACGGCGGCTATGCCGACTTCGCGATTTGCCTGGGTTCCGGATCGTTCGCGATCCCAGACGACATCGCGCTGCCCGACGCCGCCGCATTGTTCTTCCCGTATCACCTCGCCTGGCTCGGCCTCTACGACCGCGCCGACCTCCAGCCGGGCCAGACCGTGTTGATTCACGCGGGTGCTGGCGGCTCGGGTTCGGCCGCGATCCAACTCGCCAAACACCGCGGCGCCCGCGTGATTGCAACTGCGGGCGGGCCGCACAAGGTCGAGGTGTGCCGATCGATCGGGGCCGACCTCGCGATCGACTACCTCGCCAGCGACTTCGCCGACGCGGTGCTCGCAGCCACCGACGGCGTTGGCGTCGACATCGTGTTCGACAACGTCGGCGAGTCCGTGTTCGAGTCGTCGCTCAAGTGCACGCGTTACAACGGGCAATACCTGATGATGGGGTTCGCCTCGAACAAGGTCGTCGCCGACGAGCCCTTCGTGGTGCCGCGACGGCTCGCGCTCGGAAACCTCAAGCTCGGCGGAGTCCTCTTGGCGTACGCCGACGAAGCCATGGCCGGCTTCCTGAAAACGGCAATGGGCTGGAACTTCGCGCCCGCCGCGCTCGGCCAACGCATCACCGACGAGATCGTCTCGCTCTACCGCGCCGGCGTCGTTCGACCGCGCATCGGTGCCGAGGTCGGATTCGCCGACGCGCCACAGGCAATTACCGCCATGCGCGACCGCGACACGATCGGCCGCATCGTGGTACGAACCGATCAGTGATCGTGGTCGCCCTGACCCTCGTCGCCGTGACCCTCGTCGACGTGACCTTCATCGCCGTGGCCCGCGTGGCCGAGACCCCAGTGCGGGTCCATCTCATCGGGTCGACCGAACGCGTCGGCACCCGAGGGTTCGATGGTCATGGTCGTTCCCTGACACGGTGACTCGACGAGCGTGGCGTCGGTCGAGTTCGCATCGTTGAACTGGCCGACCCCCGAGTCCAGGCGCGGGTTTGCGGCCGAGAACACACCGTCGGGGCTGGGACAATTCTTGAGCCAGTAGTGGCCCATCCAACCAGTGCGCCCCGCGACCGTGCCGCCCGCGGCCTCGCACCTCGCCTTGTCGGAGTTGTCACCGCCGATCACGAGACCGTCCTTGTTGATGCACAAACCCTGGTGGAAATGCCACGGCATGTACCGGACCCACGCGTCGGCATCAGCGGTATCGCTCGGCGCGTCGTCGGTGTACACCATGTAACTGAGGCCGACAATTGGCGCTTCGGGCTTGTTGCCGCCATAGAGCAGCATCGTCGGGCGTTCGATGTCGGTACCGGATGTGTGGTGTGCCGTGCAGTAGAGATGCGCGGCGATGCCCGGGATGTAGACCGTGGCGGTGAAACAACCGGCGTCGGACGCGTCCTGCAACGTCGGGTACCGCGCTGCGACCTGTTCCATCGCGTCGATCTGCTTGCCGAGGTCGGCGCACGCCACCGGGTCGTCGAGCGGGACCCAGGCCTGGATGCCGTGCTCGTTTCCCTGCGAGTGGGCACCTTCGGCATGCTGGTGTTCGTCGAGCGGCTCGGTCGGCGGCTCCTGTTCCCAGAATCCGACCGTGTTCATCTCCCAGTCGCACCGCTCGGGCGGCGGTGTCGTGGTCGTCGGCGCGACGGTTGTCGGCGTCTCCTCGGCCGCCTCCGAGCCCGTGGACTCGCTGCCGCCACAAGCGGCCGCGGCCAAGCCCAGCGCAGCCGCGATGCACACGACCCGCGCCCGACTCCGTTTGTGTGCCTCGATGGTCATGCTGGCGTGCCCCCGGACGTCGGTATTTGCACGCTGACTGTAAACAGAGCCAGACGATCTGTCAACGCCAGCGCAGACCAGGACACCGGTAGGGTGCGCCCATGACCTACGCCGTTTCGGCTTCCCGCACGATCGCAGCTCCGCCGGAGAAGATCTTCGACCTGCTCGCCGATCCCACCCGCCACCGCGAAATCGACGGATCCGCGTCGGTCCAAGCCGCCCGCACCGGTTCGCCCACCCGCCTCGGGCTCGGCGACCGGTTCGGGATGGACATGAAGATCGGCCTCAAGTACCGGATCACGAACGAGGTGGTCGAGTTCGACGACAACCGCCGGATCGCGTGGCGCCACTTCGGCCACCACGTCTGGCGCTACGAACTCGAGCCAACCGAAGGCGGCACGGTCGTCACCGAGTCGTTCGACTGGACCGACGCGCGCAGCCGCAAGCTGATCGAGCTCATGGGCTACCCGAAGAAGAACCTCGCCGCGATCGAAAAGACACTGGAACGACTCGCCAACGTCGTCGAGTAGCCCCGTGTCATGACCGATCTGATTCGTGTCTCGGTCGACGACGGAGTCGCGTGGGCCACGATCGATGCCCCGCCGATCAACCTGATGACCGTCGAGTTGCTGGTCGCAATCGCACACACCGCGCAATCAGTCGCGGCAGATGACGACGTTCGCGTACTCGTGTGGCGCAGCGCGAACCCCGATTTCTTCATCGCGCACTTCGACGTCGAGGCAATCCTGTCGTTTCCGATCGACGACGACCCTGTACGCGGCGAACCGAACTACTTCCATCAGATGTGCGAAACGTTGCGCACGATGCCGAAGGCAACAATCTGCTCGATCGCGGGACGTGTCGGCGGTGGCGGTGCCGAAATGGCCGCATCGTGCGACATGCGCTTCGGTGCTCACGGCCACACCGTCCTGAACCAGATGGAGGTGCCGCTCGGCATCCTGCCCGGTGGTTCCGGGACACAGCGCATCCCCAGGCTCGTCGGCCCAAACCGCGCGCTCGAGATCATGCTCGCCGGGATCGACGTCGACGCCGAGACCCTCGCTGCGTGGGGCTGGCTGAACCGGGCATTGCCACCCGACGAACTCGACGAATACGTGTCGTTCATCGCCCGACGGATCGCGTCATATCCGGCGACGGCGATCGCCGAGGCAAAAGCCGCAGTGCTCGCGGCGGAGCCCGACCCAACCGACGGCCTGGCCGAGGAGTCGTGGCGATTCCAACGCACGATCCGCACCGAAGTGGCCCAGACCCGGATGCGTCGATTCCTCGAAGTCGGCGGACAAACCCGCGACGTCGAACTGCGCATCGCCGATCTCGATTTGAGCTGAGTCGCAGCGTCGCGCGGCATGCCAGACTGCGCCCATGACGTCACTTCCTGAGATCGCACCCGCGTTCGTCGACATGGCACACCAGATCGTGTGGTGCGCGGCCGCAACCGTCGACCCGTCGGGACGGCCGCGATCGCGCGTGCTGCACCCCATCTGGGAGTGGGACGGCACGCAGCTCACCGGCTGGATTGCGACCGGTCCGACGCCGGCGAAACTCGCCCACCTCGAAGCCCATCCGCACATCTCGTTGAACTACTGGGCGCCCACGCACGACACCTGCATCGCCGAATGCCGGGCGATCTGGCATTTCGATCTCGACACCCGGCGGCGTATCTGGGACCACTTCAAGCAGGCGCCCCCGCCCGTCGGCTACGACCCAGCGATGATTCCCGTATGGTCGAGCGCCGACGACGAAACGTTCGCCGTACTGCGCCTCGAACCGTGGAAGCTCCGCGTCTTTCCCGGCGCGGCCCTCTTCGGGCAAGCCGACATCCTGCACTGGAGCGAAACGCGATGAAGTTCAACCGTCTCGGGCGCAGCGCGCTGCGGGTCTCGGAACTGTGCCTCGGCACGATGAACTTCGGGCCTCAGACCACCGAAGCCGACTCGCACGTGATCATGGATACCGCCCTCGATCTCGGCATCAACTTCTTCGACACCGCGAATCGCTACGGCGGCGACCAAGGTGCGGGAGCAACCGAAGAAATCATCGGTCGGTGGTTCGCCCAAGGTGGCGGACGACGAGAGAAGGTCGTGCTCGCAACCAAAGTGTTCGGACCAATGACCGACTGGCCGAACAACGGCGGCCTTTCGGCTCGCCACATCCGGATGGCGTGCGACGAGAGCCTGCGGCGGCTCCAGACCGATCACATCGATCTGTATCAGATGCATCACATCGACCGGTCGGCGCCGTGGGACGAAGTCTGGCAAGCGATGGAAACGCTGGTCGCCCAGGGCAAAATCACCTACGTCGGAAGTTCGAACTTCGCAGGTTGGCATCTCGCGCAGGCGAACGAAGCCGCCCGTCACCGCAACTTTTTGGGGTTGGTGAGTGAACAAAGCCTCTACAACTTGTTGTCGCGCACCGTCGAACTCGAAGTGTTGCCGGCATGCCGTGCGTACGGCATCGGCATGATCCCGTGGTCGCCGCTCGGCGGCGGGCTGCTGTCGGGTGGCGTCTCCGACGCGACCACCGGTCGCCGCAAGTCCGTCAACCCGCGTTGGGAACGCATGCGCCCGAGTCTCGAAGCGTGGGAGTCTTGGTGCGCCGACCGGGGCGAGGAACCAACCGCGGTCGCACTCGCGTGGCTCCTGCACCAACGCGACGTCACCGCGCCGATCATCGGACCCCGCACCCTCGAACAGCTCACGGGCGCATCACTCCGAGCCACGGAGATCGAACTCGACGCCGCCGCGCTCGGCGAACTCGACGCGATGTTCCCCGGACCGGGTGGACGCGCTCCCGAGGCGTACGCCTGGTAACCGCGCCATTGCCGCAATGAACCCCTCGCTCGATCCGCCGTTTCGCCGTGCTCGGTTGTGTCCGTCGGTACATCGAGCGCCGCCGGTGCCGGCGGCGAGGTCATGGTCCATCCCGCCGTCGCGCTGACTCAGATCTCGTGCACCATGATGTCGCCGCCGCGCGCAACGAGCGGGATGCGTTCGCCTTGTCCGGCGAGCACCGAAATGTCGGCCAGCGGATCGCCGTCGATCAACAACATGTCGGCGTACGCACCCGGAGCGACCACACCGAGTTCACCCTCGGCTTGCAGTATCTGCGCGTTGACGAGTGTCGCACTCCGCAACACGTCGATCGGCGTCTGGACACGGGTTCGGAGTTCGAACTCGTCGCTCTGATACTCGTGCGTCTCGCCGAGCAGGTCGGTGCCGAAGCCGAGCGGGACACCGTGGCGTTGCGCGATCTCGAGGGAACCAAGTCCGGCGTCGAGCACGTCGTCGACCTTGCGCAGGCTCCCCTCGGGAAAGCCGAGCGCGCGACCCATCTCGACGATCTTGTAATAGGTGATGAGTGTGGGGTCGAGGAACGCGCCGTGCTCGGCCATGAGCGCGGCGGTCGCATCGTCGATCAGGTTGCCGTGTTCGATCGTTCGGACACCGGCACGCACGGCGCGTTGGATCGCATCGGGCGTGTAGGCATGTGCGAGGACGTAGGTGCGCCACGCTGTCGCTTCCTCGACCGCGGCGCGCATTTCGTCTTCGGAGAACTGAAGTACCCACACCGGGTCGCTCGGCGACGCGACACCGCCGCTCGCCATGATCTTGATCTGCGTCGCACCGCGTCGCAGCTCCTCACGTGCCGCGCGGCGCACGTTGTCGGGGCCGTCGACGACATGACTGAATCCGATCGAGTGGATCTGGCACCCACAGAGCTGCGGGGCGTCGTCGAGCGGCCGGAAGTCGCCGTGACCGCCGGGCTGGCTGAGCGCGCGACCTGAGAAGTACAGACGCGGTCCGGCGATCAGCCCGGCGTCGATGGCGCGGCGCAACCCGTGGTCGGCGCCAGCAGCGTCGCGGACGGTGGTGAATCCCCGGCGGAGCATGCCTTCGGCGATGTGCCGCGCTTCGTTCGCGACCAGCGAAATCGGCCGGTGAGCCATTGCCGACAGTTGCATCGTCGTGATCGTGAGGTGCACGTGCGCGTCGATCAGCCCGGGCAGGAGCGTGCGGCCTTCGGCGTCGATCCGCACGACGTCGTCGGACGTCGTCGGAGCGTGGCCCGATCCGACTTCGACGATGCGGTCGCCTTCGACCCGCACGTATGCGTCGGGATGCCACTCCCCCGTCGCAACATCGAGCCGATTCGCGTGTTCGATCAGCCAAGCCATCGCGGAAGACTAGGTGCGTCGATAGGGCCCGGAATCCGGACCCTATCGACGCACCTCGGGAATGGTCAGGCGAAGGACATGTTGGGTTCGCCGTAGGCGTTGAGCCCGGTGCCGCGGGTGCAGGTCCCGGTGATCGGGTTGCCGTTGTTGTACGCCATCCGCATGCAGTTCCGCAGCGCCTTCTGACCCCAGTAGTTGGGGTGCAGGCTCTCTTGGATCTGATACGGCCCGAACACCGTGGTGAGCGTGCGCACCTGGCTCACCCACTCGGTCTTGTCAGCCGCGCCCGTGCTCTGCCAGGTCGCAACGCCTTTTTCTTCGAGCAAGCCGACTGTGTTCTCGCAGAGTCGACGCCCGTTGAGCGCGTTCGTTGCGTACAGGTAGCGGATGTTCGTCAGCCCGGTCTGCGCGGCTCCGTTCGTGACTGCCTGGTTGATCTTCACCACTGCGGTGCTGTTCGCCCAGTTCGCATCGGCGTTCCAGAACCCGCAACCGCCGGTGTTCTGCCGCGTGTATCCCGATTGCGAGTAACGGAATCCGCTGCTGTTCGGGATCGGCGACGAGTAGGTCTGGACGATGATCTTGTACGAGCTGTCGGCGTAACCAGCGTTGAGCATCGCCTGACGCACGTTCAACAACGCGTTCTTGACATTCGTCGTCTGCGTGTTGACTGCAGCGGTCGTGAAATAGGCCTGCACGTTGGAGTCGTCGTTGCAGTAGTTCGGCCACCACGACGGCGACAACAAGAAGTTGGTGATACACGTCTGCACGATGTCGGCGAAGCCGAAGTTGTTCGCGCCAATCAGCACCGTCACGGCTTTCACGTTGTGCGTCGCCGCAAACTCCTGCAGGGCCAACGCTTGGCCCTTCCGGCCGTTGGCGTCGCTGTAGAAGTCGAGCCCGGGCTTGAAATCACCCGAACCTGGGGTCTGGGTGTAGGTACGAGCACCCGAACACGCGAGGTTCGCGCTCATCACACCGTTACCGATGTGTGCCTCCGCCGCCTTCGATCGGTGACAACCCGAGATCGTCTCCGCGGTGTTCGCCGCGTTGTCGTAGTACGCGGTCGAACCCAACGCGTCGGTCTTCGACGACGACTGGTTCGTGTTCCCCGCCCATCGGCCTGCTTCGCCCGAAATCGCCGAATCGCCAAGCGTCACCACGTACGGCGCACCGACACCCGGCCCGTCGGCCTCGGCCGGCGCAGCCGAGAACACCGTGGCTCCACCCGCAACGAGACAGCCAGCCAATACGAGCGCGCCAACACGCCCACGACGAAGCGTCATGATTACCCCCCGGTAGCTTCGTGAATCGTGTGAGTCTGCGCTCACGAACGGCGCGATGCAAGCATTTCCTCGACGACGTCGAACGGCAGCCTCAATCGATCACGTGCGTGTCCGGACGAAAGGCGACCCAAGCGAACGAGAACGTGTCGAGATGCTCGATCGGTTGCGCGTCTCGCCGGCCAACGAGCCGTCGACCGCAATGCTGACGGTCCGACTCCACCACATGCGCCGAGCCGCAGCCCGCCGACAGTGGCCAGGCCGAGCCCACTGCGTGGAGGTCATCCGAGTCCGGCGAGCTCCAGGACTTCGGCCTCGTCGTACATCCCGAACCAGCCCTGCAGATTCTCGCCCGTCGGCGACAGCATCGCCGCGGCGGGTTGTGAGCTGACACCGAACGCCCGCCACGTTTCAAAACTCTCGTCCCACAGCAGAGGGAACGTGATGTCGTGGCGTTCGAGGAAGTCCTGTGCCTCACCGAAGGTGTCTTGCGTACCGATGCCGACGATCTTGACGTCGTTGCCGTGCTGGCGAGCAAACTGCTCGACCCCCGGGGCTTCCCGGTTGCACGTGCTTCAATGCGGCGCCCAGAACCACAACAGGACCGGGCGGTCGGCGGGAATCAGGCTCGCGAAGTTCACCGTCTCGCCCGTCGCGACATCGAGGACGTCGACCGCGGGCAACGGGCTGGTGACCGCGACCGTGGTCGGCGGGGGAACGGTCGAGTCGGACGTCGTTGCCGCCGACGTTTCGCTCGGAGCGACCGAGGTCGTCACGGACGTGGCTGGCGTCGTCGTCTCGGCGGCGTCCGTGGGGCGCAGCGACGGTCCGGCGCTGCCGGAGTCCGAATCGTCGCCACCGCAACTGGCGCCGACAATTGCGACCGCGCTCAATGCGGACAGCATCTGGATTCGAAGGGATGACCTCACGGAGCGGGAACCCCTTCAGCAGCATTCTCCTTCCCGATTTCTGCTCCGCGTGTCGTACGCCGACGCCAGCTGGAAGTCCAGATCACGGCACTGACTGCCACCAGGAAACCGGCGAGCGCGACTGCCGGCTCGACCTCGGACAATCGACGGGTCAGCCACTCCTGGATGTTCGCGGCGCTGTCGATGATCGGGTCTTGGTCGAAATCCCCCCGGACGTCCCAAAACCCGTACCACGTCACATAGGCGCCGGCGATGACCAGCATCAGACCCGACACCCGATTGACGATCGGCGCCGATCGGCGCAGCCGAGCGATCAGCCCGCGTCGGGCACCGCCGACCGCGACCGTCACGATCGTGATCACACTGCCCATCCCCAGCGAGTACGCGACAAACGACACGAACCCGGCGGCGACACCCTCGGACCGAAACGTTGGCGTCAGCGCGACCAGGAACGGGCCAAGCGTGCACGACAGCGACGCGGTGGCATACGACACGCCAAACCAGAACATCGACCAGAAACCGCGCTCGCGTCCGCCTCGCTCGACTTTCGGCGCTCGAATGCGTAGCTCTCGACCGGCAAGCAGCCACGCACCAATGAGCACGAGGCCGATCCCGATGACGATCGTTGCCTTCGCGAGATGTTGATCGATGCTCGATGCCACGGTCTGGACCAGCAGGCCGACCAACCCGAATACCACGAGGAAACCGCTGGTCATGGCCGCGCTGACGAACAAGGCTCGACCGCGCGCGGGAGCGGTGTCGCCATCGCTGCCGACGAAGAAACCGAGATAGGCGGGCAGCATCGCGAATCCACACGGATTCACCGACGCGACCATTCCCGCGGTGAAGGCAAGGCCAATCGGCACGTCGAACATCGCTCTTGAAACCCGCTGTCTCCGAGATCCATTGCAACCATTCGGAAGCCTCGCCCAATCAGCCGGGTTTCAACAACACATGGTTCGGAACCTCTCTCGCCGGCGGCTCGCATCCGGACAACCGATCGACTGCGCCGGCATGGCGCGGCACATCTCCGCGTTCCTCGACGGCGAGCTCGACCATGCGACTGCGGCTGCGATCGTTGCCCATCTCGACCTCTGTCGAGACTGTCCCCCCGAGGCGGCGGCCGTCGCCGCGCTGCGGAGCGCGCTGCGCGAGCTTGGAACGCCACCCTCGAGCTCGATGCAGCGCCTCCGTGCGTGGATCGAAACCGCTACCGGAGCCGCTCCCGCAGGCGGGCCCGAGCCCGGCTGACGCGGCTCATCACCGTGCCTTCGGGGACATCGAGCAGCACCGCGGCCTCGGCGTAGCTCAAGTCGCCCAGATCGACCGCGATCAGTGCATCTCGATAACGCGGCGCCAGCTTCGCCAACTCGGCGCGCACGCGCGGATCGCCGATCTTCGCAATGGCCTCAGCTTCGGGATCGTCCGGGGCCGCCGGATCGGGAACCCGCTCGGGATCGGCCAACAAGAGCGGCCGCTGACGCCGGACCCGGTTGAGGTGCGTGTTGCGCACGATGGTGAGGAGCCAGGCCCGGGGGTGCGCACCATCGAAGCGGTCGAACGCACGCCACGCCCGCAACACCGCATCTTGGACCAGGTCTTCGGCCTCACCTGGGTCGCTCGCGAGCGTCCGCGCGACCCGCAGCAGGGTCCCGAGCTCGTCGTCGAGCAGTGCGCGAAAGCGTTCATCCGAGTTGATGCACCGAGTCAAGCCGGGCAGCGAGCGCATCGCGTGCTGCAGCCGATGACGATTCGCGAAACGTTGCGTGCAGCAGCCCGACCCACCACCGAGCCCTCCACCGAGGCCTCCGCATGATTGCCTTCGTCCTCTCGCCCCCGCACACGAAGCACACGCCGCAGGTTCTCCGAGCAGAGCGGCACGCGGCCGATGATCAGACCCGGGGGCGAGGTCCCCGGGGTGCGCTAGGACACGCGAGCGATTGCGGTGAACGAGCAGTAGTAGAGGTCGCGATCGAACCCGGCCGCCGGAAACAGCACCGATTGCACGGGACTCCCGCTCGCGACTCGCGCTCGCTCGTCACCGGTCTCGACGTCGAGGAGAACGATGTCGTCGGCGAAGCGGACTGGGTCGTGATCGGCGGTGACGAGGTCACCCGAATCGCCGAACAACAGTGGGTGACAGGCGTGGTTCTGGTCGCGACGCCATCGCAGGCGAAGCGATCCATCGAGCGCGACGTCGAACGCTGCGATCACACCGTTGCCGCTGTCGTAGCCAACCGCGATCCGTCGGACTTCATCGATGATCGGTGGGTTCGCCACGACCCCGCCGGGCAAGCCGCAGATTTCGGTGAGCGAGACTGCCTGCGTCTCGAGGTCGACTCGCACGAGATGGAGCGGCACCAGGTTGACGCCCTGATTTCGGAACGTCCCGGCGTACCGTTCGCTGCCGAAACCGTTGTCGAGGAACCACACCGCACCAAGCGCGATGACGGGGTCCCAACCGTAGGTCTGCCCCGCGATCGTGCAGTAACGCGCCGTGAACGATTCGTCGATCGTGAGCGCCGTGCCGTCCCACTGCAATCGCCAGAGTGATTCGACACCGACGAGGTAGACGTCGTCATCGACCGACGACAGGCGGGCGATCGAAGCTTCCGGAACAGAACATCGAGCGACGATGGCCAACGAATCGGGTTCGAGCACCAGCATCTCGGTGGGTTCGTATGCGTGCGTCGCTGGATCGTGTCCGGGTAGCACCCCGCCGAAGTCCTTCGTGACCAGATGCCCGTCGGGCAGGATGACGAAGCTGTTGTAGGGCTTGACGCGCGGCAAGCGGGTCTTGGCGATGACCTCGAGGGTCGCGGCCGACAACCGGTGTGCATGGTTGCCGAACACGGTGTACAGATCGCCGTTGGCGTGCACTGCGACTCCGCCCGGCCAGACCGGGCCGGCTTCGAGATCGTCGGATCGTGCCTGCGTCTCGAGGGTGACTGCGTCGATCCGTTCGACCCACCCGATCGCGCCCGGTCCCGCGGTGTGGCGCAGCGCGAAGACCTCACCGGGTTCGCGCAACACCACCATTGTCGTCGCCATGGCCTCTCGATGGACCACCGTCACGCCTTCGTCGAACTGCGGACCACCCACGGTCGTCGCCCGTCGCGTCGGGCCGTTGTCCTCGCCGGGCCACGGACTCGACCAATATCCAGCGCGGGCGTCTGTGGTCATACCGGAGCCTCGACCTGCAACCGCGGCCGATGCGGTTCGGGCTGACGATCCCACAGTTCGGCGACGAGGTCGCTGCGAAGCGCCGCATACCCAGGGTCGTCCCAGAGGTTGCGGTGTTGCAGCGGATCGGACGCGAGGTCGTACAGCTCGCCTTCGCTGCCGTCGTGTACGTGGCCCGGTTTGTACACGGTGCACACGAAGTCCCCGTGGGTGATGGTGCGGAGATAGACCCCGACGCCGAACAGTTCGCTGTCCCATTCGGTGAGCGTGACACCGAAGCCGCGGCTCGACGCATCACTGTCGTCGACGGGCAACGCTTTGCCTTGCATCCACTCGCACGGCACCTGGCCGGCAATCGTCGTGAATGTGGGAGCGAGGTCGACCAGCCCCACGGGCGCGGTCACAACCGAGGGGGCGATGCCTGCGCTCGGAGCCGGCCGCCAGATCAAGGGCAGACGCATCAATGCGTCGACGTGATATGGGCCTTTGAACAACAACCCGAAATCGCCTTGGAACTCGCCGTGGTCGGTGGTGAAGATGACGTCGACATCGTCGGCCCAACCTCGCCGCTCGACCTCGACCAGGACACGGCCCAACGCCTCGTCGATGAGCTCACACTCGATCGCGTTGCGCGCGTTGATCTCGCGCACTTGATCGTCGGTCAATGTCGCAGGCACCCAGTGACGCGGCGCTTCGAAGTTCGAAACCAGCGTGCCGTCGTACCACTGGCGCCAATGGCGCGGCTTCGCGTCGAGGATCGCTTCACGTTGCGACCGATCGGTCGGGTATCCCTCTGGCAACGGCACGTCGCGCCAATCGATGCGACCGAGTTCGGATTCAGGCGGATCCCACGGATGGTGGGGGTCAGGAAAGCTCAACCAGCAGAACCAGTCATCGGTCGCATCGAGGGTGCCGAGCCATTCGATTGCCCGATCCGCGAGCCAGTCGGTGTGATACCACTCGCGCGGAATCGGATTCGTCTTGACCTGCGGCGCGTCGGTATCGCCACCGCCGATGGCGTTGACGTTCATGTCCCCGTCCACGACCGGATAGAACATGCCGATCGCCTCCGGGTGATGGTTCAGCACCCAGATCGCGTAGTGCAGCATGCCGTTCGCGCCATGGGTTGCGAGCTCGAGGTGGTCGAAGCCTCGATGTCCGTTCGCTGCGTTCGTGCCGGCGCGGCCGAGTTGGTTCTCGGTGAACCGTCCGAACGGATCCATGAAGGGTTCGAAGTGCGCCTTGCCGATGAGCGAGGTCTTGTAGCCAGCGTCGCGCAGTGCTGCCGCCACCGAAGGCGCGTCCACGGGAAGGGGAACGCCGTTCATCCACACGCCGTGCGTCGTGGGATGTTGGCCTGTGATGATCGTGCTCCGCGACGGCATGCAGACGACGGACTGCGGCACGGCTCGCTCGTAGCGGATGCCATCGGCGGCGAGGCGGTCGATCACCGGCGTGCGCGCGAGCTTCCCGCCGTTACATCCCAAGGTGTCATATCGCTGCTGGTCGGTCGTGACGAACAAGATCTTGCGGCCCATTGGAGTCAGCGTTTCCTCATGCCGTATCGGCTTCGAGCTGGCGTTTCAGTGCTTGGAGCGCGTTGCCGGTGGCGCCACCGACGACGAGCGCCATCGGATCGGGTTCGCAGTCGGTCGAGTAGACAACGAGACAGCGCGCCCGATCGAGTTCGATGACGTCGATCGTGCCGCGGTGGTAGCGCACCACCGGAAGGTCCAGCCGGTACTGGAACCGACGTTGAATCGGATCGTTGACGAGAATCGTCTCGGGCAGCGGAAGTCCGGTCGCGGTCGTGATGAGCCGAGTCGAACCGTTCACCGTTGCGTCGGTCATACCCGGAAACCAGGTGTGGATCGTCGCCGGATCGCCGACCAGCGCCCAGACGTCGTCTGCCGATCGCTCGATGACGACTTCTCGTCGGATACTTGCCACCGCTACTGGCGCGCGTTCTCGGCGCGTTCGGCCGCGGCTGCGTTCGTCGGCGCTTCGGTGCTTTGCACCGACACGAGTTGGATGTCGACCCGGTGCACCGTGCCCGCAAATGGGAAGGGATCGTGATAGCGCGAACTCACGGGCGACCCGTGGTCGTAGCCAATGCTCGGGCCGATGGACGAGATGATGTTCATCACGAACGGGACGTCGAGGTGTCCGCAGACGTCGCGGTCGATCGTCAGGTCGGCAAATCCGTCGCGGCCCGTACGTCGGAACTGGACCCCGACGACCGACGCGCCCACGGGTACCGTCCGCTCGGATTCGACGACATGGTGCACGCCGAACTCGTTGTAATCGAGCACGAGGCGATCGTTCTGGATGAACAAGCTGATGCCCGAACTCGCCGTACCCGTCGCGTAGAGCACACCGCCGTCTCCGGCGGCGCGTTCGATGCGTACCTCCATGTCCCAGCTCCGTCCACCGATACTCGGGCCTACCTGCGCCGGCATCGGACTAATGGGCGGTATGTAGGTGTAGTGACGTGACGGCAGGTGCGGGCTTCGTTCGCGAAAGCGCGCGCCGAATAACGCGATCGTGCGCTCGTCGAGCGGGAGTACGCCGTGCGCCTCCGCCTCGCGCCACCACAGATCGATCATCTCCGCGAGCTTGTCGGGCATCTCCGCCGCGAGGTCGCGACACTCCGAACGATCGACCGCGACGTGGTAGAGCTCCCACGGATCGTCGTCGAACGGAACTCCGGGGACATGACGGGTGACGGCTTTCCACCCGTCGGCGTAGATGCCACGGTGCCCCATCATCTCGAAGTACTGCACGGTCTTGTCCGACGGATGGTCGGGGGCGGCATCGAACGTCGCCAACATCGACGTGCCCGTGACTGGGATCTGCTCGTAACCACGGTAGGTCTCGGGCGCGTCGACACCAATCGCTTCGTAGATCGTTGGCGCGATGTCGTTGACATGATGGAACTGGTGTCGGAGTCCTCCGTGATCGGCGATGCGAGCGGGCCAGTGCACGACGCAGGGCACGTGCACCCCACCTTCGTGCGTGTTCTGCTTGTACCACTTGAAGGGCGTGTTGCCGACTTGCGACCAACCCCACGGATAGTTCGTGTGCGAGTTGGGGCCACCGATGTCGTCGAGCCGCGCCACTGCCTCGTCGGCGTCTTCGAGAATGAAGTTGAAGAACTTCCACTCGTTGAGCACACCGAACGGGCCGCCTTCTTGGCTTGCGCCGTTGTCGGAGAGCAACACGATGATCGTGTTGTCGAGCTCGCCGAGACGTTCGAGGCCGGCAACGAACCGGCCGATCTGGGCGTCGGTGTGGTCGAGGAACGCCGCGAACGCTTCTTGGAGCCGCGCCGCGAGCTTGCGTTGGTTCTCCGAGAGCGAGTCCCACGCTTCGACCCCCGGGTTGCGCGGCGCGAGTTCGGTGTCGGGCGGAATGACGCCGAGTTCCTTCTGGCGGGCGAACCACTCCTCGCGAGTCGCGTCCCAGCCTTGGTCGAACTTGCCGCGATACTTCGCGAGGTACTCGGGTGGAGCCTGGTGCGGCGCGTGCGTCGCACCGAACGCGAGGTACGTGAAGAACGGCTTGTCCGGACGAATCGACTTGGTGTCGTGCACCATGCGGAGCGCTTGGTCGACGAGGTCGTTCGACAAGTGGTAGTCCGGGCCCGCCGGCGGGTCGACATGGTGGTTGTCGATCACCAACTCGGGGTGGAACTGGTCGGTCTCGCCGTCGAGGAACCCGTAGAAGCGGTCGAATCCCCGTTGGCAGGGCCAATGGTCGAAGGGGCCCGCAGCCGACGCATGCTCCATCGGGCACAGATGCCACTTCCCCACTGCGAACGTCGCGTACCCCGAATCGCGGAGCACCTCCCCCATCGTCGCCGCGTGATGCGAGATCCGCCCGCGCATGTGGGGGAATCCCGTGTTGAAGTTCGACACCGAGCGCATGCCTACTTCGTGGTGATTGCGGCCGGTGAGGAGCGCCGCC
>SXIR01000158.1 GCA_005772765.1 Actinomycetota bacterium
GACAACCTCTTCGGCGACATCCTCACCGACCTCGGCGGCGCCATTGCCGGCGGAATCGGTCGCGCGGCAAGCGCCAACCTCAATCCGGCTCGAACCGGTCCGTCGTTCTTCGAACCGGTCCACGGCAGCGCTCCCGATATCGCGGGCCAGGGCAAAGCTGATCCGCGCGCGGCAATCACGAGCGCGGCGATGATGCTCGAATTCCTCGGCGAGTCCGAGGCTGCGGCGCGGGTGCATGCTGTGGTCGACGCATCCGACGACATTTCCGGTTCGACGACCGCCATCGGCACGGCCATCGCAGAAAGAGTCTGACAATGCCCATTACGCCCACCCCGAAGATCTGGATGAACGGCGCGCTCGTCGACTGGGACACAGCCCAAATCCACGTGTTGACGCACTCACTGCACTACGGCATGGGCGTCTTCGAAGGCATCCGCGCCTACGAAACCGACCGCGGCCCGGCCGTCTTTCGTCTGACCGAGCACATCGAGCGTCTGCACCGAAGTGCAGCCATCTTGATGATGGACATCCCGTACAGCGTCGACGAACTCGTCGAGGCGACGAAGGACACGGTGCGTTCGACCGGGTTGCCCGGCTGTTACATCCGCCCGATCGCCTACTACGGGTACGGCGAGATGGGCTTGAACACGCTGCCCTGCAAGGTCGACGTCGCAATCGCGTGTTGGCCTTGGGGCGCGTATCTCGGTGACGATGCGGTCACCAAGGGCGTTCGTATGAAGATTTCGAGTTGGGTGCGCCACAACCACAACACGATGCCGCCCGCCGCGAAGACCACCGGGAACTACGTCAACAGTTCGCTGGCGAAGGTCGAAGCGCTCAAGGCGGGTTACGACGAGGCAATCATGCTCAATCCGCAAGGGCTCGTGAGCGAGTGCACCGGCGAGAACATCTTCGTGAGTCGACACGGTCGGCTGATTACGCCGCCGCTGTTCGCTGGCGCGCTCGAGGGCATCACGCAAGACACGGTGGCGACCATCGGCCGCGATCTCGGGTTCGAGGTGGTCGAAGGGGAGCTCGCCCGTTCGGATCTCTACATCGCCGACGAGATGTTCGTGTGCGGGACCGCAGCCGAGGTCAGTGCGGTGAACAGTGTTGACGACCGCGCGTTGCCGTGCCCCGGTCCGATGACACAGGCCATCGCCGCCGAGTACGCCAAGACCGTGCGCGGCCAGGTCGACAAGTATCAGTCGTGGTGTGAACATGTCAGTTGACCGGCACGGCGGGTCGGGCGCGGATCGGGCGCGGCCTGAGCCCAAACCGAGTGCGACCAGAAAGGTCGAGATCTACGACACGACGCTGCGCGATGGTTCGCAGCTCGAAGGGATCTCACTGACGGCCGACGACAAGTTGCGCATCGCCGAGCAGCTCGACTGGTTGGGCGTTCACTACATCGAGGCGGGCTGGCCGGGCGCGAACCCGAAAGACGACGAAGTCTTCGCGCGGATGCATCGCGAACTCGATCTCACCACGTCGGTGCTCGTCGCGTTTGGGTCCACGCGTCGGGTGAAGGGCAAGGTCGACAGCGACGAGACGTTGCGCAACCTGTTGTCGGCCAACACCGGCGTCGTGTGCATCGTGGGCAAATGTTGGGACTATCACGTCGTCGAGGCGCTCGGCACGACGCTCGACGAGGGTGTCGCCATGGTTGGTGACTCGGTCGCGTTCTTGCGTGGCGACGGCCGCGAAGTGATGTTCGATGCCGAGCACTTCTTCGACGGGTTCAAACGTAACCCCGAGTTTTCGTTGCGCGTCCTCGAGGCTGCCGCGACCAACGGTGCATCGCGCCTCGTGTTGTGTGACACGAACGGCGGATCGCTCCCGCACGAGGTCGAGCACATCGTCTCGCAAGTCAACGAGTACTTCGGCGGCGACGTCGGCATCGCGGTGCACCTGCACGACGATGCCGGCACCGGCGTCGCCAACGCGCTCGCCGGTGTACGCGGCGGTGCAATGCAGGTACAAGGAACCATCAACGGATACGGCGAGCGCACCGGGAACTGCAACCTGACCACGATCATTCCGAATCTCACGCTCAAGATGGGCATCGAAACGATCCCGAAGGCGAACCTCGAACGTCTCACCTCGGTCGCGCACATGGTGGCCGAGTTGGTGAACATGCCGCTCAACCCGCAGGCGGCCTACGTCGGCGGAAGTGCGTTCGCCCACAAAGCGGGGTTGCACGTGAGCGCGATCGCGAAGCGCCCTGACGCGTACGAGCACATCGCCCCCGACGAAGTCGGCAACGGCACTCGCTTCGTCGTGAGCGAGCTCGCGGGCAAGAGCACGTTGGTATTGAAAGCGAAAGAACTCGGGATCGAACTCGACGGTCCGCAGCTGAACGAAGTCGTCGACACCCTCAAACGGCTCGAACACGAGGGATACCACTTCGAAGTCGCCGATGGTTCGCTCGAGTTGCTGATGCGTCGCGCCACGGGATGGCGACCGGATTGGTTTGCGATCGAGACCTGGAAGGTCGAGACCCTCGAAGGCCGGGCGCGATGGGAGAACGCCAAGCCGCAGGCACCCGACTCCGTCGAGGTGTACACCGAAGCAACGATCAAGGTGCACATCGGTGGTGAACGACGGATCACGACGGCCGAAGGCAACGGTCCGGTGAATGCGCTCGATGCTGCCCTGCGCAAGGCGTTGAACGGATCGTTCCCGAGCCTCGAGCATCTGCATCTGACCGACTACAAGGTTCGAATCCTCGACTCGAATCGCGGGACCGGCGCCATCACTCGCGTGTTGATCGACAGCACCGACGGTCACCGGACCTGGACGACCATCGGCGTGAACGAGAACATCATCGAGGCCAGTTGGCAGGCGCTGCTCGACTCGATCCACTACGCGCTCCTGCACGGGGATGCTGCGCCCGCGTCGTGACACGGCGCGGGCTCGCTCGTCTCGTCCACATGTGTCGGCCGGTTGGCTGATCGTTGTCGCCATCGTCGCGGCTTCGGCCGCGACGGCCGTGGCTGTGACGACCCGCAATGGTCCGTGGGACCGGCGCGACAGCGGCGTGTACGCGGGGATCGCCGACAACCTCCGGTCGGGCCGTGGCCCGACGGTTCCGTTCGAGACGCAGATGTTTCCCGGCGATCTCCGCGCCGACCTCGCGGCGCTCCCCGAGTTGCCGTCCGAGCTGTACCCGCCGGGTTATCCCGCGGCGCTGGCGGTTGGCGAGGCGACAGGACTGGGCCGCGGCGATGCCGGGCGGGCCGTCAACGTGGCCGCGATGGTCTTGTTGGTCGCGGCCGTGGCCGGCTCGACCCTGCGGTTGCTGCCGGCTGCGCCGAGCCGCGCGGTGATGGTCGCCGCGGTGGTCGGGTTCTTGCCGACGACCCAGGCGCTCGCCACGCAGTACATGAGCGACCTGATGGCGCTTGCGCTGACGGCGGTGGCCTGGTGGGCATTGATGGAGTTGCTCGTGCGACGCGGGACGCGTGCCGGGGCGGTTGCAGTGGCGGTCTACACCGTCGCGGCCGTCGGGTTGGTGCTGACGCGCAACGCTGGCATCGCGCTTGCTCCCGCGGCTGTCGTCGTCGCATGGTTCGCGTGGCGCTCCTGGTGGCGAGCCGCGCTGTTGGCGGTACCCACCCTCGGCGCCGCCGGAGCGTGGAGCCTGGTCGTCCAGTCGTCGGGTGGCGAACGCGTGCTCAGCGCCCACATCGAACCGACGGACGTGGCGCGCGAGGTGTTGACGACATCGACGAGTTGGTTTGCGTCGTCGACCGCGCCGACGTGGATGCGCGCGACGGTCGCTGGTGCCGCGTTGGTGATGTTGGCGATCGTGGCTGGAACGGCGGTGGCGGCGCGGCGAGGACTGCCCGACGATGGTGAGGAGGCGCGGGTTTCGGGTGGGGTGACGCCGGACAGGCTGCCATCGCCCGGTCGACTGCTCGGCGCGGTGATCGTGGCGTACGTCATTGCGTATCTCGGGGTCGTGACGGCCTCGCGATTCTTCGTCGGTGACGGGATCCCCTTCAACCCGCGCATGTTGGCGCCCGTGCAGGTCGCGGTGGTGATGCTGGGTGCACTCGGACTGCACCGGGCCTCGGTCGAGCACGGGACCCGGTTGCTCGCTGGAGTGGTGGCGTTGGTGGTGGCGGGCCTGCTGGTGAACCCGTGGCGGAGCGACGCTGCGTGGTCGTTCGTCGGTCGGTCTTCGACGGCGGCCGCGTTGTCCGGCGGGGTCGAACCCGAACCGGTGCCGTATGCCCTGGGAGTGGCGGCGACGCTTCCCGACGCCATTCTGGTCGTGACCAACGCACCGGAGCGGCTCTGGTACGGCTTCGCGCGCTCGTCGCTCGCGATTCCGTTGGCCGAAGACGGCAATCGCGGCGAGCCGAATGCTCGCTTCGAGTCCGAACTCGATGCGTTGGGCGACATCGTGCGGGAACGTCCAACGGTGGTCGTCGTGGTCTTCGACCGAGCAACGGATCGCCTCCTGCGTCGCCACCTCGACCCGTGTCAGGTCGAACGCGTCCGCAGCGGCGTGTTGCTCTACGCCGGTGCGGTGTGCGCGGATGTGTCGCTCCGACCGGCGGCGTCGGATCCGGCGTCCTGAGCCGAGGTGAAGAACTCCACCTGGTTCGATCCATCGCGCAACGCGGCTGGATCGATCAATGTTGCGAACCGCGCGCGATGGCTCCGATCAGTGAAGGTCACGGCAGTGCCGGCGATCGTGTCGTTGACGATCACGTAGATCGGCCGTCCGGGTTCGCCGTCGACGTGACCGACGACGAGGAGGGGCCAGGGTCGGTTGTCGACGACCTGCGCGAATGCCTCGCGTGTCGGATGTTCGAGTCGCACCGCGATGTTGACGAGGTCGGGGTGTTCGTCGATCGAGTCGCCCACGAGCGCGCCGTCGGGGCCGAGCGCGCTGAACGCTCGCTGGCGGTGCGCGGGATCGACCGGCGCGTCCGGCTCAGGGTTGGCGCGTCGACGGAGCGCCGCGACGTGGTCGGTCAGGTCCACCTCGACGATCTTCGGTGCAGTGCCGACTGCGCCAATCGCGATGTGCGAACTCGTGTCGGTCCGAGGCGCGTCGAGGAGGCTGATGCCGTCGGTGCTCCACGGCAGTTCGAGACCGAGCAGGTCTGCGATGGTCGGCGTGATGTCGGTGATGCGACTTGGCCGATCGTCGACGCCGGGCTCGAGGCCGGGTGCCCGCACGAACAGCGGGATACCCATGAGGTCGTTCGCGCCGGAGCGGATCGCTCGCCCGGGAGAACCGGCGAGCAACGAGTTGCCGTGGTCGGCGACGATCACGACGATCGCTCGATCCCACAGGCCGGTCGTGCGGAGTCGATCGAGCATGCGCGCCACCAGGGTGTCGACGAAGCCGGCCTGCGACACGAGCCGGACGCGGGCCGCGTCGGCTGCAGTCTGCGACGACCACACGCCGTCGTAGCCCGGGAACTGGATCGCCGGGTCGTCGAAGTCGACGTCGTACTCGAGTCCGTCAGCGGTCGTCCGCCAGGGCGCATGCGGCGCGAGCAGGTGGAGGAAGTGCACCGGGTTCGAGTCGGTTTCGGTCATCGAGTCGAGGAAGGCCTCGAAGCGCGGCAACTCGGTGCGGGGCCCGCGCTCGCTCGGCTGTCGTTCGACGATCTCGCCGAGTTGGGCTTCGGGCACGTCGGTGGCGGGATCGAGCGACCACCGTCGCTGGGCCACGTCACCGAGGTCGTGCAACAGACGCGGGAGCGGGTTGGGATTCGAGGTGCGGATGGACCCGCCGGCCGGAGACGGGTCGGGGCAGCGCTCGTCCTCGCAGAGGTCGGTGAGCACCTCGTCGCCGTGCACGGTCGCCGAGCCGGCGAGCAATCGAAGCAGGTTGTCGGGATACTGGGACCGATCGGGAGCGCGAACCTGCGAATCGGGATCTCGCCCGGTGACAATGGCAGGCACTGCCTGCTCGGTGCGGGCGGCGACGGTCGTCGCATTGCGGAACCACCGCGAGTTCGCTGCGAGTTCGGCGAAGCCCGGAAAGCGGTCGGCGTCGATGGTTCCGTCGGTGCGCATGATCGTCGAGACGGGGAACTCGTCGAGGACGATCATGACGACCGGCGCCGGCCGGGCAGGCGGCGCGACGCGGGCGATCGCGGCGGGTGATCGTCCGACCGTGCTCGTTGGCGCGAGCGATGTGAACAGCACGAGCGCCACGAGCGGGAGCGGCGCGGCGTAGCCGACGCCGGTGCGCAGCGGTTGCCAACGCCCCATTGCGATCGCCGCGCCGATGCCGATGCCGACGGCGACGATGAGCAAGAACAGCCCCTCGATCGCGAGCCCGTCGCGCAGGATGGGAAGAGCGATCGCGACCACGAGGCCGCCGACGAACGCGTGGTGCATCGCACGGGCCGCCGAAGCGAACACTGCGCCGACGATGAACTCCGCGGCCGCCATGATCGCAAGGGGCGCGAACGCGACGAGGACCCCGAACGCCCAGACGTTGGTCCGGTCGGCTCCAACCCCGACGAACACTTCGGGCGCACGACCGAAGACGTCGAGCAACGGGACGGCAAGCGCCGCGCCCGACAGGGCAGCGAGCTCAGCGGCGGCGGCGAGCCGGGGGTGCATCCCCCATTCTGGCCCGGCCGCACCCGGTGCGACGTCGCCGCAGCGCCGAGGTCGCGGCAGGGCACCAGTAGTCTCGCCGATCGTGCCGACCGATCCTTTCGTAGCCGCCGAACTCGACGAGGCGCCGCGCCACCGTCAGAACCTGCCGCCCGGTGTCGCGTACCCGCCCGCCCGTCCGGCGCGCACGCATCGCCCCGGCGATCTCGACGCGGCGCAGCCCTCGGGACCACTGCTCGGGTCGCCCGGACCGAACGTGGGGTATGCCCGTCGCCTCGCCAGCCGTGCCGCTGCCGACTTCGTGATGGCGCCCCACGAGCATCGCCACGACGCCGCGAGCGTGGTGGCCGAGATCGCCATGAAACGCGCCGCGCAGTTCGGACGCGCGCCGGTGAAGCCCGATGTCGACGTCGCGGCCGCGCTCTTGGGATACGACGGCACTGCGGCTTCCGACTTTGCGTCGTGGCGCGCCCGGGCGGTGCACGAGGCCGACCACCACTACGACGCTCGACGCCGACTCGTCGATCTCGTGAGCGCCGAACTGCTGCGACGAACACCGAACGAGATCACGGCACGCGTCGCCGATTGGCGACGACTCGCAGCGGGCTGACCGCGATTGGCGGGTGGCTGATCGACGAGATCAGACCTCGACGGTGATCGGGTAGGTCGTTCGGAGCACCCACTTCGCGCCGGGCGTGCCGCTGACCGAGAACTTCAGGCGCTCGCCGTCGACGGCCGTGCCCGCGTAGGTGATGAGCCCGGCTCCGCTCTTGACGTCGCTCAGGAGCACGCCGTCGCGGTAGACCCGCAGGCGCATCGGCTTCGAACCCGTGAAGCGCAGTCGGACGCTGAACGCACCGTCGGCTGATGGCGTGACGCTGCGGGCGATGGTCGTGACGGCGAGCGTGCCGTACCAACTGGCCGTGGTGTCTCGCACCTCGGTCGTTGCGGGCGGGTCAGGGTCGGGATCAGGGTCGGGATC
>SXIR01000159.1 GCA_005772765.1 Actinomycetota bacterium
AGTTCGGGCGGGAACACGACGTCTTGGATGTAGACGCCCTTCGTCTCGACTTCGTAGAGACCGAGGTACTGCATGATCGCGGTGAGCGCTGCCTGTTGCACTTGCATGCGGGTTTCGATGAAGCGCACAGCCTCGAGGTCCTGCAACGTGTTGCGGAAGTGGTTGCCGACCGCAGACTGCAACACCTCGTTCACGAGGTTGAGCATCGTGCCGACCATCGAGATGACCTTCGGCGCGCGAGTGTCGGGCACGTGGATCTGCACTTGGAGTTCGATCCGGAAGATGAAACCTTCGCGGCTCTTGCCTTCGATCGGCTTGAGGTTCGCGTCGAGGCTGTGGGCCGTCGACACGTTCTCCGACCAGTTGAGCGTCAGGATCGACGTCGGCACGATCTCGGCTGCGTAACAGCGCGGGTTGATCGGGTACTTGCCGGTGCGCAACGGCTCTTGCCAGATACCACGGTGACCGGGACGCACGATCGAGCCGAACTTGAACTCGGTACCAGACGTGTCGCTCGTCGGCAGACCGACGTAGGCCTTCACCACCGCGACCTCGCCTTGGTTCACAACCAGCATCGGCACGAGTTCGACCTGAACGAGGAACGGGTTCAACAGGTAGGCGCCGTACAACAGCGGGTCGTGCTGCAGTCCGATCTTGCCGCCGTGGGTCATGAACTCTTGGAAGTCTTGGTAGTTGTTGTGCAGGTTGTTCTTGTTCCCGAGCAGCACGTCGATGATGTCGGCGTCGGTTCGCGACTCGGCTTCGAGCTCCAAGATGTCGGCGTAGGCGCCGAGGCGACTTGCGATGTCGCCGGAGGGCAGCGGTTCGCCTTCGAGCGCGGTGACGATGCCGATCATGTCCTGTGGACCGACGGGGGCGATGACCACGACCTGCAGTTGTTGCGGCGCGAGACCGAACGACTCGGGGCGCATGATGCCGCCCGTGGCCTTGGCTCGTTGTTCGAGTTCGGGCGCGACCGGCACGCCGTACACCTGGCGCGCGCTGATCACCAAGAATGCCACCGGGTGGATGGGGATCAACGTTCCCGGCGGCAGCACGGGGCGTTGCACGCCCTTTTCGCCACCACCTTCGAGGAACGCGCGGACGTCGGCGAAGTTGCCGAACTCCGACTTGTAAATGCCGCTCTTTGCGCCGATCGGGAGTGGCTCGCCGACTTGCGCGACGACCACGCCGATTTCACCGGCCGGGATCTGTACCCAAGGGTGTTTACGAACCCCGAACACCGGCCAGAACTTGAATCGCAACCCTGGCATCAAGAGGTCGGCTTGGTACCCGGCCTCGCCTGCGAAGGCGATCGGGTTCGCATCCTTCAGCTTCTTGAGCGAGACCCGCTTGACGACGAGTCCGATTTCGGTCGGTCCGACGATCGTGATCGAATTGACCAAGACGATGACAACCAAGAATGCGGCGATGACGCCGATGATGAGCGGACCCACAGTTGCTCCATTTCCCCCGAGTAATCCGACGTCCGGTGTTGACCGAGTCGGCCAACCCGAAGACCCGACGGTTTATGCCCGGAATCTACGGTCGGTTCCAACGGATGCCGCGGCATTGCGTCGACCCGTAGGCTCCGCCCGCTTCCGACCCAGGAGATGCTGTGATGCGTGGGCCGCTCGATGGTGTCCGTGTGCTCGACCTGTCCACGATGATTTCGGGCCCGCTGGCCGCGATGATGCTCGGCGACCAAGGCGCCGACGTGATCAAGCTCGAACCGGTGGGCATCGGCGACATGATGCGATACCTCGGAACCCAACGTCAGGGCATGACGGCGTTGTTCGCAATGAGCAACCGATCGAAGCGGTCGTTGGCCGTCGATCTCAAGGATCCCGCCGGGATCGCTATCGCACTCACCTTGGCCGAGCACAGCGATGTGGTCATCCAGAATTTCCGTCCCGGAGCGGTCGAGCGCTTGGGTATCGACGAAACCGCCGTACGCGCGCGTAATCCCGACGTGATCTATGTCTCGGTGGCCGGGTTCGGTGCGACGGGTCCGAACGCACACCGGCCCGTCTACGACAACGTGATCCAGGCGTATTCCGGGGCGGCTGCAACGCAGGTCGGGCCGAACGGCGAGCCGACACTGTTGCGCAATCTGATGTGCGACAAGGTCACGGCCTACCAAGCAGCCCAGGCCGTGAGTGCAGCGTTGTTCGCTCGCGAGCGCGGCGCAGGCGGTCAACACATCGAGTTGTCCATGCTCGATGCAGCAACCGCCTTCGTGTGGACCGACGCCGCAATGGACATCGCGGCGCTCGACGACGACGTGCTGCGAGCGCCCACGATCGGCAGTTACTACCGCGCCACCGAGATGTCCGACGGTTGGATCACGGGCAGCGCCGTCACCGACGCACAGTTCCGCGGCGCGTGCATCGCGCTCGGACGTCCCGAACTCGCCGACGATTCGCGCTTCGTGACGATTGCTGACCGGTCGGCGAACATGACCGCACTCGGCCGGGAACTCGGCGAGGCCTACCGCGTGTCGTCACGCTCGGAGTTCATCGACGCCGCCATTGCGAACGACGTCCCCGTGGCACCGATCCTTGCGCTCGACGAAGTGCCCGACGACCCGCAGATCCAACACAACGAGGTATTCGCGGTCGTCGACCATCCCCAACTCGGTCGTCTTCGAACCGCCCGCCACGCGTCGAGGTTCTCGGCGACCCCGGCGATCGAGCAGACGGTCGCCCGACCAGCACCGATGCTTGGCGAACACACCGACGAAATCCTGCGGGACCTCGGCCGTGACGACGCCGCAATCGCCGACCTGCGCAACCGAGGAATCGTCGCCTAGTCCGCTGGTCCGCGCCGCCGTCGCATCTGCTGCTCACGCCATCGCGGCGCGCCACCAGTCGTGGAAGTGCGCGACGCCCGCCTCGACGCCACGGCCGCTCGTCTGCACGAGGTAGCCCGCGTTGTCGAGCGCCAATGTCTTCGCGGTCGCAAGTCCCCGGGCGCGCGTCTCGACGAGTTCGAAGTCCTGCACGGCAGTTTCCAGATATGCCGCAATCACCGAGTTGGTGAGTCCGGCAACGTGGGAGTCGCCGTCGACGCGAGTGAAGAAGTGTGCCCGGTTCACGAACGAATTCGGTCCCGTCGGTATCACGATCGAGATCACGCGTAGTCCGGCGTACAACTCGATCATCAGGTTCGGATAGATCGCGATCCATGCGACCGCCAGCGACTGCATCGGGCGACCGCGCGCCGCCGCGTCCGTCGCGAGACCGTCCGCCCAGGCGCGGTAGTGCTCCGACTCGCCACCGGCTTCCGTTGCAAAGTCGAGATACTGGACGTGAAAATGCTCACCGAAACGCCACTCCAGCGTGTCGCAATCAGCGAACGCCGCAAGACCATCATGGAACGGCGGGACGTGGTAGCAGTCCCCGAAGACCTCCATGAAGCTCTTCCAGTCGGCGACGTAGTCCTCGTCGACCGTCTCGTGCAGCACCCACTCGGCACCGAAGTCGCAATCGAGTCCATGGTCGGCGAGCGATCGATCGAGGGTGGCGAGATCGGCAGCGAACTCATCTCGGCGCTTCGGATCGGCCGCGAACGTGAACCCGTTCCAGTCAATGGTTTCGTAGCGGCGCAGGTCGAGCGCCTGGCGCTCCCGTTCGCCGGCACGACCCGTCCCGAACTCGCAGCCCGGACCACCGACGAACGAACCATCGCGCCGGTACGACCACTGGTGATACGGACAGGTCAACAACGTGCGGTCGTTGACCGAATCGTCGTCGATGAGCGGGCGCAGAGCGTGCGTACACAGATTCGCGAGGGCACACGAGGCTTCGCCGTCGTGCCCGATCAAGATGCGGGGATCGCCATCCGAGCGACGGACGCCGTCGCTGGCCCACAGCGAGCGATGATCGAGGTACAACAACCCCAGACCGGGCCGAAAGATCTGGGCTCGTTCTCGCTCATGCACGATGGAGTTCGAGTACTCGGCGACCCGGAGGGCCGACACCGACGGATGGGCACCTGAGTGCCGCAGGTCAACAATCGACATCGCCGAACGCTACGAGCCCCCAGGTCGCAGAACGCGGCACTCGAACTACCGTGACGTCATGGCCACACGGGCAACGACGTACATCGGAGACGACTGGCTCGTCGGCGAAGGTGAGGAGCTCTCGGTCGAGAATCCGACGACCGAAGCCACCATCGAAGTCGTGCGGAGCGCCTCGACGACACAGGTCGATGCCGCCGTGCGCGCGGCCAACGCCGCGTTCGGGGGATGGCGAAAGCTCTCAACCGGTGATCGGGCACACGTGCTGCAGCAGGCCGCAAACCAACTCGAGACCCACACGGACGAAATCGCCCGAATCATGACCATCGAGGGCGGCAAGCCGCTCCTCGAAAATCGCGACGAAATCGGGTGGTGCGTCGCGTGCCTGCGGTTCTACTCCGAACTCGCCCGCACGTCGGAGGGCACGGTCATCCCACCGATCGAATCGACACAGCTCGCGTTGGTATTGAAGGAACCCATCGGCGTCGTCGGCGCGATCGTGCCGTGGAACTATCCCTTGCTCCTGCTGTTCTGGAAGCTGGCACCCGCGCTCGCGGCTGGCAACGTCGTCATCGTCAAGCCGAGCGAACTCACGCCCCTGTCGACGGTGCGGGTGTTCGAGCTCGCGCTGGCGCACCTTCCGACAGGTGTCGCGCAACTCGTCATCGGGGCGGGCACAGTCGGACAATCGCTCGTCGAGCACCCCGACGTGCACTGCATCGCGTTCACGGGATCGACGCCGACAGGACAGTGGATCGCTCGCACCGCCGCCGACACGATGAAGCGCCTGAACCTCGAACTCGGCGGCAAGGACGCCTTCATCGTCTGCGACGACATCACCGACGAGGTACTCGACACAGCCGCGCGCGGTGGAGTGTGGGCCGCGTACCTCAACGCCGGTCAGGTGTGCACGAGCGCCGAACGGTTCTACGTGCACGCGTCGGTATACGACGATTACGTCGATCGGTTCGTCCATCACGCGAACGCCATCCGCATCGGCGATCCGCTGGCCGACGGGACCGATCTCGGACCGATGGTCTCCGCAGCACAACGCGAGCGCACCGAGCGCCATGTCGGCGACGCACGTGATCGTGGCGCCTCGGTGCTCACCGGTGGCGAACGGTTCGGCGATCGCGGTTGGTTCTACCGGCCGACCGTGCTCGTCGATATCGGCGATGACGCCCTCGTTCTCGACGAAGAGACGTTCGGTCCGGTCGCACCAATCGTGCGCGTCGGGTCACTCGACGAGGCCATCGCGCGCGCCAACGCGAGCCGGTACGGCCTCGGCGCGAACGTGTACACGCGACGCCTCGACTACGCGATGCAGTGCCTGCGCGAGCTGCGAGCCGGAACGGTGTGGATCAACGACCCCCTCACCGACAACGACGCCGGACCGTTCGGCGGCTTCAAGATGAGTGGCCAGGGCCGAGAACTCGGCGCCGAAGGGCTCGAAGCGTTTCGCGAAACCAAACACGTCCATCTCGACTGGGAAGCCCAACCGAAGGACTGGTGGTACCCCTACTAGATCGCCGTCCAACGCGATCGTGCGATCGCGCAGGTATCGTTTCGCAGAATGGTCGATCGCGCAGTGTTGGCCTCCGCGGCGTTCTTGATCGCGGTGTTGTGGTTCGACCTGATGTTCGACGTGCAAGTGCTGCGCCATCGAGGCGCGGCTGCGTTGCCGATCGAGGTCCTCGAATCGATTCGCGCCTACTACCGGAGGGTGTTGGTCGACGCTTCGCCGATGGGTCGACTCGTTGGCGTCGTGATGCTGGTCTTCGTCGCAACGCTCGTCGCCCAGACGATCAACAGTGATGTCGATACCTGGGTGAGCATCGTTTCTTGGATCGGTTTCTTGTTCGGCCCGGGCCTCGCGGCAGCACGGGTCCTTCACAACGCCCGCCGACTCGCACTGGGCGTCGGCGATCACGCGACCGGCTCGCAACTTGCGCGCCGCATCTGCGCCGATCACCTCGTCTGCCTCGCCGCGATGAGCGCGACCGTCGCCGCCCAGCTCCTCGCCTGACCTGCGGCTGGCGGCCCGCGAACAGATCAGCGGTAGGCCGCGGCCTGGATCGTGTACAGCTCGGCGTACTGCCCGCGGCGCGCCATGAGGTCGTCATGGCTCCCGACCTCGACCACCCGCGCACCGTCGAGCACGACGATGAGATCGGCCATCCGCACGGTCGAGAATCGGTGCGAGACCAGAATCGTGATCCGACCGCTGGTCACGGCTTCGGATCTCGTGGCGGATGCATACCGTTCGAACAGCGCATGCTCAGTCTCGGCATCGAGCGCGGCGGTGGGCTCGTCGAGCACCAAAACGAGGGGCTCTTCGCGCATGAACCCACGTGCCAACGCGAGCTTCTGCCACTGCCCGAAGCTCACCTCGACTCCCTCGTCCCACGTCGGGCCAAGCTGCGTGTCGAGCCCGTAGGCCAATCGATCGATGACATCGTCGGCACCGGCGCGATCGATCGCCGACTCGACGACACCCGGCTTGTCGAGCCGAGGTTCGTCGCCCAAGCCGACGCTCGTCCGCGCCCGGAACTCGAACCGATAGAAGTCCTGGAACGCGCCGGCGAGGCGAGCACGCCAATCAGTGTTGGGCACCCGAGCGATGTCGACGTCGTCAGCGAGAATGCGTCCCGTATCCGGGGCGTACATCCGGGCCAACAGTTTCACGAGAGTCGTCTTGCCGGCTCCGTTCTCACCGACGACTGCGACCACCGCGCCGGCCGGGAGATCGAGAGTCACGTCGTCGAGCACGACGCGATCGGTGCCCGGATAGCTGAACGTGACGTGCTCGAAGCGGATCCCACGCACCAACGCGTTCGGTGCCGCGAGATCGGCATTTTCATCGAGCCCGAGTGCGTAATCCTCGAGCCACGTCAATCGGCGGGAGGAATCGAGCCAGATCCCGCGCAGGAAACCGAGTTCACCGACGGCCGCGCCGACGTACTGACTGAGTCGGCTCCCCGCCGTGAGCACCAGAATCACCGCACCAGGTCCGCGATCGAGACCATCGGCCACGAAAACGATGCCGCCGACGTACGCGAACCCGAACACCGCCCACGCGCTGCAATGCCAGATCGCGCTCTGCCAGCGGGCGGCGCCGACGGCCGAGTACCACTGATTCCATGTACTACGCCGGAGTTCGGCGAGGCGCGCCTGGTTGCCGGTGACCCGGATCTCCTTGCCGGGCGGCGCGGTCGTGCCGAGCGAGAACAAGTGCGTCGCGAGGCGACGGTGTGACGCCGCGCGTTCCTCGACCCGACGTTCAATACCCGGTCGCCAGGTGGCTGTCCAAACGGTCGGGAACGCGAACACCACCAGCACGATGAGTGCCGGGTGGATCGATGCGAGCAACACGACCGTGACCGCAAGCCGAATGAGCCAACCAAGGGTCGCGAACAACGACATGAACAAGTGATCGAGCGCGAAGACCTGATCGCGTAGGACGACGAGGCGGTCGAGATGATCCGGTCGCTCGTGGTGCTCGATCGTCGGAATCGTGGCCTGCAGCCGGGCGACGTGGGACTCGAGCGCGACGGCGACCCGGTCGCGGAACCGTCGCTGCAAACGGTCGAACACGACCTTCAAGAACCACGTACCGACCGCCGAGAGTGCGAGGCCGAACGCGGCAACGAACACCTTCGTTCGGTCACCGTCGAGCAATCCATCGGTGAGGAGGGCCAACCAGAGCGCGATGAGCGCGTCCGGTAGCGCCTGAAACAACGTCATCGCGAACGACAACACCAGCACACGCGGCTCGGCGCGGTAACCGAGTTTGACGGTTCGCCATAACGAGTGCAGCGACGGCGGAAGATCGCCGTCGGTGACATCGCGCTCAGAGCGATTCATGCACCACCTCTGCGCCCTCGTCGTCGAGCTCGGTGAAGCGGCTGGCTTGCAGGTCGAACATGGTTCGGTACCGTCCGCCGAGTTCCATCAGCTCGTCGTGGCTCCCGAGTTCAATGACTGAACCTTGCTCCAACACGCAAATGCGATCGGCGAGTCGCACCGTCGAGAAGCGGTGCGAGATGAGGATCGTCGTGCACGACCGCGTCGCGGCGAGGATCCGTTCGAAAATCTCCGATTCGCCTCGAACGTCGAGCTGCGCGGTCGGCTCATCGAGCAAGATCACACCCGCGCCGAGCTCGACAGCCGCCAGCGCACGCGCGAGCGCCACTCGTTGCCACTCGCCGCCGCTGAGGTCGATGCCGCCCGGGTAGCCCTTCGCCAAGATCGTGTCGAGTGGGGCGAGCCCGTCCGCACCGGCGGCGCTCAACGCTCGCTCGACGACCGCCTCGGCGCCACCGAGGGGCGCAACGTTGTCGCGCAACGTCTGCTCATAGCGAACGTAATCCTGGAACACCGCAGCAACGCGTGCGCGCCAGTCGGCCGGATCGAGGTCACGCAAGTCGACGCCATCGACTTCGATACTGCCGGCCTGGGGGTCGTACAACCGACAGAGCAACTTCGCGAGCGTCGTCTTACCCGCGCCGTTCTGACCGACGATCGCCAACGAGGAGCCCGCAGGGATCGTCAGGTCGAATCCTTCGAGGACCGGACGGTGACTCGATTCGTACGCAAACGTGACGTCCCGAAAGCGGACTTCGCGGGCTGGCATTCCCGCCGCACTCGCCGTGACTGGTCGTGCATCGAGCGCGCCCGCCGCAGCCATCGCCGGTTCGAGCCGTTCGAGCGCTCCGACTGGTGCGGCCGCACCGTCCAATGCCCAGCTCCACCCCCCGAACGCGATCATGCCCGCGGCCACGGCACTTGTCATGAAGGCAACGGTGGCACCCAGGGTGATGCGTTCCTCGGCGGCCGCGTCAGCTAGCGCCCAGAACACGACGATGTTGGTAGCCGCCACGATGACGACCGCGCCGGCAACCGAGCGTTCGCGCAATCTGGTCGCGTGGCGTTGCAGGTCGAACAGTCGAGTACGCACGTCGACGAACCGGTCGATGACCCAAGGCGCGAGTCCGAACAGACGCACTTCCTTGGCGGCCGGCGAGTCGACGGCCAGGCGGTAGGCGTACTCGGCGTCACGTTGCGCTTTTCGCACTTCGTCGGTGTTGCGATCTTTCCAGACTGCGGTTTCGCGCAACAGCCAATGCGTTGCCATCCACCCGACGACCAGAAGCGGTGGGGCCCACGGCGCGAACGCGAACAGCACCGCAGCCGACGCGAGTCCGGCGACCATCTGCACGAGACCGCTGGCAATGAAGTCCATCGAGATGTCGAGCGGCGGACCCATGATCCCGAGGTCGAAATCGCGTGCCATGGCAAGGTCGGCCGCGAGTTCTGGGCGTTCGAGGTGACCCATGCCCGGCGGCCCGGTGGTCGCGGCCATCAAACGGTCGTACAGGTGGGCCGCGAGCCGACTACCGAGGTTCGCGCTCACGGCCTGATGCAACGGCGCGAGCACGGACATGATGACGAACGCGACACCAACAAACGTGAGCGGCCCGGTGAGTTCGTCGCCAGATTCGACAGCTTCGATGAGCAACCCAGTCGCAACGGCCAGGACGGCCGGCGTGATGCCCCGCAGGAACAACATGCACCACCAGGCGACTGCGAGGCCCGGAGCCGACCGCCACGCTGCTGCAAACAAGCGCATTTCCTGGCGCTGACGGAGCCGTTCCACGGTTCCACAATGGCACAAGCCACAGCGACTGGTCACACCTGGGAGCGACTGGCCACGCCTGGGAACGCGGGCGACGGAACGGATCCTTCGCTACCGTCGGCCCGAAATGACTGCGCACTCGGCGTTCGGCCGCCAAGAACGAATCCTCGTCGTCGCCGGCGCAATGCTCGGCACCGCGCTTCGGTACGCGACGTTTCGAATCTGGTATCACCGGCCCGGCACGTTTCCGACGACAACCCTCGTCGTCAACTGCATCGGCGCCTTCGCTCTCGGCGCCCTCGTCGTCGTCATCGCCGACCACAGAAGGACACGCGCTTGGCACTGGTTCGGCCGCGTCGGCGTGTTGGGCGGATTCACCACCTTTTCGGCGTACGCGGTCGAGCTCGCGCAGTACGTCCGCGGCGGCGAACCGCTGATCGGCCTGACGTACGCGTGCGCGATGAGCGTGCTCGCGATCGTCGCAGCGGTCGCGGGGAGCGAGATCGTCCGCAACCGCCGAACGTTGGGTCGCGAACGATGATCGTCGCCTGGGCGATTGGTGCCGGTGGTATCGGCGGGCTGTTGCGAGCCGAACTCGGCGACATCGCATCGCGCGCTGCATCGAAACACGCGTCGGCGTGGGCGACGTTCTTCGTCAACGTCGTCGGCGCGTTCGTGCTCGGCGTGGTCATCAGCCAACTCGACGTGAACGGTCGCGCAATACTGGGGACCGGGTTCACCGGGGGGTTTACGACCTACTCGGCGTTCGCGCTCGAACCGATCGAACAATGGCGCGAAGGTTCTCGCGCCGCAGCGCTGGGCAACGTCATCGGCAGCGTGATCGCCGGCACCGTCGCGGCCGCCGCCGGAATGTGGATCGGCGGAGGCTGGCACTGACCGCTTCGGTCCGGTCGCGCCGAACCGAAGCGTCGGGTGATGTCTGGGCTGAGCAATCGTTCGGCTCGCGCCGAACGCTCAGACGGTGCGGCCGAGGAACGCGGCGAGGCGATCGGCAGCCGAAGCACCTGCGGGTGCTTCCTGCTGCACGCCGAAGGGGGCGGCACCTTCGGGTCCGCGGAACGCATCTTGGATCGACTGCTTCGCGCCGGCGAGCAAGCCTTCCGCCAACTCGGGAGCGAGATCGGTGTTCTGACCGATTGCCTTGGCGAGGTCCCACCCGTGCACGAACGTGTCCGTCGAGGCAAGACCGGCGAACGCGGCGCCGGGCATCGGGCCCATCGGCGTGTTGAGCGTCGAGTCCATCACGCCATCGGCCGAGAAGGCCGCAAGCACCTGGCTGCTGGCATCATCGAACGCCGCGACGAAGTCGCCCGCAGCGAAGTCCGCCGCGTCACTCTCGGGCTTGGCGCCGGTCGCGCCGGCAAGGAAGAAGTACTGCGCGCCGACCATGTGATTGATCAGACCCGCGACGTCCCACAAGGCGCAGGGCGTCGGGTTGACCAGTTGTTCCTTGGTGACGGCTGCAAGCACAGCCTTGGTGGAGTCGATCGCTTGCGAAAGCGGCTGAGCATTCATGGGCTTGGTCCTTTCACGGAGACCCGCACCCTAGCGACCTTCTGGTCGTCCGCGCCCTGGGCGCACGATTCCGAGAACTGGCAGACTTGCAGCGAATCCGAGGGGCGAAACGATGCACAGACGAGTTGCGGGCGCGTTGCTTGCGGTGAGCATCGGCACCGCGTTGACGGTCGGGACGATCGCCGCGCCGCCAGCGCGGGCCGCCGGCATCGTCACCCACGCGTGGATGGCACTCGACGGGATCTCGTGGGCACGCGACATCGACCTCAAAGTGCTGCTGCTCGTCAACGCCGAGCAAGTCCGAGCGGGCGCGGAGTTCCCCGACGGGGGCTACTGGACGCGCGCCCTCGGGATCCCGGGAGGTGACTACGGCGAGGAGGCTCATTGGCAACGGTTCGTCGACGCGTACGCGGCTCAAATTTCCGGCGACCCGAACTGCGTCGACCTCGCCGATCCGTTCGGACCGTGCGCGCCGATGATCGCTCACATGATGGGTGTCGCTGCGCATGGGTATGGCGACGAGGTCTTCGATTGGTTGTTCGAACCGAGCGCGCCCGGCCATCTCGAGGACGAGTATCTCCCAACCGAATGGCAGGGCATCGTTGGAAGCGGCGGAATCGAAGCCCAGATGGATATGGTCGCGATCGCGCGACATCGCGGGATCACCGGTCCGACTCCACCGATTCCCGACACCGACAAGATCGTTGCCGCATTTGCTTCGGTCGGGCGCACCGACATCGCAGCGAACGCGCTTCCGATCGGCGAACAGTTCCTCGAAGCCGAACGCGCCGTCGAAACCGACTGGGCATCGCGCCACGTTGCTGGCGTCGAGTGGCACATGCCGTGGGCGGCGGCCAATCTGCACAACGCACCGGGAGGCGTGGTCTTCGCTGCCCAAGCGATCGGTGCGCATTACGACTGGCGCTGGGATCGCCTCAATCGGCGCGCTGCTCGCACCGAAGTCGCCATCACGAGTCCGCTCCCATCGCAACGTACGGTGCCGTACGCCGGCTGGACCGGTTCCATTTCACCGGGATCGCACGATGGGAACACCGGATCGGCGAATCGCATCGCAGCCGTACTCTCGTCCGCGTTGCCATATCGGGCGCGCGCCGGCGGCGGACCGTTTCCGGACGAACTGCCACCTGGAGCGATGCGGGTGCGCGATGTGACGACCGACCTCGTCATCGCACCCAGAACCGGATATCCCCGGGCGGTTCCCTACGGTGCCGAGTCGGGGACGCACACGATCGCGTTCCAGCCCGCAACCGACCTGCGTCCGTGCCGGTGGTACCAGGTCGAGATCACCGACGCTTTGCTCGATGCCCACGGGGCACCAGTCGTGCCGACCGCGTGGCGATTCCGGACCAGCGGGTGTGTCAATCGGGTGACGCGAACAGCGATCAGAGGAACGGCGACCTGCGCGCTCCAAGGCAATCTCGGTGCGATCGCCACCGGTCCCGACCAATCCGTGGCCTTCGTGCGCGGCACGTTCACCGACTGTTTCGGCGGCCAGGACGGAACCCCGAATCCCGGAGCTCGACTCCCGATCGCGTCCGCGCGATTCGCGCTCGGCCTGCGCTACGACGGCACCGGATGCGATGCCATCGCGGCTCGAGGCCTCGTGACCATCCAGGGCTCGGTGACCTGGCTCGATCGTGACGGCAACCCAATCGGCGCGAGCGCGATCGATGAGCAACTCACCGGCCATCGTGGCCTGATCGCCTCGATCGACTTCTTCGCGCACGCCTTCCCCAACTACGCACTGGCGCTTCGACTCGACCCCCGACCCGCTACCTGCACGCCGGGGTCGATCACGCGCGTCGATCTCGACGGGAAGGCCGACGCGTTCGTCCCGCTCTGAGCCCGCCATTTCTGGCGCTCGCTTCGGCAGATCCGATCGCGACCTCCTCCCCTATTCTCGGGCGGTGACGTCAGCTGCGATCGAACTCGTTGTGACCGATCTCGACGGGACGTTCTGGCACGGCCATGAGCAAGTTCATCCGACGTCGGTACCCGCATGGCGCGCGATCGAGGCACTCGGAGTCGAGGTGATGGTCGCGACGGGACGCAGGATCGCGTCGACCCGCGATCCACTCGCGCGGCACGGACTCGCCCCCGCCGCCTGCGCGATGAACGGGTCGCTCCTCGTTGACCTCGCGACGGCTCGTCGGGTGCACACGCACGCGCACGAACCCGACGCTGCACGACACATCCTCGACGGATTTGCCGCGCACGATCTACGCCCGTGCGTTTATGTCGACCATGCCGACTTCGACATCGTGCACGACGGACCTTCCTCCACGCATCCCGGTCACTTTGCGAGCCTCGCCGCCACGGCCCGGGAGGTCGCGATGTCAGCGGTCGTGGGTCGGATCCCGGTGCTCATGTTCGGGATCGTCGGCCACGCCGAGGCGCCGCTCCACGATGTTGCCGCCACCATTGGCGACGCGGCCGAAGTCCACGTCAGCGGACCCGATCAATGGGGCGGGTACACCATCACTGCGACACCTCGCGGCCTGTCGAAATGGGACGCGGTCACTCGATGGTGCAGCGAATCCGGACGCGATCCGCAGCGGGTCCTCGCCGTCGGCGATGGCCCGAACGATCTCGAACTCCTCGAGGGAGCCGCGATTGCTGTCGTGCCCGCAACCGGAAGTCCGGAAGCGCTGGAACGGGCCGACCACGTCGTCGCTGCACCGTCCGAGGGTGGTTGGGCCGAGATTCTCGATCTGGTGCGAGCCTCCTAGCCTGACCGACCGTGACCGAGATCAACGCTGGCGCGGCGGGAGACACCACCAGTCGCCACGACCGCAACGCAGGCCACGCGGCGCACATCATGGCCGCCGAGCACCGAGGGCTCGACGGCACGATGCCCCGACCCGTGAACGTCACGATGCTCGGTGCGGGCAGCATGTTCACCCCCGAGTTGGCCAAGGATTTGTTCGCAATCCCGGGCAATGCCGGCGGCGAACTCCGGCTCGTCGACATCGACCGCGCCCGACTCGAACCGATGACGCTCCTCATGGCGCGCGTGGTCGACCAACTCGGTGTTGCCGATCGGTGGACGATCCGAGCAACGACCGAGCGCCGCGACGTGCTCGCGGGCACGGATTACATCGTGAACTGCATCGAGGTATCCGGGCTCGAATGCGTCCGCCACGACAACGACATCCCGGCGTCGTTCGGTGTCGATCAATGCATCGGCGACACGATCGGCCCGGGCGGCCTGTTCAAAGGATTACGGACCATTCCGGTCTGGCTCGACGTCTTGCGTGACGCCGAGGAGCTCTGCCCCGACGCGCTGGTACTCAACTACACCAACCCGATGAGCATGATGTGTCTGGCTGCAACCCGGGCGTCCTCGATGCAGGTTGTCGGCTTGTGTCACTCGGTGCAGGCCACGAGCCGATTGCTCGCGCGCCGAGCGGGTGTGCGATATCGCGATCTCGACTGGGACTGCGCCGGCATCAACCATCTGGCGTGGTTCACCCGGCTCGAACACGCTGGCCAGAATCTCTATCCGGACGTCATCGCCAAGGCCGAGCGCGATCTCGCCGGAAACCCTGACGATCCCGACGACGCAGGCGACCTGGTCCGCAAGGACATGATGGTGCACTTCGGCGCGTTCATCACCGAATCGAGCGGGCACCTCAGCGAGTATCTGCCCTACTACCGGACTCGCCGCGACGTCATCGAGCGCTACTGCGACACGGGTTACGACGGAGAGTCGTCGTTCTATGCGAACAACTGGCCGACCTGGCGCGCCGACGCCGACCGCAACCGCGCGGCAATGATCAGCGGCGAGTTGCCGCTGCACACCCGGCGTAGTTGGGAGTACGCGTCGTGGATCATCGAGGCACGCGAGAAGGACATCGCCTACTCGATTCATGGCAACGTCGCGAACCGCGACGGGCTGATCTCGAACCTGCCCCACGATGGCATCGTCGAGGTCGATTGCACGATCGATGGGCGCGGCATCGCCCCGAATCACCACGGTGCGCTCCCGCCGCACATGGCCGCGATCTGCGCATCGAACATGGCGATGTACGACCTCGCCGCGCAGGCCGCTATCGAACGCAGCCGAGAGATGGCAGTTCACGCGTTGATGCTCGATCCGCTGACCGCAGCGATGTGCACACCGGGTGAAATCAAGGCCATGACGCTGGCGATGTTCGAAGCCGAGGCCGAGTTCCTCGACGACTATCGCTGACCCGGCGGCGGCGTGCGCGCAAGTTCGTAGCGGGTCAGCACTCGTCCGTCCACCGAAGACACCTGGTCCACCACTCGCGCACCGAGGTTGACCGCCACCCGTTCCGAGGCAGTGTTTCCGCGCTCGATACAGATCCATACCGATCGCACACCGGTGTGGTCGTGCAAGAACCGCTGCACCAACCGCACTGCGGCCGACGCAGTGCCGCGACCTCGATGGGCTGGATGCACCGAGTACGAAACGTTCGCGTCGCCGGGCGGCGTGTGTTCGTTGTCGAGGTCGACCTCGACCGAACCGACGTTGGCTGCACTGGCACTGTCGACCGAGAACGCCCACCGCGGACCCCGACCGAAGCTGTCCATCGTCGTAGCAAGCCACGCAGCGGTATGCCGTCGCCGCTCGACATCGTGCATCTGTGCCCACTGCGCCGCCTCCGCGCGCGTCCACAGCCAGCGTTGCTGTTCGATGTCCTTCGCCGCGAGATCGGCATCGAGATCGCTGTGGCGTCGTGGCCGAATGGTCACCGTCCCGTCGCTATAGACGTGTCCGGGAACGCGCCCGACGAGCAAGATGTTGCTGCCCGCATCGAACGCAGGCACGAATCCCAGCCGCTCCGCAACCGCCAACGATCGCAGGTTCGCCCGGTCGATCAAGACCGTTGGGGTCGCGGCATCGGCCATCAGCGAGCGTCGATGCAGCAGCAGGCGCGCGCCGCGCGTGCCGAAGCCTCGGCGGCGTGCGTCCGCGGCCACCGCGTACCCGACGTTGACCTGGCCTTCGGTCAACCAGTCGCGCGATTCGACATCCCAATCGACCCAACCGATGACGTGGTCGTCGTGTTCGATCACCATCGTGGGCCGCGGTTCATCGGAGCCGGGTCCGACCCAACGGTGGAACTCGACGTCGCGCAACTCGATGAGCGAACGACGGTCGTCGGCACGAGGGCTGCGCACTGTGACGACACCATCGGTGATCGACTCCGGTGGGTGCATCCGCGCACGATCAACGCGGTCGAGTATCTCTACGATTTGGGTCGCCGCGAGCGCAGGGTCGGCGCCGTCGATCGGTTCGAGTGGTTCGTTCGAACGTCGTGCCTGCAGTCGACGAATGGCGTCGGCGATCGTCTCGTCGATCGCATCGTCGGGGACCTCGTGCTCGGGATGTTCGTTCGTCGAGGCCGTCTGCGATTGCCGAAGCAGGCGACGGCGTGCACGAAACCGATCGGCGGCGACCGACCCAGCAACGTCGACGGTGACTTCGACGAACGCGGCACCCGCACGCGAGGCGACATCTCGTAGGTCGCGTACGAAGTCCGGTCGCCCCAGATACTGCGGCACGACGACGTCTCGCCCGCCCGTGAGCGCAGCGCTTGCGAGCAAGAGCGCTTCGGCCCGAGCCGAGCGTTTCGCGTCGTCCCGATCCGGATGGGGATTCCGCGACCGCAGCGCGTCGATCTCGATGATGTCGACACGCCGTATGTCGCCCAGACGCGTCGCGATGAGCGATTTCCCCGCCCCGGGCGCGCCGTTGATCACGAGCAGGTTTGCGATCATCCATCCTTGCGCATCGTGACGGCGACCGCGTGATCGAGTTGCCGCCTCAGGCGTAGGGCGCGAAGCGGTCGCCTTCCCACCGGCCGGCACCGGGACTCGGCCACAACGGACCGATCAGCACGCGCCCGTCGGCTTTCACTCGCTCGAGCCAATCCCACGCCAGGTTCGGTTCGTAGTGCTGGTTCGCGTTGGGGCCCGATCCGAAGTGCACCGGCGTCACCGCGAGATGACCCACGAACGTTGCCGCACCGCCTGCCACATGAAACGCGCAGTGACCGGGATTGTGCATTCCGGTCCACTCCGCGTGCACTCCGGGAATCACCTCATCGCCATCGGCAAAGGTGTCGACGAGTCCACTCGCCACCAGTCCGGCGAACGCATCGCCGACATCGCCGTCGCGCGGTTGTTGCCCGAAGTCGTCGAGCGAACGATCGCTGATGAGAAGGCGAGCGTTGCCGAAGAATCGTCGCCAACCTTGGGCGTTGTCGGCGCGCACTGCGCTGAGGCCGACGCTCTCGATATGGGAGAGCAACACACCATCGATCGTGTCAATCGGGAGACCCGCGGCTTCGAACGCGGCGGTGTACGCGTCTTGGTGCGCGGTCGTCGTGGCTAGATCGTGCAGGATCTCGTCGAGATTGCCGGATGGATCGACGACCACTCTCCGTTCGCCCGCCTCGATCACCCAGCAACAGCTGGCCGCGCGCACCTGACCGTTGTCGGCCCAGGTGGGCTCGGCCCAGGTCACGGACCGCACTTCGTCGGGGGTGAGTCCGGTGGGTTCAGGGTCGATGGCGGCGTCGAGATACAACACCCGCGTCAGCGTTGCGCCGTCGAGCCGAATCGAAGTTGCCACGAGAGCAGTCAACCACGACCGGCGCCCGCACCGCCGGCCGATTCAGGAGTGGAACGCCGAGCAGTAACGCACGTGGCCCCGAGGGAGTGTCGGCGCGGCGAGGAGTCGGACCATCCACCCGGCGTGATCGCCGTAATCCCCGGTGATGCCGAGCGACGCTGCGGGTTCGAATCCGAACCGCGGGTAGTAGTCCTCGTGACCGAGCAAGACCACGAACGCGTGCCCATCGGATTCGGCGCGTTCGAGCCCGGCCTGCATGAGCGCACTCCCGATACCCATTCCCTGACGGTCGGGTCTGACCGCCAGTGGTGCGAGACCAAGACCGCCGACCCGATGACCATCGAGCGTCACCTCGCTCATCGCGAGGTGCCCGACCACTTCGTCGTTCGCCAAGGCCACCAACGTGAGCGCGGCGACGAGTTCGCCGCGCGCTCGGAGCGCGCGCACGAGTTCGACCTCCGAGGTCGTTCCGAACTCAGCGAGGAACGCCGGCCCAACGACGCGATCGATTGCGTCGGCATCGTTTGGTGTTTCGGGGCGAATGATCACGTCAGGACGACTGCGCATGTCGCGCAGCGTACGAGAGGCCGTTGGCCCGACGCCGAAGCATTTCGCGGAGGCGCCGCGCGTCGGTCGTCCCGACGGTCGGCAGCGGTCAGGTCGATCGGGTGAGCGGGGCAATCACGGTTTCGCCGAACTCGAGCAAGGTCTCGGGCGGCGCAAAGTCGCAGAACCACGTGTACACGCGCCCAATGCCCTGGTCGTCGAGTCGGCCGTAGTGATCGACCAGCTCCGCCGCGTTCCCGACGACCGGCGACGTCCCGAAACGTCGTCGCGCCACGCGTTCGATCGCTTCGCGATCACCGCGGTGCGGCACGAGCGCGACCATCTGCTGGATCGACACGCCGGCCGAGCCAACCTGTGACCGCAGCTCAGGAACCTTGCCGATCTCACCGACGTGCACGTTCCACCAGTCGGCGAAGTCACGAACCAACGCCAGTGTTTTCGGTCCAGTCCCACCGATCACGATCGGGATCCGGCCCAACGGAACCGGCATCTGGCGCGCGCCACGCAACTCGAAGAACTCCCCGTCGAAGTCGATCGTCTCACCGGACCACAGGGAGCGCATCACCGTCAGTGTCTCGCGCAATCGTGCGACTCGTTCGCGAGGAACCGTCGAGCCGGTGCCGAACGTGACGAACTCTGTGGGGACCGATCCCCATCCGATGCCGAGATCGAAACGCCCGCCCGACGCATGGTCGATCGACACGACTTGGCGGGCGAGCACCGCGGGGTGCCGGAACGCGTCGCAGAGCACGAGCGATCCGAGACGCAGTCGTTCGGTGTGGGCGGCGACCCAGGTGGTCGTCACCATGGCTTCGTACATCGGTTGATCGTCGGCCATCGGCGGGGCGAGGTGATCCATGCCCGTGCAGCCCACGAACCCGGCCGTCTCAGCGGCTCGGGCCCGGTCGACGAGCTGAGCGAACGACAACCGCATCTGGGGAAGGAACAGGTTGAATTCCATGGCGTCGACGGTCTCCGGAGACGTTCTGCGATCGTTGCGCTACGGCATGATCCCGACGCGCGCAACTGGTTCGGCTGGAGCCTGGCGACGGTACAGCGCCCGACCCAGCGACTGCAGCAGCACGTTGCGAAGCTCGCGGGGGTCGATGAGCTCGTCGAAGCCGAAGCCGTCGGCCGACCGATATGACGCCTCGACTTCAGCTCGGTGCAAACGAGCGGCTTCGTCGTCGTCGGACTTGCGCGACCGACTCATCGCCGAGGCACCCATCGCGCCCATTGTGGCGCCGGGGAAGGCGAAGATGCCGGACTGATGGTCAAAGGGAATCATGCCCATGACCATCGAACCGAAGCCGTATGCCTTGCGCAGCGTTACCTCGAACTTGGGAACCGTCGCCCTTGTCTGCGCCGCGTACATGCGCGCGCCTTTCCGCAAGATGGCCTGACGCTCTGACGCGCTTCCCGGGAGCACACCCGGATTGTCCGAGAGAAACACCAGGGGTAGATGAAATGAGTCCGCGACCGCAATGAAATGCGCGGCCTTGTCGGCGCTGTCCGCGTCGATCGAACCCGCGAGCACGTTCGGTTGATTCGCGACGACGGCAACCGGATGACCGCCGAGACGGGCCAGAACGCACAGCATCGACCGGCCGAATCGAGGTTGGACCTCGAATCCCGACCCGGTGTCGAAAACCAGATCGATCACATCGTGCATGTCGTAGACCTGACGACCGTTCCGAGGTACGAGGTCGAGTATCGCGGGGAGCAATCGCTCTCCGACGTCATCACCGTGGCCGTCAGCGGGCACGAACTGCGGCGGATGGGACCACGCCGATGTCGGAAAGTACGAGAGGTAGGTCCGCAGCAAGTCGAGCGCGGCGGCGTCGTCCTCGGCTCCGTTGTGGATCAGCCCGCTCGTGAGCGCGACATCGGGACCACCGAGTTCTTCCTTGGTGATGATTTCGCCGAGGGACTCGGACACGACCGGAGGTCCGGCCGTGAAGATCGAACCGTTGGCGCTCATCACCGCAAAGTCAGAGATCGGTGCAATCAGCGCTCCGTGCCCCGCTGACGCGCCGAGCACCGCGGTAACGATCGGCACCCGGCCCGAACACTGTGCCTGCGCAATCATGTCGGTCGGCGTCCGTGCACCGTGACCGCGCCCGTCGGCGCGATACCCCGCGCCTTCGAGCAGCATCACCAGCGGCACGCGATCCGCCAAGGCAAGTTCGGCGATCCGGTAGCGCTTCGCATTGGCCGCGGCGCTGATCGTCCCCGCCTTGACCGTGAAGTCTTCGGCTCCGACCATGACCGGCCGGCCATCGATGCGACCCGACCCGACAACGACCGCGTCGGCTGGCGACTCCTCTCCGCCGACCAACGTTCCGAGTTCGAGAAACGAACCGGGGTCGAGCAGGTAGGCGAGCCGAGCTCGCGCATCGAGTTTTCCGGCCGCGCGGTGCTTCGCCAAGCGCTCCGGCCCGCCCATCGAGCGCGACGCAGCGCGGCGGGTTGCAACGTCGGCGACAACGCCATCCCAGCCCGGGTCGCCGGTTGCATCGATGTCGTTCATGACCTGGTGCTCCTCGAAGTCCGGGGCGCAGATTCGCACAGCACACCGAACCGCGACAACATCGCCCGGACGCACCTGGCCTCTACCGTTGGTGCGCAACGCTCCGACCGGCCCACGAAAGAGGTGGCGTGAACAACTGCATCTACATCCACGAGTTCATCGACATCAACGGTCACCAGCGCGCGAACTACATGCAACACATGACTGCGAACTGGGGGCCCATCGGCCAAGAGCAACGCGATCAGTTGTGTTACGGCGTCTGGGCACTGCTCGGCTCGACCGGGGTATGGCCGCAAACGGTGAACATGTGGGAGCACCGAGACTGGTCGGGGCTCGCGGCGTCATTCGAAACCGAAGCCGTCGGTTCCGGCGCCCAGGATCCGGCACTCGCGGCGTGGTGGGCGCGTGCCGCGGAGTTCCGTCGCGGCGGCTGTGACCGAATCGTGCTGCCCGCGCCGTGGACTCGCACGATCGAACAGCTCTGCGCTGACGGCGTCCGCGGCGCGACCTACGCCCACGAACTCGTGACCGTCGCGCCCGGCGACGCCGTCGATCTGCTCGAACGCGCTCGCGACGCCTCAGACCTGCATCGCCGACACGGTTGGGAGTTGATCGGAGCCTTCACGACTGCAATGCGCAACGACGACGAAGCGATCTTGCTCTGGGCGATCCCGACGTGGCAACAGTGGGCTTCGGGTGAACAAGACCGCGATCTCGCGACGTGGCGGCGAGGGATCGGGGCGCGGGCGTGGGAGCGAGTGCTGCTCGTCGACGCGCCCTTGTGCCCGTTGCGCATCGGACGCCAACCTTCCCGAGACGACCGCGTCGACTGGACCGACTGAGTCGACACGGATCGCTCTGGTCGACATCCCGACGCGGTCTCTGGCAGGCTTCGTGACGTGACCAACCTGCGGCTGCTCCGGTGAACGCAGCCGGCGACGCGTTCGATCCGCTGGCACCCACGAACGAGGTGCAACACGCGCAGCTCGGCGAACTCCGACGCAGCTGCCCTATCTCGCAAACGCCTGGCGGTACCTGGTACTTGGCACGTCATGCCGACGTCGTGGCTGCGAGTCGCGACGTCGATCGCATCGAGTCGGCCTTCCTTGCGCCTGACGACGCCGACATCGATACGCAGTTCCTCCCGTTCATCAGCGAACCCGAACATGGCAAGGTGCGCCGGGTGATCAACGCAGCCATTGCGACGCATCGACTGAGCCGCATCGACGCGCCGTTGCGTTCCCTGTGCAACGAGTTGCTCGGCGGTCTGCTCGATGCCGGCGAAGGTGACATCGGCGAGCACTACATCGCGCCGATTCCAGCTGCGGGCATCGGTTATCTCCTCGGGCTCCCCGACGATCATCAGCCCCGCTTCATCGAGTGGGCCCATGGGTTGTTCGGCGGTTCGGTGCTCGGCGACGCCGAGAGCGCGCGGCGCAGCCGCCACGCGATGCGTGAGATCTCGGCCTACCTCGACGCAGAGATCGCGAGCCGCGCCGAGTCGGACGACCCGCCTGACGACTTCATCACCCGTCTCGTCAATACCGAAGTCGCCGGGATTCGCCTCTCGCCGATCGCGTGTCGAACCCAGCTGATCTTCTTGCTCGTGGCCGGCACCGAGACCACACGGAACTTGCTCGCCAACGCGATGTTGCGGCTCGCGACCGCTCCCGATCTCTACCAGCGGTTACGTCGTGAGCCCGAGGCAATCGGCCCATTTATCGAAGAGTCGTTGCGGGTCGATCCGCCCCTCACGTACCTCCTGCGCCAGTGCAAGGTTCCTGTCCAGATCGGCGGCGTCGACTTCGACCAAGGTACGGACGTCGCGTTCGGACTCGCGGCGGCGAACCGTGACGAAGCGGTGTTCGAACATCCCGACGATTTCGATGTCGACCGATCCAACGTGCGCAGTCACTTGGCGTTCGGCGACGGACCGCACGTCTGCCCCGGGGCCGCGCTCGCCCGACTCGAGGCGCGCATCGCCATCGAGGTCCTCCTCGACCGGGTCGCGACGATCACCCTCAGCGAATCCTTCCGGTATCAGAAGACACCCGTTCCGTTCACCAACGGGCCGGTGTCGGTTCCTGTGCGCATCACCCGCACCTAGCCGAGGATCGAACGTCACGAACACGCCGCGCCCCACCGGAGCGCGACAACACCCGCAACCAGTTGCCGAGGCGCAGCCCCCTAGCGTGCGGCGGTGATCTTGATCGACGGCGCCGACCTCGTGGCCTCACGGCCAGGACGGCCGCTGTTCACCGACTTGTCGCTCACCGTTGCCGACGGCGATCGCGTCGGCGTCGTCGGGATCAACGGTTGCGGCAAGAGCACGCTGCTCGCTGTGCTGAGCGGAGAACTCGAACCCGAGGGGGGCGTCGTTCGGCGGGGGCGCAACGCGAGAATCGGCGCGCTCCCCCAACGTCCCGTGTTGCCCCGCGGCACGGTTCGTTCGGCCGCCTGCGACGGGTTGGGTGCCGAAGCCTGGCAGGGCGAGGCGATGCTCACTCGCCTCGGCATGGGTGACATGCTCGATCGTTCCACAGAAGAACTGTCGGGGGGCCAGCACAAGCGCGTGGCACTGGCGGCGTTGCTCGCGCGGGAATGGGACGCGCTGATTCTCGACGAGCCGACAAACCATCTCGACCTCGATGCGATCGCGTACTTGGAGAGTTGGCTCGCCGATTTCGCGGGCGGGCTCGTGTTGGTCACCCACGACCGTCATGTGCTCGACCGGGTCACCACCAAGGTGCTCGAACTCGATCGCGGTCGAGGGTTTCTCCACGTGCCGGACGAGCGATCGGGCGGTTCGGGATACGCGGCGTACCTCGCGGGACGATCCGAACGCGAGGCGCAGGCCGCGGCTGCGGAGCAAACCCGCAAGAACCTGGCCCGTCGTGAACTCGCCTGGTTGCGACGAGGGGCACCTGCACGGACCTCGAAACCGAAGGCCCGCATCGCGACGGCCACCGCGCTGGTCGAAGGACGGGCACAGGCCGCGGCACGCGACGGCGAACTCGGTCTGGGGTTGGGCAGCAGCCGACTGGGATCCAAGGGAATCGAACTCCACAGCGTTGGGTTCGCCTGGCCCGCTGACGGCGACTCACCGGCGCGCCGAGTATTGCGGCCCTTCTCGCACGGACTCGAGCCGGGCGATCGACTCGGCATCGTGGGTGCAAACGGCGTCGGCAAGAGCACGCTGCTCGATCTGATCGCCGGACGTCGCGACCCGACCGACGGCCACGTCGAGGTCGGCCGCACAGTGAAGATCGGGTACTACGACCAGCTCGGGCGCGAGCTCGCGCTCGATCGGCGCGTGCGCGACGTCGTGGCCGGCGACCAACGCGACCCGTCGGTCGCCGACGTGAAGCTCATGCGACAGTTCTGGTTCGACGGCGACGCGCAGTTCGCTCCGATCGGATCGCTGTCAGGCGGCGAGCGTCGTCGACTGCAGCTCTTGCTCACGCTGATCGAACAGCCGAACGTGTTGTTGCTCGACGAACCGACCACCGACCTCGACCTCGACACGTTGCGCGCCTTGGAGGACTTCCTCGACGACTGGCCCGGCATCGTCGTCGTGGTCAGCCACGACCGCGTATTCCTCGACCGCACCGTCAGCGATGTGCTTGCGATCGACGAGCACGGCCGCGCAGCGATCGTGCCGGGCGGCGTCGGCGGATGGCTGATCCGGCGTGCGGCGGGTCCTGCGGCGCTGCCATCGCTGAGCGCGTCCACGTCAACGAAGTCGGAAACGACATCCACCTCGGCATCGGGACCATCACAACAGTCGACGCCGACACGGGCGGTGTCGAAGAAGAGTCCGAGCACACTGCGACACCAACTCGGTCTCGCCGAGAAAACGCTTGCCAAGGCCACCGCCGAACGTGACGCCGCCCAAGACGAATTGATCGCCGCGTCAGCCGACCACGAAGCGCTCGCCCGGCTCGGTTCGAAGCTCGCCGAGCGTCAGCAACGAGTCGACGCGGCCGAGGAGCACTGGTTGTCGCTGGCCGACGAAGCCGAATCGATCGGCATCGAGTTCTGACTGCTGTGAACGCAACGGCGCGGTTGCCGTCCCACGGCAAGAACTCGGGCCATGCATCGACCTCGGGCCATGCATCGATGCAGCGGCGGCAGACTGCGAAACGGCCGCGGGAGCGACAACCGACGTGTACCCTCGGCTTGCTGTTTGGTCGTGTCGCCTGAGTACGCGGAACGCAGCTCCACGTCTTGTTGGATGCGTTCCCCAGGTCGGACGGTTCAGCCGAGCGGTTCCGCGTGAACCTCGTCGCCGAAATCGATCGCGCGACTCACGTACCGAGCATCGGACGTCACATGACGAAGAAAGCCCCGCAACGTACGAACGCCAAGAAGCCCGCAAGCAAGAGCTTGAAAGAAAAGCGCCTCGACAAGAAGTCCAAGAAGGACGGCACCGACCGCGGCCTCGGTATCTGAATCGCGCTCACGTCCGACGCACCTTCGACGTGTCGCCGGATTTGGCGTCGGAACCGCAGGGACTACCAATCTGTCGGCTGGTAGTCCTTGAGAAACTGACCCCAGACGTGGACCCCGGTGTTGGCCCCAACGATGATGGGATCGACGATTCGGGCGGCTCCATCCACAATGTCGAGCGGCGGATGAAAGCCTTGCTCGACGCGCTTGCGCTGCGCGATCTCGGCCGGGTCTTCGTCGCTGACCCACCCGGTGTCCACACTGTTCATGTGGATGCCATCGGCGTGGTAGTCGGCGGCGGAGGTCCGCGTCATCATGTTCAGCGCGGCTTTGGCCATGTTGGTATGAGGGTGGCGGGTCGTCTTGAAGCGCCGGTAGAACTGGCCTTCGACCGCTGAGACGTTCACGATGTGCTTGTCGCGGTTCGGTGTGGTGAGCATGAGTTGTTTCAGCCGGGCGTTCAAGATGAACGGAGCGATCGCGTTGACCAATTGCGTTTCGAGGAGTTCCACCGATGGGACTTCCGCGAGCGTGAGACGCCAGGAGTTGTTGTCGCGCAGGTCGACCTGTTGCAGGTCTTGATCGAGCTGTCCTGAGGGGAAGAACGATTCGAGAAGTGAGCGTTGCTCGTCCACCGACTGCAACGCGCGCCGGTCGATCTCGGGGCGCTCGTCGCCGAGCGGATCGACTTGGCTCCACTCGGCTGCTCGGGTCAGACCCGAGGGAAGCGCTTCGGAAGAACGCAACGACTCGTACGCGCCGAGCAAGGCGCGCGTCTGGGGGGTCGTCACCGCAGCCGCGGCGGTCTCCACGTCGATCATGTGCGCGTAGAACTCGGCCGGTCGTCGCACCGTCTGACATGCGTTGTTGACGATGAAGTCCAAGCGGCGGTGCGTGTCGTTCAGATGCTGGCAGAACGCGTCGACGCTGGGCGTATGGCGCAAGTCGAGTCCGTAGATCTCGAGCCGGTCGGACCAATCATCGAAGTCGATCTCGGCTGCGTACCGACACGCAGCGTCGCGCGGGAATCTCGTCGTGACGACAAGGTGCGCGCCAGATCGCAGCAGCTTGATTCCGGCTTGGTAACCGATCTTGACGCGACCGCCGGTGAGCAGCGCGACCTTGCCGCGCAGGTCCGCGGTTTCGGTGCGCTTCGTGTAGTTGAAGTCGGCACACGCCCCACACATCTGATCGTAGAAGTGGTGCACGTCCGTGAAGTGCGCCTTGCAGACGTAGCAATGCTGCGGTGTCGTGACTTCACCGGCGCGATCATCGAGGTCGACCGCTTCGTCGGACGAAGCCGCCGCGGCGCTCGCGAGCGCGGGCGGCGGCGGCGGATTCGGAGTGGTGTAGACGGGCTTCGACCGCAGCGAGCGGATTCCCGTCGTGTCGAGAACCTGCTCGTCACGCTCGCGCTTTTCGGCCTTCGCCCGGCGTAGCTTCGCGCGAGTGCGCTGGCGGCGTTCGACGGGATCGGGACAGAAAATGTCCCCAGCAGCGTTGACGAGCCGAGCGCGCTGTTCGACCGAGAGTTCTGCGAGCAGACCCGGATCCGCCGCGATCGCTTCGAGTTCCGCGGCCAAGGCGAGCAGTTGATCGATCGATCGGGCGTCGCGCGGGCTGCTCATCGCAGCCGAATGTAAACGGTCTCCGATCGGCGGAACTCATCGCAGCGAACGGAGCCACCAGGCGAAGCACTGGATCCGTACACTGCATTGCGGATACGCGGGGGGTTCGCGCGTCGATCGAGGAGTCGTCTTGTCGCAACGCACGACGGTCACCATCGCATTCTGCGATCTCGTTGGATCAACTGAGTTACTGAATCGCATCGGCGAAGCACTCAACGACGAACTTCGTCGAGACCTGTTCGCGGCGCTCCGCGCGCCGCTGACGGCCTTCGGTGGCGAGGAGACCAAAACGCAGGGCGATGGGCTGATGGCTGCGTTCCGAGGAAGACCGTCCGACGCAGTGGCCTGCGCGATTGCGTGGCAGCACGCGACGGTTGCACTCGCACGACGCGACCCTTCGCTCCGGTTGGCCCTGCGCGTGGGCTTGTCGACGGGCGAGGCCACGCACGAGGAACACGACTGGTTCGGCACCCCCGTCGTGGAGGCCGCTCGGCTGTGCACCGCTGCGGCGGCGAGCCAGATTCTCGTCTCCGAATCCGTCCGCCTCGTCGTCGGCGATGAAACCGGCCTCGGATTCGGCTCGGTCGGCGCGCTCGAACTCAAGGGATTTCCCGATCGACGTGCGGCCTACGCCGTCGAATGGGTTGCCAACGTACGGACCGTCGTGCCGCGACCTCCGGGGCTCGACATCGTCGGTGCGACGCCGTTCGCAGGACGGCGAGCCGAGTACGCCGCGTTCGAGGCCGCGCTCGCCGCGACCGACTCGACGGGTTCGCGCACCGTCCTCGTTGCCGGTCCAGCTGGCATCGGCAAGACGAGGTTGGTCGCCGAGGTGCTGGCCAGCAGCGAACGCAACGTGCTTTCCGGGCGATGGAGCGGCCTCAGCGTGCACCAGGGCGGCGCCGAAGCGCTCCGTTGGTACACCGTTGCCGCCCCTACCGAGGCACTCCGCGAAGTTCTTGGCGCGGACGCGATGACACTCGCGACCGCTGTCCCCTCGATTGCGCTGCGTCTTCCGGAACTTGATGCGCCGCCGAGCGCGCCGATCAGCGTCGAGGACATGAACGATGCGTTCGTTCGCGCGTTCGGGCGCATCGCGGCGGCCGCACCCACAGTCGTCGTGTTCGAAGATCTCCATGCTGCATCGGCGGCAGGCCTCGTGTTGTTCCTCGAACTCGCTACCTCGCGCGATCTGGACGGGTTGCTGGTCGTCGGCACGTTTCGGACCGACGAACGCGGGGGCGTGCCGCGCCCCCTGGCCGTCGTGTTGGAAAAGCTCGCCGACGCACCTGGCGTTCGCCGTCTGGACCTCCCGTCACTCGAGATCGCGGACGTCGCCGCCATGGCGGTCGGCGTGGAGATCGACGCGTCCACGGTGCACGCGGCCACGGGCGGCAACCCGGCGCGGATCGTCGAAACGCTCCGTCACCTTGCGACCAGCGACGATCCCGACGCGGCGCTGTCGCTCGCGCTTCCGTTCAAGGGTCTCGTGGCGTTCGGAGCCGATGACGCGTCCTTGTTCTTCGGACGCGACGACGCCGTCGCAGCCTTGCTCGGACGACTTGCCAACGACCGTCTCATTGCAATCGTCGGTACGTCGGGGAGCGGCAAGTCGTCGCTCGCCCGGGCTGGGGTGGCTCCGGCAGTGAGCGCAGGACGACTCGCGGGTCGATGGTCGACCTGTGTGATGACTCCTGGCTCTCACCCCCTTGCGGCCTTGGCGTCGGTGCCGCGTTGCGCGCCGGGCGATTCGTTGCTGGTGATCGTGGACCAGCTCGAAGAATGCGTCACACGATGTCATGATGCGGTCGAACGCGCGCAGTTCCTCGACACCCTGGTTCGACTGATCGCCGATCCCGAGCGCAACGTGCGCGTCCTGGCGACCGTACGCGCCGACCTCCTCGGCGACGTGGCGGTTGCATCTTCACGATTCGCTGCCGCGGTCGAATCCGGGACGTTCTTTCTCGGCCCGATGAGTGAGATCGAACTCCGTGCGGCCGTTGCCGGACCAGCCGAGGTCGCCGGGCTACGGCTCGAACCGGGTTTCGTCGATGTCGTCGTCGCAGATGTCCTCGGCCAGCCCGGCGCGCTCCCGCTGCTGTCGCACGCGTTGCTCGAGACCTGGAAGCGGCGCCGTGGCCCGACGATGACCGTCGAGCACTACCGCGAGGCCGGTGGAGCTCGGGGCGCGATCGCACGCTCCGCCGACGCCGCCTTCGAAGCTCTCGATGGGCCAAGCCAGGGCATCACGCGCGAGCTGTTCCTCCGGTTGACCGAGTTGGGCGACGGCGCGGGGGTCGAGGACGCACGCCGTCGGGTCGACCAATCCGAAGCTGCAACCCTCGGGCCGTCAACCACCGTCGACGCCGTGGTCGAAACGCTCGCGGCAGCTCGACTCGTGACCGTCGATGATCACGGCATCGACGTTGCCCATGAGGCGCTGATCCGTGAGTGGCCGAGGTTGCGCGGCTGGCTCGACGACAGTCGTGACGAGTTGCGCCTCGAGCGCGAACTCCTGCGTCGTGCCGACGACTGGGATCGTTTGGGCAGGCCCGAGTCGGAGTTGTTACGCGGGGCACGACTCGAACGGACGATCGAGGCGAGTTCTTCTCGCTCGCTCCCGACGGTCGCCGCCGCGTACCTCAGTGAGGGCCGGGCGCTACGCGACCGCGAGAGCGCGGATGCGGCCCGACGGGTTCGGCGGCTCCGTACTGCGTTGGCAAGCGCGTTGGTGCTGGCGCTCATTGCGACCGTCGCGGGTGTCGCTGCGTTCGGGCAGGGGCGGCGCGCCGACGATCGCGCGCGCGACGCGGCAGTGCAGGCCGATCGCGCCGCGACCCAGGCGGAACTGGCCGGCGTACGGCGGGCGTCGGCGGAAGCCATCGCGGCCGCCGACGCGAACTTGCAGGTTGCGCTACCGCTCGCGGCCGAGACGTGGGCGATCGACGATCGATTCGAGACCCGCGACGCGTTGCTTTCGGTTCTGCACGCCGATCCCGCGTTCGTCGGGTTCTTGCCCGGCCCGCCCGGCGGCTACCGGTCGGGCACGGTGTCGGCAGACGGCACGGTCGGAGCATTCGCGCACGCTGGCGGAATCGACCTGTGGAATCTCGACCAACGAACACTCACCACACAGCTCGATGCCCCGGACACAACGCTTGTCGAGTTTCTCCCCGACGGTCGGCTCGCGGCTGCAACCGCGGCGGGCGTCGAGATCTGGGAGCCGACCACCGCGCAATCCATCATGGTCATCGCCGAGGAGGCGGTCGCTCTGGCACCGCTCACGACGGGGCTCGCGATCGGTGGACCCAACGGGTCGCTCGTGCTCGTCGATGGTGATGGGGTCGAGCAAGCGCGCGCCACGACCGGAGCCAACGCCACCTTCGTCGCCTCGGACGGAGCGTCGTTGCTGGTCGCGACGGGTCAACGCGAACCCCTCGGTGAGGTCGATGCCCCGTTGCGTTCAGGCGATACCTACGTCGAGACTCGCGATCCCGTCACGCTCGATGTCGTGCAGTCGACGGTCTCGCTGACGAGCGCAGAGGTGACCGATCTGGAGTTGTCGCCCGGTGGTCGAACCGTTGGCGTCGGCACGTCGACGTCAACGTCTGCCAGTTTCATCGACCTCACCGGCAAGCCCCTTTCCGTGTCCGATTCGATCGCGGGAATCGTTGCGGGCGATGCGAGTCGCGTGGAGTTCGTGGATGCGACGACCGCGCTGGTTGGAGGCGTCACCGGCCGTGTCCGCGTCGCGACATCCGGCGACGAACAACTGGAGTTGCAGAGCCAAGTCGGTTCGGTGACCGACTTGGTCGTGTCGCCCGATGGTTCCACCGCATGGGCGCTCGGGTCCGGAGCGATGGGTTGGTCACTCGACATAGCCCGTTCGGCGGTCCGCCCATCGGACGACGCAGCCGTCATGCCGATCGCGATCAGCCCGGACGGGCGCTACGTGCTTGCTTCCGAGGATCGGATGACAATCAGCGCGCTCCCGCCCCCGGTCAGCGACCCCAACGAACCGCAGGTCGGCTCGGCCGCGTCGGTCGCTCGGATGATCCACGTGCTCGATGCCGTGACGCTCGAATCCGTCATCGAACCTGTCGTCGGAGTCCCCATCGGCTTCATAGCGGATTCGCGTCGCATCCTGGTGACCACCGATCTCGTGGTCGCCCAGATCTTGGATCTCGATTCGGGGTCGCTCACGACGCTTCCGGTGATTCCGACCTTTGGGCTCGACGCGCCGTGGCCGGTCGCTCCTGATGGGCTTCGCCTGGCCCACGCTCAGCCCGACAACAGCGTGTCAATTCTGGATCCACGCGATGGCGTCGAAGTCGAGTCGGGCCTCGGTCGATCCGATGTCGGCGCGCCAACCTCGGTGGCATACGGGTCTGCGGAAACCATCGCGATCGCCTATCCGGAGACGTCGACGGAACCCGCCTCGGTCGTGGTGCACCGTGGTGACGACCAGACCGTCGTCGAGATCGAGGGATCGATCGTCACGGCCTTGGCCGTCACGTCTGCAGGAGAACAGCTTGCGGTTGGTCTGGTCGACGGGTCGATCCGGCTGTACGACGTCGAGCGTGCGGCGGTCGACGGGACGGCGCTCGTCGGTCACACCGGTCGCGTGCGCAGCGTCGAGTTTCATTCCGACGGCGGCCAGCTCGTCTCGACCGCAACCGACGGCACCGCCCGCGTGTTCGACATCGAGTCGCGTCGGACGCTGGGTGAACCGTTCTCCGCATCGGTTGATCCCGGCGTGGTCTACGACGACAGCGGCGAGTTTCTCCTCCTCAGTACGTCGCACGGACCGGATCGGGTCGACCTCGATCCGGAGCGAGCCGCCACACGCGCCTGCGAGCTCGCCGGGGCGAACCTCTCGGTCGAGGCCTGGACCTTGTACTTGCCGGATCGCACGCCCGCGAAGACGTGCCCGCAATATCCCTTGCTCGAATAAGCGGCGAAGCGCCCATCTGCCCGCGTCGGGCGATCAGCGCGTATGCCGTCGCTTTGCGAGCGAGTGACGCAGTGACCGCGGCGCGGGCGACAGCCCGACGCAGTCGCTCGTCGATACGAATCCCGGCGCCCGCTCTCGCCGTTGCGTTCCGTGTACGACGCGCAGCAAACGTCGGCATGGTGCAATAGGGGCATGAGTATCCGGATATCGGTGCAAGCAGCGCCGAAGGATCGCACGTCGTGGCTCGAACTCGCGCGAGACGTGGAGGACGGCGGCTTCCAGGCGCTGTATGCCGCCGATCATCCCGGTACCTCACCCTCGCCGTTCGTTGCGCTCGCCGCAGCGGCGGCCGTCACCGAGCAGATCGAACTCGGAACCTGTGTCGTCAACGCCGGACTTTGGGAGCCGCTTGCGCTCGCGAACGCGGCTGCAACCTTGGATTTGGTGTCCGATGGTCGAACCATCCTCGGTGTCGGCGCGGGCCACACACCGCAGGAATGGACTTCAATCGGCCGAACGTTGCCCACGCCGAGCGAACGCGTCGCACGAATGATCGAGTTGGTCGACGCGGCAACCCAGCTGCTCGGCGGCGGCGCGACCAACTATGCCGGACACCACTTCACACTCAGCGACGCCGTGCTGGATGATCCGAGACCGGTGCGCAATCCCGTCCCGTTACTGATCGGCGGCAATGGTCGCAACGTGCTGCAGTTCGCTGGACGCCGAGCCGACATCGTCGGCATCACCGGACTCGGCCGAACGATGCCGGACGGCCATCATCACGAGGTCGACTGGAGTCGCGACGCACTCGAAGCGACGATCCGAACGATCAGACCCGACCGCGATCGCGACAACCGGGCTGCGGAGATCGAGGCGCTCGTCCAGGCGGTCGTCATCACCGACGACGTAACCAACGCCGCGCGCGAGATGACGGCGCTCATCGCTGGAACGTCGATCGACGACCTGATCGCCACGCCGTTCGTCTGGATCGGCACCCTGGACGACATCGCGGCCAAGCTTGAGGAAACGCAACGAACGCTCGGGATCAGCCGCTACGTCGTTCGGCCATCAGCAATGCACGACGCGCGCCTGATCATCGACGCGCTCGCCGACGTGTGAACGACCGTCGCGCCGTCCGCTCGTCCGCGCACGCGGAGCGACCGAGTCAGCGCGAGCGATTCGCACGCAACGATTGAAGGCGCCGCTCGTACTCCTCGACTTCGATCTCGCCGCGAGCGATCCGCTCATGCAGGATCTCCTCCGCGTCGGGGGTCGACGCTCGGAGGTGGTGGCCGAGGGAGTTGTGACGGATCAATGCAACGACCACCCAGGCGATCGAGCCCCAGAAGAGGATCATCATCAGGAACATCAGGACGAACCAACCACCGCCCCAACCGTGGTTCCAGTCGGTCATCGGTTCATCATCCCGCGGTGCACCAGCTCCTGATCCCACCGTCGGACGATGCACGAAGACGTCGGGCCACGACTGGTTTCGGTCATGGATTCAGTGTCCTCACATCGGTCGCTTCGGTATACGGTCGAAAGTCCCAGAGATGGCGACGTGAGAATGCGTCCGAGACCTGGTATCCGCTCGAAGTGACCTTGACCTTGCGGCTGGGAGCAGGTGAGTCAGGTGGTCCCGCTCACGAGCCTCGTCGGCGGCCGATGACCGCGACGAGTCCGGCAAGCAGTGTCTCGTTGCCGAAGGATTGGCGGATCTCCGCGTCGACGCCGAACCGAGCAAGGAACCCTGGGAGTCGACTGGTATCAATGAGCACGTTGTCGTGTGTCTCGTCATCACGACGCCAGAGTTCGCCATCACGGACAAACATTGTCATCTCACGCCGGAAGACTCGATCATCGAGGACCGAGCGGCGCGTCGTGAGCACCCAGTCCTCACCGAACCAGACGCCGGGCGGCTGTCCGCGGCGGGCAGATCCCCATTCCAGGTCGCAGATGTCGAACGCGAGCAACCCGCGCTCCTCAAGCGCACCCGCCATGGCGGCCAGCGAACTGTCGATGTCCTCCTCGCTGTCGAGGTAGCTCAACGCATGACCGACGCTGACGATTGCATCGGCGGTCGGCAGCGGATCCTCGGGAAGCCGAAGAACCTCGACCGGCACCGTGGGCACGAAGCCACGAGCCAAATCGACCATGGCCGGAGACGCGTCGGTGGCGAGTACCCGATGGCCTGCCTCAACGAGGTACTTCGTGAGCAACCCCGATCCACAGCCGAGCTCCAGGACCAGCCCGGACCGCTCGAGGACGGGCTCGAGGATCCTCAGGATCCCGGGTGCTACCGCATCCGCGTGGAACCCGAACCCTTCGTGATGAATGCGGGCGAGGTCCGATCGGAAATACGGGGAGGCAGCCATACATCGCAATCGTGACACAGCGCTCCGTTCGTGAGACCGCGATCTCCGACGCCCTGGGCCGGCGTCCGGGGACGGGACGCGCTGTGCGGGCGATCCGGGCGATCCGGGCGGTTGGGTCAGCGGGTGAGGACTGCGAGGTCCCGGATAGCGAAGGTGTGGTGGGCCCATTCCTCACCGATGACGACATCGATACAGAACCCGACGGGGAACGCCGTTGAAGGCGGAAAGCCCGGCGACGCATTTTGCTCGCAGGTCTGCGTGATGAACGGGACCGACAATCCAGCGATGAGTTCGCGGACGGCGATCATGCGGTCGAGACGAGCTTCGAGGATCTCGTCGAAAGACGCCGGAGCGAAGACGTTGATTCCCCAGGCTGAGACGTCGACCGTCGGGTCTGGGCGGCCGACGCGGTGATCGGGAGGCATGCCGAGCCGGTGGTAGGGCGACACACTTGCGCAAACGGTGCGGGTGATCCAGGCGTCAGTGACGAACAAGAGGTGGCGTTGTGTTTCGAGGAACGACCACTCTCTGTCGACCGAGCTGTCCAGAAGCTCGCCGTCGAGCGCGCCTGCCGTTGCGAAGGTCGTCGCCCAGGCGTTTTCGACGATCGACCACGCCGCTTGGTAGCCGTCCGGCGTCTTGGGGAGTGACCTTGGGTCGGCGGTCATCCCGCAAGCCTTGCATCACCGACACGACTTGTGCTCGACAAGACTGACCCCGCGTACGCACCGGGCGTTTGCGGACGGTCTCGGCTGCGGTCGGTGTCAAGGTGTGCGTGTGGCGTTCCCCCACCCGCTCCTGAGTTCCAGCCCGGCGACGAGCGAACGGCGCTCCTTCAGCGGCTCGAACGATCTTCGGCCAAGGGTGTGAAAGACAACGTCGTGGTGGAGATGATCGCGGCACTTTCAAACCTATCCGGAGAGTCACAATTTGGACAACTTCTCCAGATGGCGGGTGACGGATCGTTGTACTGAACGCACCATTGCGTGACGAGCGTCTCGTCGCCTGGCATAGGTGCGGCCCGCCCGCCGATGCCGCGCGGCTCAGTCGTTGATGAGTGAACGCACAACGCTTCACAGAGTCGGGTCAAATCTCAAGGGATCAGCCGTGGACGGGTCACGCTGGCCAACACCCCGTACTGCCGGTAATCCAAGCCCGTTTCAGGTCAGCATTGACTGTGAGAACGAATCTCGGCTTGGTTCCTTCGTCGTTACCTCCAGCAATCAGATCGACCAACGGTTCGTCCCGCCGCAACTCAACGGTGAACCCAAGGTCCTCAAGAAAGTTACGACCTCGATCGAGAACTTCCTTTTCGCCGATGTCTTCAGTGAGCTCAAAAACTCGGTTGTACTCCCAGTCGAGAATCGGCTCTTGAACTTCGAAACCTTGCGTACACGACCCCTCTGTGTCGGGCGGATCGTGAGCAGTGTTCTCAGCAATCGCCTCAGCCAGTGCATCAACGGTCTCTCGTACGTATCGAATAGCTTCGTCACGATCGGCCAGCACCGCGGTCGTCGGCGTTGACGTATCCCGACTGTCGATGACATCATCGTTGCCACACGAGTTGATGGCGAATAGCAGTACCAGGGCGGCGACCACATGACGCTTTGCGATGATCATGATGGCATGACTCCCGTCCCCATCCGTGTCATGTTATCGAGGGAGGTCGCACCCCCGTTGAAGTAGCAGCCACGGGCAGTCATCGAAGGTATGGTCTGCGAACCGCTCACGCCAACGACCGATGCGCCGTCCGCGCGTCCGCGCACGCGGAGCGGCCGAGTCAGCGAGAACGATTCCAACGCAGCGATTGAAGGCGCTGCTCGCACTCAGGCCACCACCTCCACGTGCCGACCCCCGACGCGGAGGAGATCCAGCATGAGCGGATCGCTCACGGCGAGATCGAAGTCGGGCCAGGACTGATTTCCGTCATCGATTCGGTGTCCCGCCGGTCGCTTCGGTAACGGCCGAAAGTCCTACGCGATGGCGACACTTCGTCGGTTACCGGCGGGTGCAACGGACGCAGGAGAGATGCGCAATGCACGGCGCCGTCCGTTGTCGAAGCGACAACGACAAGCGGACCTTGTCGGACGCTTTTCGAACTCTGACGATCTGCTCCGCAGGTTCGAACGTCTGCATGGATCGGCGAAATGACTCTGCCGCTCAACTCCCGCGCAGGTGGCGGCGCAGCGCGTGCCGAATCACGTCAGAGTTGGTGCGGCCTTCCTGTTCCGCGCGCTCACGCAATGCTTCGCTGTCATAGTCGAGACAACTTCTGGTCCATTGCCTTGGCCTTCTCGGGCGTGGCGGTGTCGCTCTCGATCTGAGCGAGGTACCTCTTAAGAAATCCGACCGATCGCGGGTCCATCACGCCGTTTTCGGTCGGCCCACTCCTCCACAGTTTCCAGGCAATAGGGTGCGTAGTGTCGAAGAAACCTGGTGTCGTCGAGATCCCATTTCCAGTATTGAGATCGAAGCGTCAGGACGGGCGGGGACACCTCGCGCAAGACTCGGATCGTGAGACGACCATTGGTCAGGCCAATATGGCCCGTGCGCTCATCGCCGTATAGAAACGATACTCACTGAACCGGTAACCGCTCTTGAAGATCCAAGGCATCTGTTCAACAATGGCGTTTAGTAGGTCGATCATCTCATCCGTCGTTCCTTGCCAACTGCGACCCGAGCGTCGGCGAAGTCGTCCATCGTCCGCCTGACATAGTCAATCGCATCCTGGCGATCTGTCATCGTCACGGTCGGGACAGCGACGGTGCTGGTTTGCGGTGGCCTTACGACCACCGCCTCGACCACCGGCGCCAGCGACCAGTCCTGGTTGTCAGGGTCGGCACCGAACCAACGAGGAACACTTGGCCGCCGAGAACCGCACCAGGTTCGGGCAGCTCTTCGTGCTCGTCAGCGCTGAGGCAAACGTCGACCTCAAACCCGATCGTCCGAACTCGCGCGACCATGAACGTCTGCCCGGTCTGCGCGGTCGTTCGGCGGGTCGACTCGGAGACGACTCCGTATAGCCGCGCAGTCGCTTGCGCGGCGGCCGGTTCACTAAAGACGCCGTGCGAGAAGAACGACTGAGCTGCCATCCTTGGTGGCCACGTCCAACCGCGCTCCGCGAAGTGCGCTGGCGGCTCCGACGCGTTTTCAGCGTTGGGGTCCAGCAGGCTCCCCCTCGATTCGGAAAAGGCGTTCTCGTCAGGGAAGCTCGTAACCGATACGCCGCACGCAACTACCGCCGCGTTGACTTCGCCAAGCGTCGCACGACCAAGCAGATGTCGCTGTTCGAGTTCGAGCGCAATACTGGTCAGCTGCTCACCGTCTTCATCGACGACCGCCGCAGTCGCGACCTCGTCGTTGACCATCCGGAGATCGCGAAGGCGAGTTCTTCCGCTTGATGCCACCGAAGGCAGCAGGTCGACAACTTGCCTGGCGCGCACACCGATCATGAGCCGAGCGCCCGAGTTCGAGTCTTCCCAGAGCAGTACGTCGATCCCGTCGGCACTACCCAGCATGCGCGCAGCGGGCAATACAGCGGCGACAAGCCGGTCAAGCTCGTCATGATCTGCAACGGCAAGCCCAACACACGCAAGATTCGATGCCACGCACAACTCTCGCGCTTCGCCGAATCCGGATCGCGCAATACCGACGACCGGCAACCGGGACTCCGCTCGTCGTCGGCCCAGGGCAAACGCCGTCGAGACGACAACGGCAGTGGAGATGATCGCGGCGCTTTCACACCCTTGCGCGGCTCTCGCCTCGGCAATGCCTGATCTCGTTGTCCCAGGTGGCAGGTAGCATCTGCTCGACGCGAGCGAGGAGGTCGGTAGTGGCGTTTCCTGAGCCAGCACACGCGAAGCCGGACAACTCCTGGTTCTACCGGCGGCACTCGCTCGAGGAACTCGTCGACGGCGCGACACCACTCGCCTCAGTCGACCAACTGCTGATCGACGACCTCTCCGACGACGAAGCAGACGCGTTCTACGCAGCCCTCAGCAAATGACTGCAGTTGTCGTCGACACCGGCGTCTTCAGCGCCGGGCTCAGCCGCCGGCGCAACGACCTTGTCGCGGCCTACGCCGAACATCTGCAAGGTCGCGTCCTGGTCATCGCTCCGCAGACCGTCGCGGAAATGCGCTTTGGCGCTTTGGCGGCACGATGGGGTGCAGGTCGCATCGCCGAACTCGAACGGAGGGTCGCGCTCGCGCGCATCGCCGTCATCGACGATGCGCTGATCTGGACTCACGCCCGCTTACGTGTCGATTGCCGCGCGGCTGGGCATGCGCTCGCTCAACCAACGCACGCAGCTGACCTCTGGGTCGCAGCGACCGCAGTCCACCTCGGCATCCCGCTGGTGTCACACGACCAGGTGTTCGCCCGCACACCAGGGCTCGATCTCGTGTCGGCTGATCGCCGATGAAAGAAGCGGACGGCCACGGTCTGGTTCCGCTCGACGAAGCGACCGTCGCTGCGGTCAACGACGCACTGCACGAATCACAGGTGTCCGGCTTTCGTGTTGCCGACGACGGATCGGTCGCCGAGCTCCTCGTGCTGGTCGACACGCTGCCTGAGGCCGGTCCGATGGAACAGGCGAGGCGAGTCGTCGTCATGCACGATCCGTCACGGATACGAATCGTGCTGCGTCGCACCGGTAGAGGTGACGACTTCTACGAAGGCCCGATGCTGATACTTCAAGACGTTGCGGAACTCGACAGGTTCTTCGCCCACCACATCACCTGGGCGCACGAGATGTATTCCTGCGATTTCCTCGACGGGAGCGCCGAACACGTCGCGGATTGGCCAACAACAGTCAGCCTCGAACTCGCGTTCGCAACGGGCCGCGCCGATCACAGCCTCTACTGGTGGGTCGAATGCGGCAGGAACGCGGACGACGCCGTGCGCTCCTACTGGCTCCAGGGCTTCGTCGAGTTTGGCGCCGTGGAGGTGCACGACGAGCTCGGCACACGCGTTTCGCTCGCTGCCTTTGGGGAAGGAGCTCGTCGCTGGTGGCGAGCGTTCCATGACGGCGACGCTCGGGTCGGCGCCGAAGCACAGCGGGAGGCACGGAAGTCAGAAGGATGGCAGTGGTGGCAAGCGGGCCGCACCTCCATCGCGGTCCCAGCCAACGCGTGGCCCAATCGCCCTGGCACCGACCCACGCGACTGAGCTGGCCAACAACCGATTCGCGGTCTTTCACACCCTGGCCGCGACCAGGACGAACGTTGTCGAAACGACAACGGCAGTGGAGATGATCGCAGCGCTTTCAAACCCATCCGTCGAGTCCCAATTCGGACAAGTTCTCCAGTTGGCAAGCGACGGATCGTTGTCCTGAACACATCATCACTTGATGGAGGTCTCGACGCTCGGACTCGAGCACTCTGGAATCGAGTCAGGCTGTCGCTTGAAGAAGTTCGGTGAGCACTTCAGTTTCTCGAACGACTAGGTGCGCATCGCCCTCATGAAGCACGGCGTGGTGGTCAGGCCATGCGAATCTCCGACGGCCTCCTCGGTATCGAGATTGCTCTCGATAGTGCGACTGTGTCAAGGAAGTCGATTTGAAAAGCGATGCCACTCTTCGGGGTCGCGATCGATGCATCCAGTTGACCCAACAAAGCCAACCGAACCCTCGGTGCCGGGCATATCTCGAAAGCTGACGACATAACTACCTCGACGCCCCAGGTTCGCTGTTACATAGATTCCCCCACCCGAAAGTTCGAGCACGCGAGGCGGCGCGCCCTTCAGCCGCTCAAGTTCCCCGATCGCGTCGGCGACAATTGAGTCGCCCTCGGAACGAGAACCCACCGATATCGACGCCGAGATCACCCATTCCCACCTGCTCGGAGGCTCATCAATGCCAGACGAACAATCGAGCGGAACGTCGTCGGGGTGGAACTCAACTTGGCCATGATCCGAAATCTCAGCGGCGAGAACCCGGGTCAATTCATCGACTTCGGCGAACCGAGAAGAAGCACCCGGGTCTGGCGGGTCGGAAGTTGGTGAGCCCCCCTCTACGCGATCAGCTCCACACGATCCCAGGAGCGCAAACGCCAATATAAGTGGGATCAGAGCGAACGCATGCCGCCAAGCTGGTGGGCATCGGTTCTCCGGGTGCGCCTGCATCAGCAGCTCAAATGGGGATTCTGGCCCGTTGCAACCAATGCCGTGTTGAACAGCGATGTTGAGCCCGTCAAGAGGTAGTCAGAATGCCCTGAGATCTCGACGTCTGTACAACCATTAGCGGCCATCCGGTGCTGAGCTAAGAAGTCGTCACTACCCGATCCCCCATGTGTGATCCATCCGGCAGCCACGATGGGGTCTCCAGGAGCTTGAACGAGATAGAAGTCGTAAGCCGCGGCGAGTGCGGCAGGTGCTTCAATCTCCGCATATCCCGGGCTTCCAATGAACACGATATTATCGACATTGGAACTGCCTTGGGGCAGAGCGGCACTCGCCATCAAGAGCGAGCCATAACTGTGCGCCACAACGGTCAGCTCCTGAGAGTCGGTGAACAGAGCAGAGGATACAAAACTCTCCAACCGGTCCACTTGATCCCCTCCGGGCCCCACGCCTGCGTGGATTAGGCCATCGGGTGGATCGTAGCCGAGCCACGCAATAGTCGCCACGCTAGCACCCCTGTTGCCTCCCATAGCCTCGAAGAGGTTCTTCGCGCCGCGAGATGTGTTCCCGAATTTGGATACGGTTGTCCCCATGCCCGGAATTACGATCGCAACCGAGTTCGCTGTCATAAGATCGCCAAATGCTTCCGCGATCATTCCACCGTTTTCTGTTGAATAAAATAGAAAGACACGGTCCGAGGCTAGAAACTCGAGCAGTCGGCCAATCTCGTCCTTTTCGTCGGTATTGACGCGCCCACATTCCGTAAGGCTATTGTTGTAGGAGGCGCAGGTTCTAACTCTTTCATTCTCCAGGTCTATTAGATGGTTTATCTGGCTAATCATCTCTTGACGAGCGGCTTCATTTAGATCATCGACCGGTGTGGTGCGCGTGCCTGACCCGGGAACTCGAAGAACACCGACCCGGGCGACAACGTCGAAGGCTTCGCCACCATGAAGCGCGCTGTCATCTACCTGCGCGTCAGCACGGCCGGTCAGGTCAAGACCGACCGTGATGCCGAAGGGTTCTCGATCCCGGCGCAACGCGACGCCTGCCTTCGTAAAGCCGAGAGCCTCAACGCCTACGTGCTCGACGAATACGTCGACGCCGGTGAGAGCGCCCGCAGTGCCGACCGGCCGAAGCTCACCGCCATGCTGAACCGGCTCGCCACCGAACGCGACGTCGACTTCGTCATCGTCCACAAGGTCGACCGACTGGCCCGCAACCGAGCCGACGATGTCGCCATCAACCTTGCCATCAACGAGGCCGGTGCCCGACTGGTTTCGGTGTCTGAGAACATCGACGAGACACCATCCGGCATGTTGTTACACGGCATCATGAGCTCGATCGCCGAGTTCTACTCACGGAACCTCGCGACCGAAATCAAGAAGGGCATGCACAAAAAGGCCGAAAAAGGCACCCACCCCGCACTAGCACCGATCGGCTACCTGAACGTCCGCGAACTCCACGACGGCGCGGAGATCCGCACAATCACGATCGACCCGGAACGTGCACCGCTCATCCGTTGGGCGTTCGTGACGTATGCCGATGGCGAACACACCGTCGCCCAGCTCGTCGAAGCGCTCGAAGCCAAGGGCCTGACGACTCGACCGACCTTGAAGCGCCCGGCCAAACCGCTCACCGAGCGCCACGTCCACTCGCTGCTTCACAACCCGTTCTACGTCGGGCTCATCACCTGGGGCGGCGTCCAACAACCCGGACGGCACGAACCGCTCGTCGATGTCGACACCTTCGCGAAGGTGCAGGCCGTGTTCGACTCGCACCGCCAAGGCCCCGAGAAGCAGCGCACCCACAACCACTACCTGCGCAGCACCATCTTCTGCGCTCGTTGCCAGAGCCGACTCGTCTACACCAAGTCTCGAGGACGGGGAGGCGAGTACGAGTACTTCCTCTGCCTCGGACGCCACCAGAAGCGCAACGACTGCGATCTCCCCGGCGTTCGAGTCGACGCCGTCGAGGAAGCCATCGAGACCTACTACAGCACCATCGAACTCAGCGACGCCACGATCAGCCGCATCCACGAACGACTCGTCGCCGGCATGAAGCGCGTCACTACCGGTGCCGACCAGCGAGCCCGGGCTGCTCGCAAGCGTGTCACGGATCTCGAAGCCGAGCGTCGGAAGTTGCTCCAGGCGTACACCGCTGGTGCGATCGATCTCGACCTTCTCAAGGAGAACCAGACTCGGATCACGAAGCAGATCGCCGATGCCGGCGCATCGCTTGCCGCCACCGAAGTGCACTGGGAGACGATCGAACGCAACCTGCACGCTGCGCTCGGACTTGCCAAGCACTTCGGCACCGCCTACGCCCGAGCCAAGAAGCAGACAAGGCGGACCCTGAACCAGGCGATCTTCGAAGCGATCTACATCGACGTCGATGGCATCGCCTACGCCCG
>SXIR01000018.1 GCA_005772765.1 Actinomycetota bacterium
CAGTGCCCGCAAGGGCGTGGGGGTTCAAGTCCCCCCTCGCGCACAAGAAGTCTCCACCGTCGGCCGCGGCGTGCGACGAACGGTGGCACACGAGGGCTTTTCGACGAGGATTCCCCTTCTCCTCAGCCCGACCTGCGCCGAGAGCACACGCCGTGCCGGCCACACCCGGCACCGACATGTCCGCTAGCGGAGTGCTTTGGCGACCTCGCTGCTCGCGAAACGTCGCGCAGTGACGATCGACACGACCGCGAATGTGGCCGCGTAGAGCGCGACGGTCACAACCCCGGCGATGGAGCCCGCAACCAACGCGATCACGGCAACGACCAGCAGTCCGGCGAGCCGAGCGGGAGCCAAGCCGCGGGCGAGCCGCCACTGGATCGACAAGAACCCACCGAGCAGCAGGAAGCCCGACCCAGCGAGGAGCAACCGGTCGGCGGCCGCGAGGTGATCTCCCGGTTGGCTCAGTACGTGCTTCGCGACCACCGCGTACGTGATGATCCCGCAAACCAAGGGAAAGTGGGCGAAGCTGCCGACGTCGCGTGCGACCGTGCCGCGATCGTTGCCGCGGGCAGCGCCGAGCGCGTGCTCGAAGACTTCGGGGATGTACGCGAAGTAGCTCCACCACAGTGCACCTGCAACTGCAGCGGTGGCGACCAACGCGACGACACCGAGGCCGTCGAGCGAGTCGAGTGCCGCGCTGTTGACGCCGATCGCGACGAGCACTTCGCCGAGGGCGATGATGACGAACAATCCGTGGCGCTCGGAGAAGTGCGACGCGTCGACCGCCCACTCCCCCTCGTCGGCCTTCCCGGCCAGCAACGCCGACGTGACGAAGAACAGCGCCGCGAGGATCCAGACCCAAAGACGCGCGGTTTCGCTCACGAGCGCGCCGACGACCATCGTGACCGGCGCGATACACGCGAAGGGTGCGTAGCGGAGGAACGGACCTCGCGTCGCATCGTCGCCCCACACCGACACCGCCTGGATCGCGAGCACCCAGAGCTGCACCGCGCAGTACGCAACTGCGAAGAGGACCGCGCGGTCGGTCAACGCTCTCGGCAAGGCGACCGCGACAAGCAGCACCGCGGGGATGAGGCACAACACCATGACCCGCGCCGCCGTGTTGCGCTTCAGGTCAACCGCGGTACCGGCCCACGTGAACGCCGTCCATTGCCACCACGCGAACCAGGCGAGCAGCAGGCTCTTCGCCGCGCCTGAAGCCGTGAGGTTGGCAGCCAGGTAGGTCGTGAGCTGTGCGACCGCGAACACGAACGCGAGATCGAGGAACAACTCGAGTGATGTCGCGTTGCGTCGGGCTTCGCCGGACGCAACACGCCCCGGATCGCCTTCTTGAGACACGGGCGAAACCGTAGCGGTCGTTGTGAGCGAGGATGTCCGGGCCCGGCGCCATCCGTCGGGCTCCCGCCGGGTCACCGGCCTGTACGCGACGATCGCGGGCCGCGTCGCCTCTGCCGTGTTGATGTTCGGACCGGACTCGGCGCGCTCACCCCTCGTGTTCTCGACCGACGCACGCGGGTCTCCGCTGGCCCGTCCCCAACCGCGCAACCGGCTGGTGACAGGATGACCGAATGTGGCGGATCGGACTAACGGTCGGGGCGCTGGCACTGCTCGGTGCTTGTGGGGCAGACAACGACTTCAATCGTGACACCGCAATTGCACGGGTCGAAAGCGAGGCCCGGCTCGACCGAGATGCGGCCGTATGCATCGTCGACGGAGTGCTCGCCGAGGGCCTTTCGGCCACCGATTTCCTCGATGATCCCGATGCCGACCCGCGGTTCGCCCGGGTCTTCGAGCGAGTGGCCACGGTCTGTCTCCTCTAGCGTCGTCCCTGTGCGAAACCGCTGGTGCGCTGTCGTCGCTGTCGTTGGCGCAGTCGCGCTCGGCACGGGATGTTCGCAGGAGCCCTACACCGCTGGCGATGGTCGTACCGCCCTCATCGAGGTCGGGTATTCCGAAGCCGAGGCGGACTGCGTCATCGACGGGCTCGATGCGTATTTCCGTGAGGAGTTCTTGGCGCTGCAGGCCAGCGAAGGGATCGACGCCGGTGTCGTACCCGAACGCCAGGCCGACATCTTCGTGAAGAACCGCTTTGCAGGGAGCCTCGACGTGCCTGCGGATCTCGCCGATGAGGCAAATCGGCTGATTCGCGTATGTCGGCCCTGATCGCCGTCCGTGGATTGGTCACCGAGATCGTGCCCGAACTCGTACGATCGGTCGAACAGGACGAACCAATCGAACGGAGCCCAGGAATGAAGATCAAGATTGCGGCCGTGTTGGCCACGATGGCGTTCGGTATCGCGGCATGTGGGAGCGACTACGACCGCGGCCAGGCGATCGAGGACCTCGAAGAAGCCGGCATGACCAACGAGCAGGCGGTCTGCATCGTCGACAAGGCCGAGGACGAGTTCGGGATCGACAAGCTCGAGTCGACCGACGACCTCACCGAAGAGGACGAGGCGGCGATCCTGGAGATCACCACGTCCTGCATGGGCCAGTAAACCTGAGCGCCGTCTGCGGCCGGGTCAACCGGCTGCCTTGAGCTCCGACATCGTGAAGAGGGCGGTCAGCGTGAGCCCGGCTTCGGCCAGGTTCTCGCGGCCGCCCGATTCGCGATCGATGACACACACCACGGGCCCGAGCTGCGCGCCCTGAGCACGCAGTTCGCGAGCCGCGTCGAGAATCGCACCCCCGCTCGTCACGACGTCTTCGACGATCAAGAGCCGCTGGCCTGCGATCTCGCCACCCTCGGCCAGTCGGCACGTGCCGTAGTCCTTGGCCTGTTTGCGGACGTACCGCGCGGGGAGACGAGTGTGCTGCGAGAGCATGGTCGCAATGGGGATGCCGCCCAGTTCGAGGCCGGCGAGTGCATCGATCCCCGACGGAACGTGGGGTACCAGCGCTCGGGCGAGGTCGTCGAGCAACGCCGGGTCGGCCTCGAAGAGGTACTTGTCGAAGTACTCGTTGCTCACGGTGCCTGATCGCAACGTGAAGGTGCCGGTGATGTGCGCGGCGCGGTAGACGCGGGCTGCGAGATCGTTCGTCGTCATGGCGGCGAACCTACCGTCGCGACGGTCCGGATCCGACGTTGACGAGACGCCCGGGGCTGCCTATCGTGCGACCCGCGGAGGTGGGGCATTCGCGCTGACGGGAGACACCTCTGGGTGGTCGCCTGATGCAGCGTTGATGCGGGGGTGGTGGACTCGGGGGGATCCACCACCCCGCATCACTCGCCCGCCGACATCGTCGATGTCGAGGTTCCCGTGGCTGTCGATGCGGATCTGCGGATCAGCGAGGAAGCCCGAGGACTCGTTCGGCGATGATGTTGCGCAGAATCTGCGTCGTCCCGCCCATGATCGTGTACGCCGGTGCGTAACACACGTTGCGAGCGACTCGGCTCGACAGCATCGTGTCGGCGCCGCAAACCGCGGCCGCGAAGCTGCTGACGCGTTGTTCGTACTCCGTGCACCATGTCTTGGTCGCGGCGGAAAACGCCTTGGGCGCTTGGCCCATCACCTCGCGCAAGACGAGCAGACGACCGATGCGGTACTCGCCGAGCAGTGTCGCAAGCGTGCGACGCGCGATCGGATCGGAGCCGACCAACAGCGCGCTGTCGCGCAGCAACGCGCGGTTGCTCGCCAAACGATCGATGCCACCGCGTTCGTGTTCGAGCTGGCGCATGGATTGCGCAAAGCTGCCGTTGAGTGCACCGACGAGTTGTTCGACCGGCACCTCGACAGCGTCGAAGTGCACTTCGCAGAAGTGAGCCGCGCCGCTCATGTCGTGGATCGGGCGAACATCGATTCCCGGCGAACGCATGTCGACGATGAGTTCGCTCATGCCTTGGTGGGCGGGCGCGTCAGGATCGGTACGACAGATCAGATAGCAATAGTCGGCGGTGGCGGCGAAGCTCGTCCAGATCTTCTGACCGTTGACGACGAACACCGACCCGTGTCGTTCGGCACGCGTTCGTACGGCCGCGAGGTCACTTCCGGCGTCGGGTTCGCTCATGCCGATGCACCACGACGAACGTCCCGACAAGATCGCTGGCAGATGTTGGCGCTGCTGTTCGGGCGTGCCGTACTGCATGAGCACCGGACCGATCTGGCGATCGGCGAACCAACTCGCGGCGATCGGGACGCCGTTGCCGATCAGCGTTTCGGCGAGCACGAATCGATGTAACGGCGATTGCGCCGCGCCACCGAACTCGGCCGGCCAGGTGATGCCGAGCCAACCGCGTCGACCGAGCGCTTCGGAGACCTCACGCGAGTAGCCGACGAGCCAGGAGTCCTCGAGCACGTCGAGTCCTGCGGTTGTCTCGGCGGCGAACTGTGAGGCCTCGCGTTCGAGCGCGAGGACATCGGCAGGCCAGTCGAAGTCCATCGGCGCGACTCCTCAGACGATGCGACTGGTCTTGTTGCCCCAGTAGCGATCGCGGATCAAGCGTTTGTACAGCTTGCCAGTGGGTTGGCGGGGCAGGTCGGGATCGAAGTCGATCCGGCGAGGACACTTGTACCCGGCGAGGTGCTCACGACAGAACGCCAGCAGGTCGCGTTCGAGATCGGGCCCGGCGGTGTTCATGTCGATGGGTTGCACGACTGCGTGCACGCGTTCGCCCATTTCTTCGTCAGGGATTCCGAAGACTGCGACGTCGTACACCGCGGGATGGGTGATGAGCAGGTTTTCGGTTTCTTGGGGGTAGATGTTCACGCCACCGGATACGACCATGAATGTCTTGCGATCGGTGAGGAACAAGAAACCTTCGTCGTCGAGGTAACCCATGTCACCAACGGTTGCCCACCCGCGCGCGTCGACGGCTTCAGCGGTCTTGGCGGCATCGTTGTGGTACGAGAACCCCGCGTTGGTCGCGCCATCACGCGGCGCGAACCACACAGTGCCGATGTTGCCAGGCCCGAGCACGTTGCCGTCGTCGTCGCAAATGTGGATCGGGCCGAGCAGGGTTCGACCGACCGTGCCGGGACGAGCGAGCCAGTCCTGCGGCGACACCGCGGTCGCGCCCATGCCTTCGGTGGCCGAGTAGTACTCCCACACGATCGGTCCCCACCATTCCAGCATTTTCTGCTTGACCTCGATCGGACAAGGTGCCGCCGCGTGGACGGCGCTTCGGTGCGACGACAGGTCGTATCGCGAGCGTTCGTCTTCGGTGAGTTTGAACATCCGCACGAACATGGTCGGCACCCATTGGCTGTTCGTCACGCGGTACCGCTCGATGTATTCGAGCGCGCGCAACGCATCGAAGTGCTCCATGATGACGACGGTGCCGCCGAGGCGCTGCGTGCTCAGGCAATAGAAGAGCGGGGCCGAGTGATACAGCGGCGCGGGTGACAGGTAGACGCTGTCCTGTCCGAATCCGAACAGTGCGGTCATGAGCAGCAGGTTCGCCGGCATCTGACCCATGGGTTCTTTCTTCAGGTTGTACCGGATGCCCTTGGGGCGTCCGGTCGTCCCCGAGGAGTAGAGCATCGGCGTGCCTTCACACTCGTCGGGAACGGCCGTTGCGGGAAACTGCGCGATGGCGGTCTCGTACCGTTCGTAGCCATCGAGGTCGCCGCCGACGATCAAGCGAACTTCGACCTTCGGCATGCGTTCGCGCAACTCGGCCGCAACCTGTCGAGTTGCGTCGGACACCACCAGCACACGCGCGTCGCAGTCGTCGATGATGTATGCGGCTTCGTCGGCGGTGAAGTGCCAGTTGATCGCCGTGAAGAGCAAGCCCATTCGTTGCGCGGCCCAGCACACCTCGAGGTAGCGGTCGTTGTTGTCCATCAGCACCGCGATGTGGTCGCCGAAGCGGAGCCCCGCGGCCCACATCAACTGGGCGAACCGATTCGATCGGTCGTTCAGCTCGCGGTAGGTGGTGACGGCTCCGGTCGAGGCCATGACGAACGCAGCTGCGTCGGGCGTCTCGGCCGCCCAGTGTCCCGGATAACTCACAGGCCCTCCCTGGACGGAAACCCGTTTCCCGGAGCGTTGGTCACGTCGAGCGCAACGAACACTCCGGGAAACGCGGAATGCGGGTGAATCAGAAGCTTGTGATGACCGATCGAGTGACCTCGCGGTTCTCCATGGCGGTGAACGCGTCGTTCACCTCGTCGAGCTTGATGTGGCGTGACACCATGCTGCCGAGGTCGAGGCGACCGGTTTCGGTCAGCGACACGAAACGCTGAAAGTCCCGACGTACTTGCGACGAGCCGTACTTGCAACCCTTGATCGTCTTTTCGTTGTAGAAAAGGTCGAATGTCGGGATGGTCATCGTGCCCTCTTGGCGCGGCATCGACACCATGACCATGGTGCCGCCCTTGCGGGTCATGCCGTAGGCCTGCGCCAGGATCTCGGGCGCACCGACCGTGACTTCGAACGCGTAGTCGACCCCGCGTCCGCCGGTGAGTGACTGCACCTGGGCGACCGGGTCGCCGTCGGCGGCGTTGACGTAGTCGGTGGCACCCTGGGCCTCAGCCGCCTGGCGCTTCTCGTCGCCGTGTTCGACGGCGATGATGCGCGACGCGCCCGCAATCCGTGCACCCTGCAGCACTGACAGGCCAACACCACCGCATCCGATGATGGCGACGGTCGCACCGGGGTGGACCTGCGCCGTGTTCAACGCCGCGCCCACGCCGGTCGTGACCCCGCAGCCGATCAGCGCAAGCTGGTCGAAGGGAATGTCGGTCTCGACCTTGATGACCGAATCCTGGCTGACGGTCATCGCCTCGGCGAAGGTTCCGAGGCCCGTCATGGTCATGTAGGGAGTCGAGTCAGCGCGCGTGCCGCGCGGTGCCATCATCACCTCGAACTCGCGGTCGCACAGGTGCGACTGGTCCGACAGGCATGACAAGCAGACGCCGCAGGCCGGGATGAAGCTGGCGATGATCTTGTCGCCCTTCTTCACCTTCGACACTTCCGCGCCGACATCGACGACGGTTCCGGCGCCCTCGTGGCCGAGCACCATGCCGGGCGGCATCATCACGAAACCGTTCTTCAACGAGAGGTCAGAGTGGCAGACCCCAGAGGCACCGAGTTGTACGACCACGTCGGTCGGTCCTGGTGCTGACGGGGTGATGTCCTCGATCGAAAGAGGTTCGCCAGCGGCGACGAACATTGCTGCCTTCATGGGGGGCCATCCTTTCGGGCAGCCCGTTGCCACCCGCGAGGCAAACTACCAAGATCCCCCGAAATCACGCACGGCCGCGCCAATCCGGCGCGCCGGCTGGCCGCGCCGGCCGTGGTCTTGGGGTGAGTGGCGGACGCCGGAGCGGCAGCCCGCCGTCGAGGTTCACCCGCCGCGGATGGCGTCGAGCAGATGGCCCACGGTGTAGTGCGACTCGAGTGGATGGCGGAGTCGTCCGCGCCGTAACACCCGGTAGCGATTGCGGCGACCGACGCGCTCGCGTTGGAGATAGCCGTCGGTTTCGAGGTCGGCGATGATGCCCGAGACCGCACGTTCGGTGATGCCGATCCGAGCTGCGATGTCGCGCTGGCGCGCGTTCGGGTCGTCGGTCAGACACACGAGGACGTGGGTGTGGTTCGACAAGAATGTCCAAGTGCGTTCGGGCATGGCAGGTCCTTCGGACGACGCGGCCGGCGAATCAGGGAAGTTTGATTCACGAATCAGACGCAGGCAAGTACTGACGCCAACGATGCGCGCACGATGCGCCGACCGGCGGCACTGAGCGCGGCGTAGTCGCCGTCGGCTTGCGCACGGAGCAGCTTGGCGAAGCCGTAGCCGCGTCCCGGAATGGCGACGTCGACGTCGCCGGTCTCGACGATCTGGATGAAGACGCCGGAGTTCGGCCCGCCCTTGTGCAGTTGACCGCTGGAGTGCAAGTACCTCGGTCCGATGCCCACCGTGACTGCGCAACCCAACCGATCGCGCAAGCGGGTGCGCAGCGCGGCCAGTTGCATGGGCGTGTCACCTTCGGGGTCGACGAACGCCTGGAGCACCACGTGATCACCAGCACCGACGCCGGCGAGCAGGAACGCCGGATCGCCGATCGGGGGCGAGTCGGCAGCCGCGCCTTCGAGCACGGAGCGGGCGCTGCGTTTGGCGCTTTCGACGTCAGGTTGATCGAAGGGGTTGATCTCGAGCAACACGCCGATCAAGGCCGTCGCCAACATCCAACGCTGCAACTCTGCGCCGAGTTGTCCGGCGGCTGCGATCGGTCCGAGGTCGAACACCGGATGCCCGTCGGCACGGATGGCTTCGACCCCCGACACCGCTCCGTAGGTGACGAAACACCGGTCGGGGCCGTATCGGTCCGCGGCCGCGGGCGATTCGTCGACGACCGGGAGCAACCCGACGCCGGACTTACCCGTCGATTCGGCCACGAGTTGTTCGACCCACGCTCCGAATCCGTCGAGGCTCTGTGGCGTGAGCAACGTGAGCTTGTCGCGGCCGACCGCGTGCGCAGCGGCGAGAAAAGTCGCGAGCCCGACGGCGCCCTCAGCGGGATGCGCGCGCGTCAACTCGTTCATCTCGATCGCTGGTTCGATCAACGCCGCTGGGTCGACGCCCACCAACAACGTGGCCGCCATGCCGAACGTCGAGAAGGCCGAGAATCGTCCTCCGATGTCGGGGTTGGCGTGCCACGTGGTCCAGCCGCGATCGGCGGCGAGCTCGTCGAGTTCGCTGCCCGCGTCGGTGACCACGGCGACCGCAGCGGCCGGGTCGGCTGCGGTCAGCGTCTCCAGGTGCGAGCGCGTTTCGATCGTTCCCCCCGACTTCGAGGCAACCACGTACAAGCGCCGATCCGAACGCGGTCGAGCAAGAATCCGCGCGACCGGCGCGGGATGGCTCGAGTCCAACACGGTGAAATCGGGCGACGGCCGGCGCGGCACCGGCGACCGTGCGATGAGCTCGGGAAACAAGCTGCTTCCACCCATGCCGCACCAGACGATTTCGTCGATCGCATCCGTCGCGGCGCGGATCGCGATGTGCGCCGCGCCGGCTTCGCGTTGACGGGCGGGTTCGTCGACCCATCCGAGTCGATTCGCGCACTCTGTGGGCTCGGCCCCCCAAAGCGTGTGGTCGGCAGCGAAGAGCCGTTCGACGGCGTCGCGTTCGATCAGTTGCCGAGCGCGATCGTCGCGGGCAGCCTCGAAGTCTTCGGGAGTTGGAGACATCGCGCCGAGTGTAGGAAGACGACCGCGGGTCTTGGCCGCGGGCGGACGCCTCGGTGGTGCGCAGGTCGTGCGCGCCGACGGTTCGAACGACGCCTTCGACGGTGTGCCGACTGCGACATGCACCTGCACCAATTCGCCAGACGATCGAAGCGACCGGGGCGTTGGGCGAGGTCGATGTCGTATCCGTTCCCGAGGATGTCCGCCGCCAGTCGCTCGAACGCGTTTCGAGCGAGCCGTCTAGCCACCCGCGCTCGATTCATTTCCGAAGTAGATTTCCGGTATTCTGTTGCGGTGCAAGCGACGCCGCCCCCCGATCCCACGGTCGCACCCGATTCGGCCGGCTCCGCCTCGGTCGTCGACCGACTCGTCGAGCGAAACCAGATGCAAGGCTGGTCGACCCGAACGCCACCGGATCGCCGACCCCGGCTGCGATTGGCGATCGTCACCTGTATGGATTCTCGGATCGACGTGTTCGAAGCGTTCGGACTCGCGCACGGTGACGCCCACGTGCTGCGCAACGCCGGCGGGCTCGTGACCGACGACGTCGTGCGATCCTTGGTGCTGAGTCAGCGACTGTTGGGAACGACCGAAGTCATGCTCGTTCACCACACCGACTGCGGGGTCCACGGACTCGACGAGGCCGCATTCTCCGCAGGACTCGCCCAAGAGACCGGCCACGAACCGACAGGCGGCTTCGGCGCGTTCACCGACATCGACGACGACGTCCGGAAATCGATCGAGCGCGTACTGCAGAACCCATTCATTGCCGCCAAGCAGTCGGTGCGGGGATTCGTCTACGACGTGAACACCGGCCTGGTCCGCGAAGTCGCCACAGCCTGACTGTCCCGGTCGGTCGGCGACTCGAATCACCGGTCGAATCGGCAACGATCAGATTGGTCCGACGGACTCGGACGATCACGCGTACGATCGCTCGGTGCGCACGGTGACGTTCTTCGGCCCAGAAGGGACCTTCGCCGAAGAAGCGCTGTTGTCGCAGCCCGACCTTGCGAGCGCCCAGCGAATCCCGCAGCGCTCCGTTCCCGACGTCATCGCCGCCGTCGAGCGCGGTGAGTTTCGTGCCGGGGTCATCCCGATCGAGAACATGATCGAAGGTTCGGTGTCGGTCACCCTCGACACCTTGGCCTTCGAGAGCGACCTGCTGATTCAACGAGAGATCGATCTGCCGATCTCGCTGTCGTTCTGCACGCGCCCCGGCGTTGCGCTGCGCGACGTCCGAACCGTGCTGTCGTTTCCGATCGCGGCGGCGCAGTGCCGTGGCTGGCTGAGTCGAAAACTTCCCGAGGCCGAGTTCCGGGCGTCGAACAGCACCGCCGACGCTGCACGCGAAGTCGCTCGCAGCAAACGAGCGCTGGGCGCGATCTGTAATCCACTCGCCGCGAATCGCTACAACCTGAAAGTCATCGCGCGCGACATCGAGGACCATCCGGAGAACGAGACCCGGTTCGTCGTGGTCGGTCGGGGGGTTCCCGCTCCCACGGGTCATGACAAGACATCGATCGTGGTGTTTCAACGAGCCGACCGTCCGGGTTCGTTGCTGACGATCCTGCAAGAGTTCGCGGCGCGGTCGGTGAACCTCAGCAAGTTGGAGTCGCGGCCGACGAAGAAGTCGCTCGGCGACTACTGCTTCTTCATCGATCTCGACGGCCACATCGCTGACGAGTTGATTGCCGACGGACTCCGCACCATTGCCGCCAAGCAAGCGCGGGTGAAGTTTCTCGGGAGCTATCCGGTGGGAGGCCCACAGGAAGCGGGAGTGTTGCGACGCACCGCCGCGTCGAAAGCGTGGCGCGACGCCGCCGGATGGGTCGACGAACTCCGCGCGCAGATTCGATCCGACGTCGGCCTCGGTCTCGACGAGGATTCGCAATGATCGATGTACGCAAGTTGCGCGACGATCCCGACTTTCGGCGGGGGATCGAACGGAAACGAGTTCGGCCAGGACTCGTCGATGCGGTGCTCGCACTCGACGAACGTCGCCGCGCGGCGCACGTCGCCGTGCAGGAGTTGCGCACCGAACAAAATGCCGCGAGCAAAGCCATCGGCCGTGCCGCCGCCGACGAACGACCGGCGCGCATCGAAGCGGCCGCGGCGCTGAAGGCCCGGTTGGCCGAGGAGGAGGCAGTCCTCGACCAACTCGAAGCGGAATTGCATGAGTTGGTGCTGCAAGTTCCGAATCCGGCCCACGAATCCGTCCCCGACGGCGGAGAAGACGAAGGCGATGTCGTGCGGGTGGTCGGTGGGCCGCTGCGCGATGGCGTGGGGCGTCCCCACGCCGAGTTCGGAACCCAATTCGGTTGGGTCGAGCGCGAGGTCGCCGCCGAGATGAGCGGCTCGCGGTTCGCGTACCTCATGGGCGAAGCGGTGTTGCTCGAGTTCGCGCTCGTGCAATGGGCGATGAGCAAACTGGTCGCTGAGGGGTTCACACCAGTGGTCCCGCCGGTGTTGGTACGCGAACAAGCCATGATCGAAGCCGGTTTCTTCCCGACGGACAAGCATCAGGTGTATGAAGTCGACGGTGGGGAGCTCTTCCTCGTGGGAACCGCGGAAGTACCGCTTTCGCTGTTGCATCGCGACTCGATTCTCGACGCCGACGCGCTGCCAGTGCGTTATGCCGGGTTCTCGACGTGCTTCCGCCGCGAGGCGGGAACTGCCGGCAAGGACACGCACGGCATCTTCCGCGTGCACCAGTTCGACAAGGTCGAGATGTTCGTCTACACCGACCCGAGTTCGTCGTGGGAAGAACACGACCGGATGCTGGCGATCGAGGAGTCGATTCTCAATGGGCTGGGGCTGCCATACCGAGTGGTCAACATTGCGGCCGGCGATCTCGGCAATCCGGCCGCAAAGAAGTACGACATCGAAGTGTGGTTGCCGTCCGAAGGGCGCTACCGCGAGCTGACGTCGTGCTCGAACTACCTCGACTACTCGGCGCGGCGGTTGAAGACGCGTCTGCGCACGGAGCACGGCAACGAACTGGTGCACACATTGAACGGAACTGCGTGCGCGATCGCGCGTACGTTGACGTTCTTGTTCGAGCACCACCAAGAACCCGACGGCGCGTTCCGAGTTCCCGAAGTGCTCCAGCCGTATTGCGGTTTCAACCGAGTCGAGCCCCGAGGCTGACGCCTAACCTGGGTTCGCGGGAGGGATGGCAGAGCGGACGAATGCACCGGTCTTGAAAACCGGCGTGGTGTTGAGCCACCGTGGGTTCGAATCCCACTCCCTCCGCCAAATCGCTCTCTTTCGAACCCAGGACGAAAGCCGTTGACCTTGATCGTGACGTTCAGGTAGCCGGGTGGTGGTTGCCCCTCGCCAGTTGACGAGCCCGATGTAGTACGGGTTGCGCAGCATGCGTGCTTGCTGATGCCGAAGCGCTCGTTGAAGCGCATTTGGTTCGGCACTGGCCAGGACATCGTGCGCTGAGCGGTACCAAATGTCTCGATCGATGATCGGTTCGTGGTTGATCGTCGGGCGGCGGCGGGTGGGGAGGATGTCTACTTTCACGCTGAAAACCTTCAATCCTCAAGACAAAACTGGGGTTACCCGTGAAATCGCATCGCAACAATCTGACACCGGAGGTGTAATGGTCGCGCTGTCGCTCTTGGACGCTCCGGTAATTCTTCTGCTTGCATTGCCCACACTTGCCCTTGTTATTCTCGGATTGTTCTTGGGAGCGAGCTTCGCGCGTAACTCTGAAATTCGAGCAGCCCAGACAGCACCCAAGGCGTTGGTCGTGGCGGGCGGATCGGCGATTACGTGGATGGCGTACGTCGCTATGGTGCCGAGTGGGGAATGCCGGGCCGGTCTCAGCAACGGTTGCTTAACTCTGTTCAAGCATGAAGCGCTACTAGCTGACAACCCCACCATGGCGGCAGCTCTCCTCGTTCTGGGCTTTGCTGCGATTGCTACGTGGTCGGCACTGACGAGCAGTATTCCCGCACTTGCGATTGCCGCACTTCTCGCCATTGTCCCCGTCCTATTGCTGCCATGGTCGGCGCCTCGCGGAGACGGCGATGGCCTTTGGATTCTCGCCTATTGGTTCATACCCGGTATTGCAGCCCTCTGCGCCCTACTTGCTCACACAGCACGGCGAATACGTGCTGCCTCGCTCCGCGAGCCGGTCGATGTTCAGCTCTCAGCCAAAACCGTAATGCTCGGCGATCGCCTTTCGGGGATGGCTGTTGATGCCGTAGTTGTTGGACTCATCGTCTACTGGCCTCTGACGAGTCTGTCTCGTAGTGGCGATGAGGCGGCGGCGGTTTTGGTAGGTGTGCTTTTCGCGGTTTCGTATGAGGCGGTTGCAATATCGAGGTTCGGCGGTACGCTCGGCCATCGATTGTTGGGTCTCAAGGTTATTGAGTCTTCGACAACTACCGTGCCATCGCTGGCACGAGCGTTCTCGCGTGGTCTAGTAGTCGTTATTGAGCTTCTTCTCGCCGCAACTGTGTTGTTCTCGGTGGTGCTCGCCATCGACGCGATCTTGGTGCTCTCGTCGGGACGTTCCATTGGCGATAGGCTGACGAGGACATCCGTCGAATCTCGCCATGGCTCACGCAATCCTGACGCCGAGGCCTTGAACTGGGGGACTGCCGCGCGGTAGGTGACAGTTGGTCAGGCTGCGGTCGCGGCCCGGAGGTCAGGATGTCCGAGATCAAAGAACCTTCCGGGATCGTAGTGTCGGGCTCCTGTGCAAAGGAGCTTTGTGATGGGTCGTCGGCCTGGATGCATACTCCTCTTCGCAAGAATCTGTCTTGGGCGGAGGCGGCTTTCGGGCGAGCGGTATCCTGCCGCTGTGAACGGAAATCCGACAACAGCCGCTGGTCCAAGTATCGCCATGCCCTTCATAGACCGATTACTCCCAGGATCAATTCGTCGGAAGCCGAAATGCCAATCACAACGAGCGATTGCTCCACCCATCGGATGTCGATAACGCTCTGAACCTCAGACGGCACCGGCGCAAGAAGGCGTCTCTCAAACTGGTCGCCAACGATCGAAAACGCTTCGATCATCACGCCCGGGTTCGGTCTGCAATCTGCGCGCCGCCGAACACCCACGGCGCAGGTTTCCTCTTCATGCTCATATGCGACGAAGAGTCCTGCATCAGGTTCCGAGTATGATGCCCGAACAGCGAAATCATGGCTCAGATCGTCGTTGACTGCGACGACGGTGCTCTCCTTTCGAGAATAGAAAGATCCAGGGGCGATAACCGATGGGTCACTTGTACAATTGCCTCTCGAACAGAAACCATTCTGTGGGGCCACAAGGAAAGTGTCATCTGATCCATACGATGCGCCGAGGCTGTTTGGATTCCATCCCGAAATCGGATACCACTTCTCTGTCCTGACAGACAGCTGAAATGCAACGAGATCAAGGCTTCCCAGAATACGATCTCCGTTCAAGCCCGACAGTAGATCGTCCTCGCTAGAGCTACTCTCCACGGCGGCAATTGCCATTACCCTTGATCCGGCCAACTGATGGGCAGAAACCCAAGACGCGACGCCGGCGGTCGGCTCCAGGCGTGAAAGCGCACTCCATCGGCCGGTCTGAGTTTCGAGCGTCAGTGTCGCTCCGATCGATGGAGGGCAAGCAGCCGACTGCAGTTTATCCGACCCCACGATAACAACTATATGACCGTCTCCAGGTACGACCTGTGGCTGTCCTGATACACAGTCCGGTCCGTCTCCAAGGCTTCGCCAAGTATTGGTCAAACGGCTGAATGCTACCGCCGAGAAGTGGCGGTACCCAGGGTCCGGTGCGATCAGCACCATCTCAGATCCTACCGAAACCGCCGTAAGTCCAACATCGGCGACGGAGTCGAAATCCGTAAATGCCGGGGGCGACTCCAGGCGCCGCCATTCGGAACTCTCAGGCGAGAATGCTTGTAGTACTATCTCTCGCTCATATTCGCTTGGCGGGCCGGGTGACACCACAAATAGCGTATCACCCACCGTTGCTGATACCGTCCAATCCACACCGGCCGTGCTGGGTGCAGGTGGTGCAATTGACCATTCCTGATCCGATAGCACCGATAGTTCAACCGCGGAGGATGACCTCGTCGCGAGCTCAACCCCAGTTCCCGAATCGGGTCGCGTAGCAACGACGGCTGCAACGATGAATGCAGTCGCCCCGGCTGTCGCCGCTAAGGTCGGCAGATACCGCCGATTCCGATGGGCCCTATTCGCTTCGAGGCCTACCGATGTCCGAACGTGTGTAAGTGCCTGATCAACCACATCGGCTGGTGACCTGACGGCTGGGCGCTTCTTGTCAAGCTCGTCAAACAAACCTTTGACTGTCCTCATGATGGGGTCGGCTTCTCCTCTAATAGCCTCCGGAGGCGGCGACGAGCGCGCAAAAGGCGCATCCGAGCGGTCCCTTCCGGTACGCATTGAAAGCGGGCCGTTTCTTGGACCGACCATCCTTCGACGTCGACAAGGTAAAGCAAGGCGCGAGCCTGCGGATCCAATTGTAGGAGCACTTGAAGATCCGAAGGATAGTCGTCGAAGCGATTCGGCTCTATTTGAAGCAGTCTCGGGAGCAACCGCGACAAACGCCGGGACTTGCGCCGCTCATCGATCACGAGATTGAAAATTATTCTACGTAGGTAGCCGGCGAGATCGTCGATGTCTTCGAGCCGGATCCGTTCGAGCACTCGTGTGATGGCTTCCTGAACTAATTCGTCTGGGAAAACACCAACCGGCGCAATGGCAACCGCGAACCGGCGAACATCGTCGTAGACCTCGATCAGGCGGTCACGTTGAGATCCCCTGGAAATTGGGCGCGGTTCCACAACCCTCACACCGTATAGACGTGGCACTTGGCGCTCGCGTCACCGACGCAATCAAGATTTCGTGACCAGGACCGCGTTGCTTCGCAACGGCAGGGTCCTGCTAGGTCGCTCCAGGCGGGTTGCGTTGAGCATCGACCGTTGCGAAGATCACTGCTCTGCAGACCCCCTGCACGGTCGCTCCTTTGATCGAACGTGCGCCGGTCCCCTCAACCCGAAGAGCGCGAACTTTCCTCCCGGCAACTACAACCGCTGCCGCGACGTCCTGGAGCAGTACGGAAAGCGCGCACCGGCTATCTGAAGAACGCCGACTATCAGCGAACCGACGAACCGACAGGAACGATGGTCACAGCCATCATCCGGGGGCGCGAAGCGCATTGCGTCTTCTCGATCCAGCCCTACGGTGGGTGGGGAAACCCCTCACACACGTCGGAGCCAGTTCCGTCGGTGACGTGCGCTACTTCACCGCCGAACGTGGTGGAGGAACGATCCGCCTTGTCCCATGCGCGTAGTGTTGTGATAATTGTTCCCACTGGCTGATGGCCTGACCGGGGATATCAGGGTTCGAAAGAGATCTCAGAAGGCCCGCTTGTCTCTCGGGTCAGCTGTCCAGGTCGCAATCGAACCGGTGGCGCCTGAGCGGTCGGGCAGCGCCTGGCGACGACAGATTTGCGAACGCGCGAAGCTCGCGAGATGAGCGAGCCGAAGTCTGGCTTCCGCGTCCGTCGCGTCGGATTTCGCCACGGTTCGGATGCAGAGTTGGCGGCGATGCACCTGGTCGAAACCGAGATTGAGTCCGAGCGTTGTCCGGGGTCCGAGCCGCAGCCGCTCGCCTCGTACATGCGATTCGCACGCAACCTGCCGTCGCTGTTCGACGACCACACATGGGTCGCTGACCTCGGTGACGGGACACCCGTCGGTTGCGGCGCGTGCTGGTCGAATTCAGCCGGAGATGCCGGTCACATGGAGAGCTACGTGTATGTCCGTCGTCCGATGCGACGGCGTGGAGTGGGGTCAGCGTTGGCCCGAGAAGTGTTGCGCACCGCCATCGAGGAGGGCCGGTCAAGCATCAGTTGGTCAACCTATGACACGATTCCAGCGGGTGAGTCGTTTTCGAAGAGCCTCGGTGGTTCCGTCGGCCGCGTGAGTCGAAACAGCGAACTCCAGGTCGCGCGGCTCGATCTCAACCAGCTCGATTCGTGGATCGCTTCGGCGCGCCTTCGTGCGCCTGGCTACCGGTTGCAGTTTTGGGACGGCCCGTACTCGAACGAGTTGCTTGGTGCCGCGGCCAACTTCCACCGCCTGATGAACACTCAGCCCCGAGACGCCATGGCCACGGGCGACATTCGGATCGATGCAGACCATGTCGCTGAGCTTGACCGCGCACTCCAAGAAAGCTGGCCGGGATCGGTGGACTGTGTTCGTGCGGAATCCAAGTGGCAACGCGATTGGCGGAACCGAGGTCGTCTTCGAACCCTGGGCGCCAGCGGTGGTGCAACAAATGAATACAGCGATCGATCCGGCACACCGAGGCCTTGGCTTGGCGAAGTGGGCAAAGGCCGAAGTCCTTCGACGACTTCACCGGGAGCGACCAGCCGTCGCGATCGTGCGCACCGGCAATGCATTCTCGAACGCCGCGATGCTCGCGATCAACGACGCCCTCGGATTTGAGATCGTTGAGGTGCGCACTGAGTGGCGACTCATGGTGAACCCCGGCACGTGATCGCGACGAAACGTCGCGATCCATTCGAACCGACCACCTGATCGAACACCGCAGCGCTGGTCCCGCGTGGGTCTTGCGCGTCGTCATTTCGTCGCGTCGGACACGGGCGCGGTCACACCACCGAGCGTGAGGACCGCGAGGAGCTGCCGCGCTGGCGTTGTGTCGTTCGTCGGATCGGAGCAGCGGGCCCAGCTGCGTGGAGTTCGTGCCGAGAGTTCAGCGACCTTCTCGGACCGAGATACCTGTCGCATCGAGCTGGTGTCATACCTCGCGGCGACCACTCAAGTGATGGTGGTGCTGCTCCGATACACGCAGCGGGAACTCGACGGGCGTGCCGAGGAGCCGGAAATGAACGGTGGCGCCAACCGAGTCGCGAGTTGGGCCCAGGTGGCAACGGGTGGCTTCGACGTCGCCGCGCACGGTTTCGGAATCGGCGGGCCGTCGTTCTTCCTCGACCGACTGACGCATGCCGTTGCTCGTGCCAATCGGAACGGGCACCCCATCGCTGTGTTGGCGCTCGAAGTGTGTGTCAGCGAGGATCTCGACCCGGTCGAATGGGCCGATTGCGCGCAGGGTGTTGTGCGTCGATTACGAGCGACGGTCCGCTCGGCGGACACGCTCGCGAGCCTGGACGACACGCGGTTCGGGATCATTCTCGAAACAACGGGCAGCCGGGGTGAAGCGCTTGCGGCCGCCGCGCGACTCATGGTCGCATTCGAAGTGCCGATCGCCGTTGCCGGTTCGAAGCGCCCCGTCGACGTCAACGTCGGGGTCGCGATTGGCGCGAACGGCGAACCTGCTCTGCTCCTCTTGGAGTGTGCCGATGATGCGCTGCGTGTCGCGCGCTACTACGGCCCGAATCGCTTCGAGATCGTCGAACCCGTTCGTGCGAACGGCGCGCCGAGCGAAGAGCGCGATACGCAAACTGCTGCGGAGATTCGCTCCATCCTCGAAGGTCAGCGCGAGCTCCGCATCGTGGTGCAGCCGATCCTGGATCTCCGCACCGGGCTTGTCGCGGGGTACGAGGCCCTCGCTCGGTTTCCCGAGGGCTCGCGCCCACCGGATCAATGGTTCCTTGCCGCCCACCGGATCGGGCTCGGCGCACAACTTGAAGCGCTGGCGATCCGCGACGCGATCGCCCGATGCGATCGCCCGACCGGGACGTACCTCTCGGTGAACGTGAGTCCCTCGGCGCTGTTGAGTGACGAGGTCTGGGCCGTGCTGCCAGAGCGACTCGATGGCCTTGTGTTCGAGATCACCGAACACGAGCTGATCGCGCGGCACGACGAGATCGCCGCGGCAATCAGAATGTTGCGGTCGCGCGGTGCCCGCATCGCGGTTGACGATGCCGGCTCCGGATATGCCGGGTTACAGCAACTCATGCGGTTGCATCCCGAGCTGATCAAACTTGATCGAGCCTTGATCGAAGGGATCCATCAAGACCGCGTGAAGGGCGCGCTGGCCAATGCCATCGCTCGGTTCGCGGAGAGCATCGGAGCGTCAGTATGCGGCGAGGGGATCGAGTGCCGCGACGAACTCGACGAAATCGCCGAGCTGGGTTTTACCTACGCACAGGGCTACTGGATCGGGCGACCTGGCGACGCGTGGCCCGAAGCCCGGCCCGAGGCGAGCGACGCGTGTCGCGTTTCGGTCGAGGTCGCCCTCCGCGTGACGCATGATTTCGAGACACAAGCAACCGACCGACGAATGGCCGCGATCGCGTCGTCCGCGGCTGCTATTCGCACCAACGACGACGCGATCAGCACCCTCGACCTCATCAGCCGCGAGATGAACGCGGAGCATGTTTGTCTTTCGGCGATCATCGACGAGGGCCGCGCGGTGCAGACGTTGTTGGCCAACGAGAGCTTCGACGGCGGACGGATCTTCCCGCTCGAATCCCATCCGCTGACCGCTCGCGTGCTGCGCACCGGTCAGATGATCCAAGTGCGCGTCTCGGACCCCATTGCCGATGCGGCGGAGCTCGCGTGGATGGTGCCCGATGGCTATCGCGGTCTGCTGATGGCGCCGGTCGGCGTACCGCCCAACCCAACTGCGCTGCTCGAGATCTGCTGTCGCGCCGAACGCCCGTGGAACCGGGCCGAGATCTACCGGGCGCGGGTCATCTGCCAAATCCTTGCACCCGCGATGGTGTGGCTGCTCCCGGCGTCGAGCGCAACGGCGAGGGACCGGGCCCGTTTCGGTGATCGGGGCGGCGATCGCCTGAGCCCTCAGGTACCGCAGAACGTTTGATAGCGATCGGTGAACTCGCGTGGCGCGGGTTGAGCGAAGGTTTCGAGGCCGGGTCGGGAGGTGAACGGGTCGCGCAGCACATCGACCAACCGTTCGGTCGAGGAAAGATCGCCAGCGGTTGCTGCCTCGAGCGCGGCCTCGACGAGATGATTGCGGGCCACATACGCCGGACTGCGGCGATCCATGGCGTCGGCGATCGACGCCAGGTCAGTCGGACTGAGCGCGGCTCGCCAGCGGCGCGACCACGCAGCAAAAGCCGGCGTGTCGTCAATCGTGGTGCTGGGCGCAGTGCCGCGGATCGAATCGGCGAGCGAGCGGAACGACGCGGTGAAGTCGGTCCGTTGCGCCGTGATGATCTCGATGAAGTCATCGACGATCGTTGCATCTGTGGAGGGCATCGCGATACCCAGTTTTGCCAACATGCCGGCCTGCCAGTGCGCGTTGTAGATATCGACGTAATCGTGCAAGGTTGCGGTCGCGAGTTCGATCGCACGTTCTTGTTGTTCGTCGATCAAGGGCAAGAGCGCTTCGGCCAGACGCGCGAGATTCCATTGGCCAATCGCCGGCTGGTTGCCGTACGCGTACCGACCCTGATGATCGATGGAACTGAACACGGTGGCGGGATCGAACGCATCCATGAACGCACACGGACCGAAGTCGATCGATTCTCCGCTGAGCGTCATGTTGTCGGTGTTCATCACGCCGTGGACGAAACCGACCAACATCCACTGCGCGATCAGCGAGGCCTGCGCCTTCGCAACCGCTCGGAGCAGCGCAAGTGCGGGTACGCCGTCGCGGGCTGCATCTGGGTAGTGACGAGCGAGCGTGTAGTCGGTGAGTCGTTCCAGCCCCGCACGGTCGTCCAACGCCGCGGCGTACTGGCACGTGCCAACCCTGAGATGACTCGCGGCGACGCGGGTGAGGACGGCCCCCGGCAGTGGTTGCTCGCGGCGGATGATCTCGCCGGTTGCGACGACGGCCAACGCTCGGGTCGTCGGAATGCCGAGCCCATGGAGGGCTTCGCCGATGACGTACTCGCGGATCATTGGGCCGACGGCCGCCTTGCCGTCGCCGCCGCGGGCGAACGGTGTGCGGCCAGAACCCTTCAGGTGCAGGTCGCGACGACATCCGTGAACGTCGAGCACTTCACCGAGCAGCAGCGCTCGGCCGTCGCCGAGACGCGGTGAGTAGCCACCGAACTGATGACCCGCGTACGCCTGGGCGACCGGCGCCGCGCCAGGCGGGATTTCGTTGCCCACCAACATGGCAATGCCGGCGGGCGACCGCAACCAGTCGATATCGATCCCTAGATCCAGCGCCAAAGGCTCGTTGAGCACCAGGAGCTCAGGATCAGGAGCTGTTGCGGGAGCCCAAGGCGTCGCGAGCCCGACGAACTCACGCGCGAACGTGTTGTCGAACGAGAGCGGTTGCGTTGGCGCCACAACCGCAGACTACGACGCAGACGGATTCGCACTCGTCGGTGCCGGTGCCGGTGCCCGTGCCGATCCGGACCGTTACGCGGCGGCGAACACACCCGTTCCGCCGGTGTTCGAGAACGAACACACACGCCATGTCGATCCTTCGCGTTCCATCGACGCCGTGATGTCGATTGAACCCTGTTCGAACTCGAGCACGTACTCGACTTCGGCCGTGCGTTCCGCAGGTGTGAGGTTGGTCCCGATCGAGTAACCCGTGAGGAGACCTGCTCGTGACTCGCTTCCGGCGAGTTCTTGCTTCAGACCACCCGCACTGATCTGATCGGCAAGGTCGGCGCACATGAGGTTGTGCGCGGCGCGCCAATCGTGCGATACCAACGCGTCGAGGTACACGCGCAGCGTCGGTTCGAGTCCGATGGGCGATGTGTCGACAACCGTTGAGCGCGGAACGCTGTCGGTATCCGCGGTCGATGTCGACGACGTCGCAACTGGTGCTTCGGCATCGTCGGCGACGATCCACCCGACAACGCCACCACCCAACGCGGCGAGCGCCAATGCAATCGCGATCATCCCCGTTCGTGAGCGTGGCTGCGGCGCGGACTCGATTGGCTTGCTTGCAGCCTCGGCACTGTCGTCGGCCGGTCCGTCCGCTGGTCCGTCGGCTGGCGTGTTGGTCATGTCGGTGTCGCCCTTCATCAGGGGAGGCACCGAAGACATGCCGCCGTCGGCCCGACGGTACTCGGGTGCCGACTGCGATCGGAGGGGCCGCGGGGAGCGATGACAGCCGTCGCGAGAACTTGTGGCGGTGATGCGGTTGCGCGCGTGGTGGCCCTACCATGCCCGCGTGGCCACTCGGCGCGTGCCGACGACGACGTCGAACTTCGGGGTTTCCAAGCGGGAGAACCACGACGCGTCGGGCTTCTACGCCCGTTTCGCGGTGCCGGAAACCAGCGACGACGACACGGTGCAACCCGCCACGGTGGTCGATGACATCGTCGTCGGGGATGCTCGCGCCATGACCGCCGTTGCCGACAACTCGGTCGCGCTCGTCGTCACGTCCCCGCCGTACTTCGCGGGGAAGTCCTACGAAGAGGCGCTGGGCGAAGGCGCGGTGCCCGCGAACTATCTCGAATATCTCCGGTTGCTCGAAGATGTCTTTGCTGAGTGTGTGCGCGTCCTCGAACCCGGTGGTCGCATTGCCGTCAACGTCGCGAATCTCGGCCGGAAGCCCTATCGATCGCTTTCGGCCGACGTCGTCACGATTCTCCAGGACCGTCTCCGATTGCTGCTGCGTGGCGAAATCGTGTGGGTGAAGGCGCGTGCGGCTTCGGGCAACTGCGCGTGGGGTTCGTTCCAACGACCGAGCAATCCGACGCTGCGCGACCTGAGCGAACGCGTGATCGTCGCGAGCAAGGGACGTTTCGATCGAGCAATCGATGGCAAGAAACGACAACGTCTCGGAATGCCGAGCGCGTCGTCGTTGACCCGCGACGAGTTCATGGAAGCCACCCTCGACGTGTGGGAGATCGCGCCCGAGAGCGCGAAGCGCATCGGTCACCCCGCACCGTTCCCGATCGATCTTCCCGAACGACTCATCCACCTGTACACGTTCGTCGACGACATCGTGCTCGATCCGTTCATGGGATCCGGCACCACGGCCATCGCTGCGGTGCGCACGGGGCGCCACTACGTCGGTTACGAACTCGACCCCGAGTTCGCGACGCTGGCGCGCGAGCGAATTGCGACCGAAAGCCAATCCGGCACCGACTTCACGCTGCCGGCGGCCAAACCGAACGTCGATGACCTCGATCCCCTTGCCGCGGTCGCCGCGCTCGGATCGACGGCGACCGACTGGGCGCGCGCAACCCTCGAAACCGCGTCGTTCGTCGATATCGAAGCCGACCCGAAAGTTGGTGGCGGCGTCAGTGTCGCGTTTCGGGCGACCGATGCTGCGGGCAAGGTCTGGTTGTTCGACGTGGCTGGGGGCTTCACCGCGCTCCGACCGGGTTTGGCGCGGGCCGAAGTGATCTGGCGAACGATCGCCAAGGCGGCCATCGTGCGCGAACTCGACCCCGACACACGCTTTGTCGTGTTGACCACCGAGCTACCGATTGGTCCGACCGGGGCACCACTGCTCCCGGTGGTCGGCCCGGGCAAACCGATCCACGCCGTGGTGGATCTGCGCGACGGACCGCTGGCGTTGCTCGAAGCCTGCGCCTGAAGCCGAACTCCCGGGGTCGCGTCCGGGGACCGCGGACGCGGTGGATCGCTAGCCTGCGCCAAGCGCGCAGGAAAGCACCTGGCGCATGGAGCCGAAGGGGCGAACCGTGGGATTTCTCGACAAGATGAAAAAGGGTCTCGACGTCGCGAAGGACAAAGCCGACGATCTGGCCGAACAGCATGGGGACAAGATCAAGTCAGGCATCGACAAGGCGGCCGACGTCGCGGGCAAGAAGTTGAAGGGCAAGTCGGGTCAGGTCGACAAGGTCGCCGACAAGGCCAAAGGCTTCGTCGACGACCTTGCCAAGCCCGAGGCCAACGACGCGAAGACCGCGTCGGCCAGCGATGACCCGGCTTCGGACGCAGACGCACCTGCCGCCGACCAGCACTAGGTGAGTTCGCCGACGCGCGCTCGGGGGTGGGTCCGACGGCTCGTCGGTTACATGGCACCGCACAAACGTCACGCGTTCGTGGCGTTCGGCGTCGCGATCGCAGGCACCGCGATTGCCTCGTTCACGCCGCTGGTGCAAAAGGTCATCGTCGACGACGTCATCGACGGCGGTTCTGAGCCATTAGCACCGTGGCTCACCTTGCTCGTCGTCTTCGGCGTTGCTCGCTTCGGGTTGGCGTTCGTTCGTCGTTATCGCGGTGGTCGCATCGCACTCGACGTCCAGCACGATCTACGAACTGCGATCTTTCGACAACTCCAGCGGCTCGACTTCGCCAAACACGACGAGATGCAGACGGGGCAGCTCGTGTCGCGGGCGAGCTCCGACATCGCGTTGATCCAAGGTCTGTTGCAGTTCATGCCGATCGGCATTGGCAACATCTTGATGTTCGTGATCTCGCTCGTGATCATGGTGTTTCTGTCACCGCTGCTGACGGTCGTGTTCTTGTGTGTCGGACCGGCAGTGTTGTTCACGGCGCTTCGCCTGCGCACCGCGGTGTTTCCCGCGAGCTGGGTCGCACAACAGCGAGCGGGTGAGGTTGCCGGCGTCGTCGAGGAGTCGGTCACCGGCGTTCGGGTCGTCAAGGGCTTCGGTCAAGAGCAACAACAGCTCGACCGGCTCGTCGACGCGAGCCGACGCCTGTTTGGCGCGAAGGTCCGCCTCGTCGATTATCAAGCGCGACTGCAACCGGCACTGCAGGTCATTCCGGCGTTCGGTCAGGTCGCAGTGTTGTTGCTCGGCGGCTGGTTGACGATCGACCGGCAGCTCTCGCTCGGATCGTTCCTGGCGTTTTCTACCTACATGCTGCGACTCGTTCCTCCGGTTCGCATGATGGCGGCGATCTTGACCGTTGGCCAACTCGCCCGGGCGGGTGCAGAGCGCATTTTCGATCTTCTCGACTCGACACCGCTGATTCTGGAGGCCGCCGACGCTCGACCGCTCGACGTTGGCGCGGGTCGTATCGAGTTCGACGCGGTGTCGTTCGGGTACTTGCGATCCGAACCGGTGTTGCGCGACTTCACGCTCACGATCGAGCCGGGTGAGACCGTGGCGCTTGTCGGCGCGTCGGGTTCGGGCAAGTCGACGGTCGCACTGTTGTTGCCGCGGTTCTACGACGTGCACGACGGTTCGGTTCGCATCGACGGTGCCGACGTGCGGAGCGTGACGATGCAGTCATTGCGGTCATCGATCGGAGTGGTGTTCGAGGACAGCTTCTTGTTCTCCGATTCGGTGCGTTCGAACATCGCGTTCGGCCGGCCAGATGCCACTGACGCAGAGGTCGAGCGCGCCGCCCGCGCGGCCGAGGCGCACGAGTTCATCGCCGCGCTCCCTGACGGCTACGACACCGTCGTCGGCGAACAGGGGCTCACGCTGTCCGGCGGTCAGCGTCAGCGGGTGGCGTTGGCGCGGGCGTTGATTTCCGACCCGAAGCTGTTGATTCTCGACGACGCAACGAGTTCGATCGACGCGAAGGTCGAAGAGGAGATTCACGCCACGCTCCAGCGGCTCTTGCCCGGCCGGTCGACGATCCTGATCGCGCACCGACGCTCGTCCCTCGATCTCGCCGACCGCATCGTCGTCGTCGACGAGGGCAGCGTGCTCGACGCCGGGACCTACGACGAACTCGCGAGCCGGTGTGACCAGTTCCGGCGTCTGATCTCCGGCCCGGGCGGCGACGCGGAGGGCATCGAAGTCGAGTCCGAACCAGCCGCGACGACCGCGGCGGGCGGCGTCGACGCCAGTGCACCGAACGTCGTGTCGTCCGACGGGATCACGCCCGCAGCGTGGCCCGAACTCGATGTCACCGCGGTGGGCGACGAACTCGTTCCGATGGCGACGCCCGCACCTGGCGCGAACCTGCGCCCGGGCGGACCACCCGGTGGGATGGCCGGTGGGATGTCGATGATGGCCGGCGGACTCGCGATGACCCCGGAGCTGATGGCCAAGATCGACGCGCTCCCATCGACCGTCGATATCCCTCGTGTCGATGAGGGATCCGAAGCGCAGGCGACGCCAGACTTCCGGTTCTTCCAGTTCATTCGTCCGTATCGCCTCCCGCTGGCAATCGGCCTCGGGTTGGTCAGCCTGGACGCGATTGCCACGCTGGCCGGCCCATCGCTGGTGCGCTTCGGCCTCGATCACGGAGTGAGCGACTCGTCGATGCGCGTCGTGTGGATCGCGGCGGTGGCGTTCATCTCCATCACACTCGTCGACTGGGTCATCATGTGGGGGCAGGCCCGCGTGCTCGGCCGTTCTTCCGAACGGTTGTTGCATGCGCTGCGCGTCAAGGTGTTCGCACAGCTGCAACGCCTCGGACTCGACTACTACGAGCGCGAGCTCGCAGGCCGCGTGATGACGAGGATGACGACCGACATCGACTCGTTGCAACAACTCCTGCAGACCGGCTTGGTCAGCGCCTTGGTGAACCTCGTGTCGTTCGTCGGGGTCGGTGTGGCCCTGGCCGTGATGAACCCCAAGCTCGCGCTCGTGACATCGATCGCGCTCCCGCCCCTTGTGCTGGCCACCAACTGGTTCCGACGCCGTTCGTCGGCCGCCTACGAAGTTGCACGCGAGCGCATCGCCACGGTGAACGCGAACCTGCAGGAAGGTCTTTCGGGCGTCCGCGTGTCGCAGGCGTTCGCGCAGGAGGGCCGCAGCGTGCGCGAGTTCGAATCGGTGTCGCGCGACTACCTCGACGCCCGGCTCGGCGCCCAACGGCTCGTGGCGGTCTACTTTCCGTTCGTCGAGTTCCTGGCCGAACTCACCGGCGCGCTCGTGATCGGCGCCGCATCGGTCTTCGTTGCCGACGGGTCACTGACAGTGGGTGAGCTGATCGCGTTCTTGTTGTATCTCGATCTCTTCTTCTCACCGATCCAGCAACTGTCACAGGTGTTCGACAGCTACCAGCAGGCGCGCGTCTCGCTCGGTCGCATCGGGACCTTGCTGGCCACCGAAACCTCGGTGCCCGTGCCAGACGCGGCCACCGCGGTGCGCCCCGATCGATTGCGCGGCGCGATCGAGTTCGACGGGGTGCGGTTCCGGTACCCGCATACCGTCGTCGATGCCTTGCGTTCCGCGACGCTGCGCATCGAGCCCGGCGAACGCGTCGCCCTGGTCGGCCAGACCGGGGCCGGCAAGTCGACGATTCTCAAGCTCGTGGCGCGCTTCTACGATGTCAGTGCCGGTGCGGTGCGCGTCGATGGCGTCGACCTGCGCCAGTACGACCCCGTGGCGTACCACGCGCAACTCGGCGTCGTGCCGCAAGAAGCGTTCTTGTTCGCGGGCACGCTGCGCGACAACATTGCGTACGGTCGGCGGGACGCATCCGATGCCGAGGTCGAAGCGGCCGCGCGTGCCGTGGGAGCGCACGAGTTCATCGCCCGGCTTCCCTACGGCTATCGAACTCCGGTGAGCGAACGCGGCCGCTCGCTGTCTGCCGGCCAGCGTCAACTGATTGCGTTGGCGCGGGCCCACCTCGTCGACCCTGCGATCCTGTTGCTCGACGAAGCAACTTCAAACCTCGATTTGGCGACCGAGGCCGCCGTCAACGCTGCGATGCACAGCGCCGCGATGGGTCGGACCACAATCTTGGTCGCGCACCGCCTGCAGACGGCACGGCTCGCGGATCGCATCCTGGTCGTGCACGACGGCCTCGTGGTGGAAGAAGGCACCCACGACACGTTGCTCGCGCGGGGCGGCTCGTACGCGCGCCTGTGGGAAGCGAGCGAGTCGACCGCTGCCTGAACGTCCGCTCGCGGCTGCGCTGGCGCGACTGCCGGTCCGTGTCAGTCCGGGAACAACAACCGCGCGCTCAGGTGGCCGACGGCGGCACCGATGCATTGCATCGCGATGAACGTCGGTGCGTCGGCGGGGCTGATGCCGCTGAAGGTGTCGGTGATCGTGCGACCGATGGTGACGGCGGGGTTCGCGAACGAAGTTGATGACGTGAAGAAGTAGGCCGCGCCGATGTAGGCCGCGACGCACGTCGGGATCAGCGCGCCGCGATGTGTACGAAGCAGCGCGTGGATCACGAACAGGAGGCCCGCAGTCGCGACCACCTCGCTGAGGTATTCGGGCGCGCTGTCCCGGGCGTGGTTCGACAACTCCATCGCCGGGTAGTCGAACATCAAGTTGGCGATGACCGCACCGCCGAGCGCCCCCGTGGTTTGCGCTGCGATCCGGGCAATCGTTTCTCCCCACCCGAACGCCCCGTCGAAGCGAGCCGCCAACGTGACAACCGGGTTGAACTGCGCTCCGGACACGGGGCCGAACACGGTGATGAGTACGTACAGCGCGAACACGGTTGCCAGCGCGTTCACCAACAAGGCGACTCCCGCATTCCCTGCGGCGAGATTCTCACCCATGATCCCCGAGCCGACGACGACGCAAACGAGCGCGGCAGTACCGAGCAACTCGCTGAGCAACCGAGGCAACAGGTGCTCGGCAGCTGTAGTCGCGCGGTCGGACATCGGCTCCCCAGGATCTGACGCGAGGCGGCATCATATCGACGGGTATCGATTGACAGGACGACCGGGAGGGGAATGCCAGCGTCCTCAGTTCGCGCCGAGAAACGCAGCCCGCAGTCGCGCGGCCGCAACTTCGAGTTCGTCGGTGGTGAGTGTGGCGAACGAAAGCCGAAGTTGGTGCGAGCGCTCGATCTCGACCCCGAACGCGCGTCCGGGCACGTACGCGACTCCGGCGGAAATCGCCGGTTCGAACATCGCGCTCGTGTCATCGGTCGCGGTACCCCACAAGAACATCCCACCGGTTGGCGCTCGCGTGGCGAACAACCCGTCGAGCGCGGCGTGCAAGGCGTGGCCTTTTGCGGCGTAGACGGCCCGCAGCGTTGCGAGGTGGCCAGCCATGAACGTGTCGTCACGCAAGACGTCGAGCGCGACGAGTTGGTCGAGCCCTGACGTGTGCAGATCGACCGACTGTTTCGCGAGCACGAGCGTGCGGTGCAGCCACGCGGGTGCGCGCAGCCATCCCACGCGCAATCCGGGGGCCAGTACCTTCGACGCCGACGACAACGTCACCGTGTGGTCGGGCGCGAGTGCACCGATCGGATCATGACGTCGACCCTCGAAGTCGATCGCGACGTAGGGATCGTCCTCGACCACCACGAATCCGAACCGTCGGGCCAATGCCGCGAGTTCGATGCGACGGCGAGGGTGCAGCGTTGCGCCGGTGGGGTTCTGAAAGTGCGGGACCGTATAGACGAGACGGGGTCGGAGCCCACCGTGCAACCGCGACGCGAGGCGATCGACATCGAGACCATCGACGTCGACCGGGACGCCGACCAACTGGGCTCCCGCGGCGACGAAGACCTGACGCGCACCGAGATACACGGGATCTTCGACGACGACCGTGTCGCCCGCGTCGACCAGACAACGGGCGATCAGGTCGAGTCCCTGCTGTGACCCAGTGGTGACGATGTACTCGTCGACCGGCCCGAGCGCGGCGTGCACCAACGAACCGGCGGCCACCCATTCGCGGAACGCCTCGAGACCTTCGGTGGGTCCGTACTGCAACGCAGCCGACCCGTAACGACCTGTGGTCGCAGTCGCGCGTGCCGCGGCGACGGCGAGGCGATCGACCGGGAACATCGACCCATCGGGCAAACCGCCGGCGAGCGACAGCACCTCGGGGCGTTCGGCGAGCTGGAGGAGATCACGAATGGCCGATGCGACGAACCGATCGGTGCGGGCGGCGAGCCGTGGCAGGGAATCAGTGTGCATCGAATCATTCGAGCCGAGTTCGGACGGGCCGTGAAGAGGCGTGGCGATGGTGGGACCGCTGCCACCAGGGAAACCCCGCACCGACGCGCGCTCGCGCAGCACAATGGGTGTCGTGCGCACCCGAGCCGACCTCGCCGAGTTCTTGAAGGCTCGCCGTGCCGCGCTGCGCCCCTCCGACGTCGGGCTCCCCGACGGCGTGCGCCGTCGCACCGCAGGTCTTCGCCGCGAGGAGGTCGCGATGATCGCCGGTGTGTCGGTGAGTTGGTACACATGGCTCGAGCAGGGTCGGCCGATCAACGCCAGCCTCGATGTGCTCGAAGCGCTCGCCCGAGCCCTCCGGCTCGACCCCGTCGAGCACGATCATCTGCTCGAGCTCGCGGGCCACCCGCTGCGTCGCCCCATCGAACCGGGACGCGATCGTGCACCGAGTGCGATCGTTCGCCTCCTGCACGTCGTCGAACCAGCACCGGCCTACGCGCTCGGACCTCGGTGGGACATGTTGGCGTGGAATCGGCCGTTCGCGAAGTTGTTCCCCGCCATCGAGACGCTGCCCGTCGAAGAACGCAACCTCGTCTGGATCCTCTTTGCGAACGAGAGCGCGCGCCGACTCAAAGGTGAGTGGGAGAGCGAAGCGCGTCACACGCTGTCGCAGTTTCGCGCCGAAACAGTGCCGCTACGCGAAGACCCGGCAGTCGCCGGATTGGTCGAGCGCCTCCTCGAAGTGAGTACCGAGTTCCGCGAGTGGTGGCCGCGTCACGATGTCACCGGCTTCAAGGCGCACCGCCGGGTGTTCCACCATCCGGTTGCCGGTCGGCTCGAGTTCCAAACCCAGCAGTTGGTTTCGGCCGGCGAACCCGACGTGCGCATCGTGGTGCATCTGCCGATCGACAATGACGACTCCGCCGGACGGCTTGCCGCTGTCGAGTAGCCGACCGATCAGCGGAGGATGCCAGACGCGAGGACGGCGACCACCGGGAACGTCGCGAGACCATCGGCGCCGACGTAGGGAGCGACGATCGCGTCGTAGGTCGCGCGCAGTCGCTCCCGAACTTCTGGCGACTGGCGCGAGACGAGCCCACCGGTTCGGGGGGTCGACGCGACGACAGTGTCCCACCACTGCGTCGAGTCGACGGTGAACGTCCAGTCGATCTCGCAGACCGTCACGTCCGAGAACCCGCCGGCGCGCAGCAGATGTTCGAACCGACCGTGGTCGGCGTACTCGGTGGAGAGCGGGCCTTCGGGAATGTCGTTGGGAGGTGCGACCGAAGCGCGGGCGAGCGCGTCGGGGAATACGCCGAGGACGCGATTGCGATCGCCGACCCCCCACGCCGTGAACGCGACGCGTCCGCCCGGTTCGAGCACGCGGGCGGCCTCGGCTGCGAGTCGGTTGGGGTGGCCGAGGTGCAGGACGACGAAGTTGCCGACGACTGCGTCGAACGACGAGTTGGCGCACGGCAGCTCCTCGGCCGAACCCTCGCGGAAATCCGCGTCAGGGACCCTCCCGCGCGCGATGTCGAGCATCTGTGGCGAGATGTCGACTCCGGTCACGGCGCATCCACGCGTCGCCGCGTGCTCGGCGACCAGGCCAGGGCCGGTTCCGACGTCGAGCAAGCGCATGCCCTGCCGCGCGTCGACTGCGTCGAGCAAGGCGCTCACAGTGTGCGCGGTGAGGCGCGTGAGCCCCTGGTCGTACGACGCCGCCCGGGGCGAACTCCACATCTCTCGTTCGTACTCGTTGAATGCGTCGTAGGTGCTCATCGGCGTCTCCGTGCGCGAATCAGAACGTCGTCGTGCCGGTCGCGTGCGCTGCGGTCCATTCGAGCAGATCGTCGAGTGCCCACGCGTTGACGATCGATTCGAGTGGAACGTCGCACTCGACCGCACGGTCGCAGCCGAACGGCTGCCAATCGAGTTGATCGACCGCGTGTGCGTCGGTATCGATCGCGACCTTGACGTCGAGTTCGACGATGCGTCGCAACATGCGTCGCGGCGGATCGAGGCGTTCGGGTCGACAGTTGATTTCGATTGCCTTGTCGAACTTCTTCGCGCACATGAAGATGAGGTCGCTGTCGAACTCGCTTTCGGGTCGGCCGCGCCCGGTCACCATGCGGTTGGTGCAGTGTCCGAGGATGTCCATGTGCGGATTGGCGAGCGCGGCAAGGAGGCGATCGGTCATCGCCGAGCGTTCCATGGCGAGCTTCGAGTGCACGCTCGCGACGACGATGTCGACTTGCGCCAGGAGATCGTCTTCGTGGTCGAGCGAGCCGTCGTCGTTGATGTCGACCTCGACCCCGGTGAGGATCCGAAAGGGCGCGAGGTCGCGATTCAGCGACTCGATCAGTTCGAGTTGGGCACGGAGCCGCTCGGGCTCGAGTCCGTGGGCGATCCGCAGTCGTGGCGAATGATCGGTGAGCGCGATGTAGTCGTGGCCGATCGCGTGCGCTTTGTGCGCCATGTCGACCGGTGTGTCGCCGCCGTCGGACCAGTCGGAGTGGAGATGGAGGTCGCCCTTGAGCTTGGCCCGCAGCGCCCGGCCCTCATCGGTGCCGGGGTTCTCGAACACGCCCCGGAGCCGCTGGAGGTAGGCAGGAACCTGATCGGTGAGCGCCTCGGCAACGACCTTGGCCGACGAATCGCCGACCCCGGGGATCTCTGCCAGCCGACCGAGCTCCGCCAGCCGTTCGAGTTCGCCGATCGGGATGTCCTTGATGGCCTTCGCCGCGCTGCGGAACGCCCGGACCTTGAAGTAGGGCTCGCGTGTGCGTTCGAGTAGCGACGCGATCTCGTTGAGCGCCTCTCCTGGATCCACCTGCCGACGGTACCCAATGCAGAAGAGAGATTCGAGGCGACGCTCGTATACTCCTCGATTCCGGGAGGGCTGACCGAGTGGCCGAAGGTGCTCGCCTGCTAAGCGAGTAGGGGGTGATAAACCCCCTCGAGGGTTCAAATCCCTCGCCCTCCGCAAGATGAACGATGCCGAGTCCGCCGCGCTGGTTGCCGAAATGTCGGCGCTTGGCGCGGCGACGCTCGGTGAGTCGGGTGGACAGCCGATGGCGGCGCGCGTCAGCGCCGTGTGGGCGGGCGCGAAGGTCTGCGGACCGGCGTTCTGCGCCCGCAACACGCCCGGCGACAATCTGGCAATCCACGTTGCCGCCGCGCATGCGCCCCGGGGTTCGGTGATCGTTGCGTCGGTCGGAGACGTGGCCGAACTCGGGTACTGGGGCGAGGTCCTCACCACCGCCGCCCAGGCTCGGGGGGTGGTCGGCTTGGTGATCGACGGTGGCGTTCGCGACGTCGACGCCCTCGCGGCGCACCGGTTCGGGGTGTTCGCAACGGTGGTTGCGCTGCGGGGCGCAACGAAAGACGAAGCTGGCGAGGTCGCCGGTACGGTCCGCGTGGGTGATGTCGCGGTGGTGACGGGCGACTGGGTGGTCGGCGACGCCGACGGTGTAACTGTGATTCGGGCCGAGGAACTCGAAGCGGTTTTGGCCGCGGGTCGGGCGCGAGCGGCGAAGGAGTCGGCGATGTTCGATGCCCTCCGATCCGGCGCCACCACCCTCAGCCTCCTCGACCTGGACCCGACAAAGGTCGTGGTCTCCCGGGTTGGCGGCACCTAGACAAACGCTCGATCCGGACCGCACCGGTTTGGTCGCTCAGATGTGGACGGGGTGCAGCGGCGGTTTGCCGGCGAGAACGGCGGCCACGTTGTCGGCCGCGATCGTCGCCATGCGTAGCCGGGTTGCCCGGGAACCGCTCCCGATGTGGGGCAACAGGACCGCCCGAGGCGCGCTCAGCAGCCTGGGATGCACCTCAGGTTCGCGTTCGAACACGTCGATCCCCGCCGCGAACAACCGGCCCGAGTGCAGGGCCTCGGCCAGCGCGGCTTCGTCGACCACCGGTCCCCTCGCGGTGTTGACCAGCACGGCATGCGGTGCCATCAGCGCGAGCCGACGCGCGTCGATCAGGTGTGTCGTCTCCGCGTTCAGCGGCGTGTGCAGGGACACGATGTCGCAGCGACCGAGGAGTTCGTCGAGGTCGGCGACATATCCCGGTTCGCCCGTGGCGCGGCGGGAGTGGTGCAGCACCGTCATCGAGAACCCCGCGGCTCGCCTCGCGACGGCCCGACCAATCCGGCCGTAGCCGACGATGCCGAGCGTCGCACCGTGCACGTCGAGGCCGAGGTATTGGTTGATGCCCCAACCCGGCCAGCGGTTGGCGCGCAGGTCGGCTTCGGCGTCGTGCGCGAGTCGACACGCGGCGAGGATCAACAGAAATGCGGTGTCGGCGGTCGTTTCGTCGAGCACGCCTGGAGTGTTCGTGACGTGGATCCCCACGCGCGACGCGGCCGCAACGTCGATGTTGTTGTAGCCGACCGCCACGTTGGCGACCACCTGGAGACGTCCGGCAGCACCGGCTTCGAGCAGGGACGCGTCGATCGTGTCGGTCAACAACGAGACGATCGCGTCGACCTCGCCTGCCATGGCCAGCATTTCGGCGCTGGAGTAAGGGACATCGTCGGGTTTCGGTGCAACGAGGTCGTGACCGGCGAGTGGCGCCAACCCGCCTGCCGGGAGTTGGCGGGTGACGAGGACGCGACCCACGAGGCGCGGTCAGTGCTCGGAGTAGTTGACGGGGCCGGCACCGGACACGCCGACCGCGAAACAGAAGCAGTGAATCGGAGCGTGGTCGCTCACCGGCCGCAACGAGTGCACGGCGTTCGGCGGGATGTGCACGAGATCACCCTGTCGAATCTCGCGGGTTTCGCCCTCGATCTCCATGATGCCGCGACCCGACGTGACGTAATAGAACTCGTGCGTCGGGTGATGGTGCGGATCGACGAATCCGCCGCCGGCCACCTCGAACTCACTGACCAGTTCGAGGTGCCCTCCCTGCGTGATGTCGAACATCTCGCGTGGGTTGACGAGCCACCACACGGGCACCGTCCCGTTGTGCTCGACGACGGGTTCGACGTCTTCGATTGATCGAACGTCCACCGGTGCCTCCTGACTCGAATCCGTACACTGACGGCTGTGGCAGCCTACAAACTGCGCTTGCGACTCGAGCCGCTCACGTCCGAGTCGTTCGCGTCGTTCGGCAGCATTCCGAGCGACGAGGGAACCGAGGGCGCTGGCGCCGAGCTCGAGTTCTTGTGGAACGACGGTCGCGTCAACTTCATCAGGCACACCAACGACGAACTGCGGTTTGCCGACGACGGCGCGGCGCTCTGCGAGCTGTTGAATCGGCACGATACGCACACCCAGACGCTGATGGCCTACGACACCGACGGCTATGTGGTCGTCGCGCCGGCGGCACTCGACTTCTCACAGCGTGAGCACTTCGACGAGCTTCGAGCGTTTCGGTTGCCGCGTCACGCCGTCGTGCACCTGACTCGTGGTACCTGGCATTGGGGCCCGTATCCCATCGTTGCGGATTCGATTCGCATCTTCAACATCCAAGGGTCGGGATACGTGAACGACAACGGCATCGCGTGGCTCGCCCGCGATCTCGATGTCCGAGTCGAGGTGGAACGTGACTGAGATTGATCGGCGCGAATACGACGGCGTGGGTGTGTTCGTCACCGGCGCCGCATCCGGTATTGGCGCGGCCGTGGCGCGGCGATTCGCATCCGCAGGCGCGAAGGTCGCAGTGGTCGACCGCGACGCCGACGGCGCAACCCGACTTGCCGAGGAAGTCGGCGGCGTCGCGATTGTTGCCAACGTCGCTGACGCGTCGGCCGTCGACGCCGCAGTCGCAACGGCGATCGAAACGCTCGGCGGCCTCGCCGTTGTGGTGAACAACGCCGGGGTTGGTGACCTCCGACCGCTCCACCTGCTCGACGACAAGACGTTCCGACGGCTCGTCGACGTGAATTTCTCGGCGGTGTTCTACGCGATGCGTGCGGTCGTGCCCCATCTTCTCGAACGAGGTGGCGGAACGATCGTCAACGTCGCGAGTCAGTCGGGGATCGGACCGACCCGCAACGAAGCCGTCTACTCGGCGGCGAAAGCCGCGACGATCGCCCTGACCAAGAGCGGTGCGCTCGAGTACGGCCCGTCGATCCGGGTCAACTGTGTCGCACCGGGCTTTGTTGCCACGCCGTTGACTGGTTTGTTCCAGGCCGAGCCCGAAACGTTCGAGCCGATTCGATCGAGCACGCCGCTGCAACGGATGGGTACCGCCGACGAGATCGCCGAGATCGTGGCGTTCCTCGCGTCCGAACGATCGAGCTTCATCACCGGCCAGACGATCGTCGCCGACGGCGGTAACTCGCTTCCCCAAGCCGGCACCGACCCCACCCTCGCGGGCCTCTGGTCGAGGTTTTCTGGTGACTGAAAGCTTCGCGGCAACGTTGACGAGTTATTGAGCGTCGCCGTACGGTGGACGAAGAGTCGCAATCGGCGCGGCTGCTGGTAGGGGATTCGGGCATGAGTGTTCGGCGCAAGCGATCGCAGCAGTGGTTTGGCATGGCAGTTGTTGCGGCGAGCCTCGGGCTCGCGCCGTCGGTCGGAGTCGCGTCCCCGACTCAGAAGTCGTTGTTTCAGCCTTCGCCAAGACCCGAATTGTTGGAGCAGTCGATCGGGATCGGTGCGCAGCCCCAGGCGCGAGGACTCACGAAGTTCATTCCGTGTCTCGAGTACGAGTTCGAAGACCCTGCTCGGGACACGACGAGCACGATCGACATCGTGAAGTACAGCTTGCGTCTCGATTGTCGGCAGCAGGTATACGAGATCAGGTTTCGAGCGGGAAGTTCGTTCCGAGACTCCCGGTTGGGTTACGCGTCGATCGCTTTTGATCGTGACCTCAACAAGACCAACAACTGCGGTGGAGTCGATCGCGAGGTCGCCGTCACCTATTCGTCGTCACGTCGCGGGTTGATTGCCGGAATCATTCGTTATGGCGGGTCGTGTTCTCGGGCAACTGTGTCGCCGGTACTTCGGCTCACACGCTTGAGTCCGAGCCGTGAGGTCGCGATGGTGTTTTCGGCGTCGGAACTCCCGAGGGCCAACTTCGATTGGTTCGCGTATGCATCGAACGACCCCGACGCGTCTGGTCGTCGCTGGGATGCGCTCCCGAATCGCGGGTACCACGACGCACGGTCGACGAACCTTCCGGTCCTCGAACCGGAGTCGTCGCTATTCCCCCTCAACTCAGCGGTCGACGGGATCGTTCCGGGTCACTTCGTCGAAGGCTCCGATAGCGAGGAAGTGCTCTTCTACAACAAGGAAGCGCCGGACTGGTTTTCGGAACAAGGCGCGGTGCGTCTGGTCGGTTACGACCAAGTCGTGGCGGGTGATTTCGATGGTGACGGTAACGACGAGGTGCTCGGCTACACACGCGGCGACGGCCCCGATCACATCTATTGGCAAGGGTTCGCGGTCGATGCCCGCCAGCGGATCAATCTCGACGGTACCTATCGAGTTGCGGTTGGCGACTTCAACGGTTCCGGCGAAGACGACATTGCGCTGATCGGCGATGGGCCCGACGCGATCTTGTACGGGAGCGTGTTTCGGATCTTCGGAATTGGTGCGGCCGAAATCGCGGATGCGGACGAGAGAGTCACGGTCGGCGACTTCGACGGTGACGGTCATGATGACGTCATTGCCTGGCAGTCAGGTCCGCGGACAGTCGAACTCGTTCGAGGGGCGACGAATGGGATGTTGCCCTTGGTCGCCGTGCAGATCGGCGGTCCGTTCCGCAAAGCAGCCGCCGGGGACTTCAACGGGGATCACATCGACGACGTGTTCTTCACAGACGGGGGGTCGGGTCGCGATGAAATCTGGTTCGGAAAGGCGAGTTCGCCGTATTTCCGCCGGCTTGGCGCGGCCCGCGTCGACATGATGGTGAGCCACGCTGTCGCTGGTGACTTCAACGGCGACGGGAGCGATGACCTCTTCATGGCAGGGCCTGAGGGCGGGTATTCGATCACCTATTTCGGGCCGACACTGAAACCGACGCTCGGCCAGTTCGAGTTTCCGACGGCGACGATTGGTGAGCCGTATTCGTTCGTCATTCCGATGAGCGGAGCGCATCCGCCGCTGCGGATCTCGATCGCCCCCAGGGTGCCTGGCCTCCTTCTCGACAGCGCGACGGGTGTGTTGGCCGGTGCGGCAACTGGACCCGCTGGAACTCTGCTGACGAAGATCACCGTCGCTGACGCCTTCGGCAATCGGCTCGTGCTCAAGAAAACGATTGTCGTGGCGTAGTCGCGTCGTCGCGGCCGACTCGACCTCATCCGATCACAACGTCGAGGTCGGCCGATGTACTCGGCGGTGATGTGCGCCACGGGCGGGTGACTCGCCGTACGTCGTCGCCGACGTAGCGCAGGCTGAGGATCCGCCGAGTCGAACGAGCGCCGGGCGCGCCGTGCACCGTGAGAAAATGGAACGCAATCGCGTCACCGGGTTCAAGCGCGTACCGAACGATGCGGTCATCATTGAGCGAGTAGTCGGGGATCTCCGCGAGGCTGCCCTCGGGAAACCACCTCGCCTCGCGGTCGAGGAATGTGCGGGGCATTAGCCACGGCCCGAGATGTGTGCCGCGAACGCACTCGAGTGACGTCTCGATCGGAACAGGATCGAGCGCGATCCACAAGCTCACGCATTGCGATCCGTCGACGTCGTAGTAGGGCTGGTCTTGATGCCATGGTGTGCGTCGCGTACTCCCAGCTGCTTTCACGAGTATGTGATCGTGATGGAGTCGAGCGGTGCGTGAGGCCATGAGCGCGGCCGCGACCAGCCCGATCCGAGGATCGAGCGCGATCGCGGCGATGTCGGGCACGTCGCCGACCCGACGGAAGTCTTCGACGAAGGCGGGTTCGTCCGGCAGGCTTGCCGTGATTGCCAGCGGTCCGGGATTCGTCACGATCGTGTCGACGCCGCGGCGGGCAAGCTCGAGGGCGGCGGGATCGAGCAGGCCGCGCACGAGCGCGACGCCGTCGCGGGCGAACTCGAGTGAGGTATCGCGGATCGTCACACTGCCGATTCTGTCGTCCCGACGCCGAAACGCGACGCTTGCCCAACTGACGACCTTGCTCCCTGATGGATCGTTCTTGTTACGGTGCACGAAGGCACCCGAGCGCGCGACTCGTCCGTTCGGTGGAGGTCGAGGGGAGCGATGGATGCGGCTGAGCGGGCGATTTCTCGTCGCGGTGATGATGCTGTTGGGAGCCGCTACTCCACTGCCGTGGGTGGACGACGCGTCCGCCGCCCCGGTCCAGGAACCGTTCGCCGTCGACGAGTTGCTGCCGACGACGCCGTCGATCGGCGGACAGCGGCGGCTATCCAACCCTGCGTGCTACCAGTACACCTACGCGGATCGAGCGTCCGATACGCGCAGCGCTCTCGATTTCACGAAGTACACGGTGAGTTTCGATTGCACACGAGACGAGTGGGAGTTCGATTCACGACCCGATCGGGATTTCGGTTCGACCAGATCGGATACCTCTCGCTCGTCATCGACGTGGACTTGCGGTCGCGTAACAACTGTGCGGGCACCGACCGCGAGATCGCGGTTGCCTGGGACCCTGAAGCGCGTCGCGTCGTGAGCGGGGCGATCCACTACTTCGGCTCGTGTCGCGAAGGACTCGTTTTGCCGGTTCGTGAGGTGGAGCACCGAAACGGCAGTCGCGAGATCGCGTTGCGATTCTCGTCGAAGGTGCTCGAAAACGGACCTACCGACAAGACCACCGAGTCGTTCAACTGGTTCGCGATTGGCACGAGCGACCCTGACGCGACGGGATCCCTGTGGGATCCGATGCCGAACCGCGGGTATCACGAAGCGCGTGCTACGTCGATGCCCGGTTTCACCACCGGCGGCCGGATCCCCGGCGGCACTGTGATCGATCCAACCGCAGTTGCCGCTGGTGACCTGTGGGAAGACCTGACCGACGACATCGCGATCTACCGCCGTACGAGCGCCGATGTGATCTTCCGCACCATCGCGAAGTCAGGCGCCGCGGCGGCCGCTCTCCCGGGCCTCGGCGCGCACCGCGCTGTCCTCGCTGGCGACTTCGACGGCGCCGAGGCCGACGACCTGCTGTTCTACGAACCGGGTACGGGCGCTGACGTGGTCCGTTGGTACGGCGACGGCGTTGCGACGACCGAACCGATCACGATCGACGGTAGCTACCGAATTGCGGCGGGGGATTTCGACGGCGACGACCGTGACGATGTCCTCTTGCACCGCCCTGGCACCGGTACCGACCGAGTTCTGTTCGGGCGTTCCGACCGGACCTTCGACCTCGTTGCGGCTGACTTCGACGACGACGGAAGCCCGGTGGTCGGCGACTTCAACGGGGATGGCCGTGCGGACATCGCTTTCTGGAAGGCGCAACGTCGTTCGGTCACCGTGGCCCGAGGTCAGTCGAATCGCACCTTCCTGTCATCGACGAACTCGATCGGAGGTGCGTATCGACTCGCTGCGTCTGGCGACTTCAACGCCGACGGACGATCCGACATTGTGTTCGTCGACGGCGGAACTGGGAAGGACGCTCAGTGGTACGGCAAGGCCTCGTCGCCGTGGTTTGTCCTCGGTGGTCCGATCTCGGTACACGAAAACGTCTCCCACCTCCTGGCCGGTGACTTCAACGGCGACGGAGGTGACGATCTCTGGATGGATCTCATCGGTCGACACGAAGGCCGGATATATCACGGTGCGCGACCCACCGTGACGGTTGACGCATCGACGTTTCCCTCAGGCCAGATCGGCGAGCCCTATTCGCACACCGTGACGGCGTCGGGGATTCGCGGCCCCTACACCTTCGCGAAGCTTGCGGGACCGGCATGGCTCACGGTCGACGCCGCGACCGGCGCGATCAGCGGCACACCCGATTCGACAACCGTTGGTGCCATCTCGATTCGTGCCCGCGATCGGTTCGGCAACACGGCTTCGCGAACATTTGCTTCGTTCGCGGTGTCGCGGCTCGACGAAATCACGATGCCATTCTCAGGATTCGGGGCGATCTGGACGGATCCGGTGTTCGATCGGACTTACGTCACTGGCGGACTCGGAAACGACGACCTACTCGTGCTCGACGAGGCCGGCGCGATCGAACAGCACATCTCGGGACTGGCGGGCGCGGCGGCGTTAGGGCACGATGCCGACTCGTTGTTCGTCGCTGCACCGGCTTCGAACCTGATTGTTGATCTGGATCGCGACACGCTGGCGCTCCAAGGCGCGATTCCGACGGGTGCAGGGCGGTCGCCGACGAGTGTCGCAGGAGCCGGGGACGACGTTTGGTTCGGGTACTCCGAGGCGCCGTTGGGAGTCGTCGCCCGATACGACACCGACACCGCGACGGTCAGCGAGGTTGCGCTCCCGGCTGATCAATATGGCTGGGCGCCCTCGACCCGATTGTCGGTCGTCGCAAACTCCGATGCCGACGTGAATCGCTTGTGGGTTTTCACGGCTGGTTCTGATTGCCGGATCGCTGATTTCGTCCTGTCGACCGGATCTCCGGTGCAGGCGGGGGTCGTCGGTGTCCTGTCGTTCTACCGTGATTGTGACGATGTGCGGGCGATCGCGTCGGGTGAGCTGCTCGCGGCGCACGGGTCCTCGTTCGGCCCAGCGGGACCGCGCTACATCCGCACCATGCAGCCTGGATTGGCGTCGTCGGACACCATCGACGTCGGAATGGGCGTCTACGGCGTCGACCACACCACTACGAACGGCGGCGTTCTTGCATTCATAGGCCCGGGAGTGATCGGCCGTCGCTTCGAGCTCTTTGACCTGACCGAGAAGTTCACGACATCTCGGGCGCTGCAGCGAGGCGGCGTCGCGATCTCCGCGGATGGTGCGACGATCCTCGCCATTGGTCAGTCGGGCGAAGGCTGGCACGTCGTGTTCTTGCCGTCCTCCTGAACGCCCGGATCACGATTTCAACCGGAGGCTCCCTAGCGAGCCCGTGTACCCTGAGCATACCTGCGCTCGTAGCTCAATGGAGAGAGCATCGGACTAC
>SXIR01000160.1 GCA_005772765.1 Actinomycetota bacterium
CGAGGTCGAGAAGCTGCGCAGCACCTACGCCGACGCGCTGCCGCCACTCGTCCGGGACGACGGTCGTATCCACGCGAACTTCAATCAGCTCGTTGCGAGTACAGGCCGCATCAGCAGCGAGAACCCGAACCTTCAGAACATTCCGGTGCGGACCGAGGTCGGACGCTCGCTCCGACAGGCGTTCGTCGCCGACGAGGGCAACGTGTTGTTGTCCGCCGACTACAGCCAGATCGAACTCCGTGTGATCGCCCACCTCGCCGAAGACCCCGGGCTGCTCGACGCGTTCGACCGGGGCGCCGACATCCACACAGCGACGGCTGCGAAGGTTTTCGGTATCGAAGAGGGCGCCGTCGAAGGCTTCCATCGCAACGTCGCCAAGATGGTCAACTACGGGCTCGCGTACGGCATGGAGTCGTACGGACTCGGCCAACGGCTCGACATCCCGACTGATCAGGCGAAGGAGATCCTCGACGCCTACTTCGAGGGATTCCCGAAGATTCACGATTTCATGCGCCGGACCGTGGCCGAAGCGAAGGTCAACGGCTACACGACGACGATGTTCGGGCGGCGCCGCCAACTTCCCGAGCTTGCGTCGGAGAACTTCCGGATCCGGCAGATGGGCGAACGCATGGCGCAAAACGCCCCGGTCCAGGGCGCCGCAGCCGACATCTTCAAGCTCGCCATGATTGCGTGCGACGACGCATTGCGAAGCGGGCAGTTCGGAACTTCGATGATCCTCACGGTGCACGACGAACTCGTCTTCGAGGTGCCCGAAACGGAGCGCGACATCATCGAGCCGGTCGTGCGCTCGGCGATGGAAGGTGTTTGCGAACTGCGGGTTCCGCTCGTCGTCGACACCGGTTTCGGTCGGACCTGGGCCGACTGCAAATAGCCGATCCGTCCCGCTTCACCTCAGGCCGAGGGGGCTCGGCGCCGATCGGAACCCATGGTCGGTGTGCGGGCGCGAATCGAACCGATCGCGTTCGCTCTCGACGGCGCCGATCCCCGGCCCGCCCGACGCCTTCGCCTGTTGACGTGGGGACTGTTCGCCGTCCACCTCGTCCAAGCCGCCGACTTCCTGTTCGCAGCGGGACTTCGAACCGCCGACGCCGCAACCCGTTCCGACCCTGGGCGTTTCTACGCCATCGCCACCCGTTCAGGTCGTCCGTACGTCGACTTCGACGTCGAGTATCCGGCCGGGTTCTTGGTGTTGGTCAAGGCGCTCGCGTTCGGGTCGTTCCCGACGTTCGTCACGGGGATCATCCTCGTGGCCATCGCGTGCGATGTCGCGATTGCGGTCGTGCTGCGCCGCCGCTACGGATTGCGTGCGGTGGCCTGGTATCTCGCCGTCTCGATTCCGCTGCTCCCGTTGGTGCTGACTCGGCTCGACTTGGTCCCAACCGCGCTCGCGCTCGTGGCGCTCTCGTTGGCCTACGAGCGTCGGTCCGAGCGCACGGCGGGATTCGTGCTCGCCATTGCCGCGCTGGTCAAAGTCTGGCCGGCACTGTTGGTGCTCGCATTCCTGGCGACGCGGCGGTTTCGTGCCGTTGCGACGTTCGCCCTCACGGCGGCGATCGGCGGTGGGGTCTGGCTGGCGATGGCGACTCCAGATGCCGTACGGCAGGTGTTCACCTTTCGGGGTGCGCGGGGTTGGCAGATCGAAAGCGTGGCCGGTAATGCCTTCGTGCTCTTGCGCGACGCGAGTCCCGTGTTCGCCGGGGGCGCGTGGCGCGTCGGCGACCCGCCCGGCGTGGTGAATGCGGGGTTCACCATCGTCGCAGTCGTGATCGCGGCCGTTGCAGCCGGGCGGTTGCGCCACGCCGGCGACGCAGTGAATATCGAACTCGTCGCCGCCGTCGTGGTCGTGATCGTCGGTGCGACGTTGCTCGGGTCGACGCTGTTGTCTCCGCAGTTCATGGTCTGGCTCTCGCCGTTCGTGGTCATCGCCCGCGGGCACGTCGGCCATCGCCTGGTCGCGGTGTACGCAGTTGCCGTCGTTGTCACAGCGACGATTGCCGCGGTCTGGGAACCGCGCGAGCTCACCACAGCCGTGCCCGCGTTGATCGTTCTGGCTCGCAACTGCCTACTGGTCGCCATGGTCGCGATTGCGATGCGATCGCTGCGCGCCGTCGATTCGAGGCAGTCCGCAAGCTCGTGACGTCCGCCTACTGTTCGCGGTGATGAGAACGCCAACGCGGACGTGGCAATGGGGTTGCGCGTGAGTGAGATCGAACGTCCGCAAGTCGGTTGGTTCAATGAGCTCGCGGACTTCTTGGGCCCGGCGTACCTGCGGAACGCGTTCACCTACGGCACCCGACAAGAGGTCGACTTCCTGATCGAGGCGCTCGGTCTCGAGGTCGGCATGCAGGTTCTCGACCTTGGGTGCGGGCCGGGCCGCCACGCGTTGGAGCTTGCTCGCCGCGGTCTGCACGTGCACGGCATCGATCTGTCGAGTGCGTTCATCGATCTCGCGCGCGCAGCTGCCCACGCCGAGGGTCTTGGGGCAACCTTTGCGATCGGAGATGTGCGAACGGTCGCGCCGACTGCGGACTTCGATGCGGTCATCTGTCTTTGTCAGGGCGGCTTCGGACTGCTTGCTGGCACCGAGGACGCCGAGTTGCTGCGGGCCTTCGCCGCGACGCTGCGGCCAGGGGGACGCCTGGCAATCTCGGCGTTCTCGGCCTATTTCGCAGTGCGGTGGCTCGAGGCCAACGACACCTTCGAGCTCGCGTCCGGGGTCAATCTCGAACGCGCAACGCTGCGAGACGACCACGGCAACGAACGCGACTTCGACCTCTGGACAACGTGTTTCACCCCGAAAGAGCTGCGCTTCCTGGCGACCGCGGCCGGGCTCGAGGTCGAGGCCATCCACGGAGTCACCCCGGGCGATTACGGACGGCGTGCGCCCGCATTCGACCGCCCCGAACTGCTGCTGCTCGCGACGGTGGCGCCGCTCGGCTGACGCGCCCGGGCGTCGTGGCGCGCACCATCTCCGATCGTTCGGTCCCGAACCATTCGCCTGAGCTGACCGGGAGGTCTACCCTGTCCAGGCCTCGCCGCCCTGGTGAGGCACCGGTTTCGCCGCGTCCACCGACCCCGCGGACTCCGGAACACCTAGGCGCTCGATGCGCCGCGACGAACAGGCACTGCTTTGTCCGATACCGCGACCGAACCCACTGCTGACCCGACCCCGGACCCGACCACCCCCGCCGACGCGACCGACGCCGCGGCCGGCACCGACACGATCGTCGATGCGGGTGACGACACGATGGAGGGTCTGACCCAGGTCGTGTTCAACGACCTCGGCGACATGTCCTTCGAGGACGCCATTGCGCAAACGATGGTCGACTTCGACGACGGTGATCTCGTCAAGGGCAAGGTCGTCAAGATCGACTCCGACGAGGTCCTGCTCGACATCGGATACAAGTCCGAGGGCGTGATTCCGAGCAAGGAACTGTCGATTCGTAACGACGTCAACCCTGCCGACGTCGTCGAGATGGGCGAAGAAATCGAGGCGCTGGTTCTCCAGAAAGAGGACAAGGACGGCCGCCTCATCCTCTCCCAGAAGCGGGCGCAGTACGAGCGCGCGTGGGGCACGATCGAAAAACTCAAACCGACCGACGGCATCGTTGCCGGCCCGGTCATCGAGGTCGTCAAGGGC
>SXIR01000161.1 GCA_005772765.1 Actinomycetota bacterium
CGGCTCGAGGGCACTGGGAAGGTCTGGGAGCCATCGGCCGGTCGTGTCGTCGAGTCCCACGACACCGTCGCTCGCAAGGTCCACGGCCAGCGCGGCGACATAGTTCTTCGTGACGCTGGCGAGTCGGAACTCGTCATCGATGCCGACTTTTCGACCATTCTCGACGTCGGCAAGTCCGCCGATCGCACGATAGATGTCCCCGTCGATGACAACCGCCACGCTGATACCCGGAACGCTTCGGTCCGCGAGGTATTGGTCGACCACCTTTTGGAGTCGTGCTTCGAGGCCCTCGGAGGTGATGTGACCATCGCCCGCGCATCCGACGAGCACGGAGAACACAATGCATGCGGTTCCCGAGGCCCGACGTCGCGCCATGCAGTTGGTGCTCCTCACTGCCGGTATCCGGACACGCACCGAGACGCTACGCCGACGGCGGTCGGTCCGTCATCGCCAACGCGTGCAAATGAACGCGTCGTCGAGCACTCGCGGTGTTGAATCGTGGGATGCGCTCCTCTCGGCCCGATCGATCGGCGCTCAGAGACTCGCAGGTCAACGACGGGGCGATCGTCGACACCGAGATCGCGACCGTACGCTCGATCCTCGGCCTCGACGACGACACGTCGGTCGAGTTCGACGACTCGGGTTGGGACAGCCGCGTGTACCTCGTCAGTGGGGGAGTCGCAGTCTTCAAGTTCGCGCGCAACGACATCGCGGTTCAGCAATACGAGCATGAGATCGCCGCGCTCGGTCTGCTCGAGAGCCAGGGTGGCGCCGAGGTCGTCGTGCCGCGCGTGCGCTGGGTCGACGACGACCGACGCTGGTTCGGCTACGAGGGGATCGTCGGCCCGTCGCTCGTCGCGGCGCTCCCGACACTGTCGGCAGCCCGGCGCCGCGAGATCGGAACCGCGATCGGGCGATTTCTCTCCGAACTCCATGCGATGAGCCTGCCGAACGCGCCCATCTGCTCGATCGACGCCGACATCGAGAACTACGCCAACAAGCTGGCGCTCTCGTCGCCGGCGCTCGAAGCTGAGTTCAATGCCGCCGAACGCGCGCGCATCGAATCGTTCGTACTCGACACGCTGGCTACCGGGCTGCGCGCACAGCCTGTGCGGCTCGCCCTCGCGCACGGCGACCTCGGTCCGTGGAACGTGGTCGTCGGCAGCCAGGGCGATCGGGACGGCGTCGGCATCATCGACTTCGGCGATGTCGGCTACCACGATCCCGCGATCGACTTCGCGGGTCGCATCGATGCGACGATCCTCGACGCGGCCCTCGACGCCTACGACGCCGACGACGCGCTACGCGAGCGGGCGTTCCTCAGGGCCCGGGCGCTCCCGGTGCTCGATATCCCCTTCTACCTCGGCAAAGGCGACGCGGTGGGGCTGCGTACGCGTCTCGACGAGATCCGAGTCGAGCTTCTTGCATGATGGTTAGGGTTCACGGTGTGACGGACTTCTTGCGAACCGATGATGCGCACTTCGACGCGCTGAGTGATTGGCCGTTCGCGCCGCACGACCACGATTGGAACGGGCTTCGCGTCCGCTATGTCGACGAAGGCCCGGCCGACGCACCCGTCGTGTTGCTGCTCCACGGGATGCCGACCTGGGGCTATCTGTACCGCACGATGATCCCCGCGTTCGTCGACGCGGGATACCGCTGCATCGCCCCCGACCATCTTGGTTTTGGCCGCTCCGACAAACCGACCGATCCGAACTGGTACTCCATCGCCCGACATGTCGAGGTGCTGCAGTCGCTGATCGAGGCGCTCGACCTGCGCGACGTCACGCTGGTCTGCCAGGACTGGGGCGGGCCGATCGGCCTGACACAAGCCGCGGCCATGCCCGAACGGTTCAGTCGACTGATCATCATGAACACGTGGCTGCACCACGCCGAGTACGAATACTCCGACGGCATCCACAACTGGGTCGCGATGTGGCGTGAAGGGGGCGTGTTCCATCGCGAACGTCCAAACGTCGCGTGCGTTCCGTTGTTCTCGGGTGAACTTGCACCGATGGGTGACCTGATCGGAGCGATACTCGAAGGTGTCGAACCGACGCTCGACGGCGAGGCCGCGACGAACTATGCCGGTTGGGCGGCGCCATTTCGCGACCTTCCCGACGAAGGGTTCAACGGCGCGCGCCGCTTCCCGCACTCCATCCCGATCGGTGGCGCAAACCCCGACAACGCGGCCGCGCACGCGGAGGTGTACCAACGGCTGCTCGACTGGCCGAAGCCCGCGCACTTCGTGTGGGGTGGTCGCGACAACGTGTTCGACGAGGCGTGGGGGCGCACGTGGGCCGGCGCGATGCGCGCGTCGTTCGACCTGATCCCGGACGCGCACCATTTCCTCCAGAACCCGCACGGTCCCGAGATCGTGGACATCAGCCTCCGGCGCCTTGCCGAGGAAGCCTGACGTCACCGCGACGTTCCGATCGGCCGAGTCCTGATCTGCAGTCGCGACCCCGGGGCATTGTTGCCGCGTGCGGACGTCCTCGAAGCGCCAACGCGCAA
>SXIR01000162.1 GCA_005772765.1 Actinomycetota bacterium
GCAGCGACTGATAGAGGTTGAACTTGGGCATTGCTATGTAGTCCTTGAACCGCCCGGGGACCGGTCGCCACATCGCGTGGATTGCCCCGAGCGCTCCGTAGCAGTCCTTGACCGACTCCACGATGATGCGAACGCCGAGCAGGTCATGGATCTCGGCGAACTCGCGGCCGCGCACGACCATCTTTTCGTAGATCGACCAATAGTGCTTGCCGCGTCCGGTGACGTCGGCGTCGATGCGCAGATCGGCGAGCCGCGATCGCACGCCTTCGATCACGAGCGTGATCTGTTCGTCGCGCGCCGGAGCTCGCACCGCGACCATCTGGTCGATCTCGGCGTAGACCTTCGGTTGCAGCACTTTGAACGCAAGGTCTTCGAGTTGCCACTTGACGTCGCCGATGCCGAGGCGGTGCGCCAACGGTGCGTAGATGTCCAAGGTCTCTTGCGCGATTCGACGTTGCTTTTCGGGCTGCAACGACGAGATCATGCGCATGTTGTGCAGACGATCGGCGAGTTTGATGAGCAGGACGCGAATGTCCTTCGCCATCGCGACGAGCATCTTGCGCATGGTCGCGGCCTGCTGCGCCTCGCGGTCGTCGAAGTTCAACCGATCGAGCTTCGTGACCCCGTCGACGATCGCAGCGACATCGGCACCGAAGTCCTGTTCGAGGTCGCTGAGCGAGACGGTGGTGTCTTCGACCGCGTCGTGGAGCAACGCGCCGATGACCGTCGTGTCGTCGAGTCCGAGGTCGGCGACGATCGTGGCGACGCCGACGGGATGCGAGATGTAGGGATCTCCGGACTTGCGTTCTTGGCCTTCGTGCGCCGCGGCGGCAACCGCATACGCCCGTTCGATCGCCGAGGTGCTCGAGCCGGGATGACGAGCCGAATACCGATCCAGCAATTCCGCGAGCAACGGGTCCGGCGGGTCGACACGGCGGCGGGCAAGCGATCCGAGGGCCACCGGCGCCGACCTAGTACTCCAGCACCGCGTGCACGCGATGCGGTTGCAGTTGGGTACGACCCGCGAGAAACGTGAGGTCGATCAGAAAGCTCAGGCCAACCAGCACCCCGCCTTGTCCGGTCACGAGGCGGGCGGCCGCAGCCGCGGTCCCGCCCGTCGCGAGGACGTCGTCGACGACGAGAACGCGAGCGCCGGTAGCGAGGGCGTCACGATGCACCTCCAATGCGTCGGTGCCGTACTCGAGCGCGTACTCCTCGCGACGCGTCGGTCCCGGCAACTTGCCGGGTTTGCGGGCGGGCACGAAACCCGTACCGAGCGCCGCCGCGACAGGAGCGCCGAACACGAAGCCACGAGCTTCGATGCCGACGACGACATCGATCGCCTCGTTGCGAAATGGCGTTGCGAGACGATCGACGGCTTCGGCGAAGGCAGCGCCGTCTGCGAGCAACGGCGTGATGTCGCGAAAGGTCACACCCGGTTGGGGGTGATCGGGTAGATCACGAATGTGTTGCTTGAGCCAATCGGCTTCGGCCACCGTTCGAGGGTACCAACCGCGTGCCGGGTCGCCGAGCCGAGCGCTCGCTCGCGACGGGACCGAGGCTCCAGCGTTCGATCAGCGCTTCTTGCGACGCGGCTGGCGCGGTCGGGGTTGGACCACGCCCTTCACCGCGGGCGGCCCGGGAATGCCGGTCGAGTCCCACGTCGGGTCGAGATCGCCCGCGGCATCGACACCAGGTGACCCCAGGTGCGGCTTGACGGCCGGACGAGCTGGCGTCGACGTGGTCGCTCCACGCGCGCGTCGTTCGGCCATCGCTCGGTACTGCGGTTCACGTTCTTTCCACCCGCACAGCATTGGAGCGGCAACGAACAAGGAGGAGTACGTGCCGATGAACAAGCCGGCAAAGAGCGCGAGCGCAAAGTCTTCGAGCGCGTTCGCACCGAGGATGAACGCTCCGATGACGAGCAACGACACGACGGGCAACAACGCCACAAGCGAGGTCGACAGCGACCGCATGAGCACTTGGTTCAGCGATCGATCGACCATCTCCCCGTAGGTGAACTGATTGGATACGGCGGGCGTGTTCTCGTTGATTTTGTCGAACACGACAACGGTGTCGTAGAGCGAGAAACCGAGAATCGTCAGCACCGCGGTCACCGTCGCCGGCGTGACCTCGAATCCGACGAGAGCGTAGATCCCGACGGTGAAGATGATGTCGTGGATCACCGCAACGATCGCAGACATCGCCATCTTGAACTCGAATCGCAGCGACAGGTACACCGCGAGAATGACGAAGAACAACAACAGCGCGATCAGCGCCTTCTTGCTGACCTCGTCGCCCCAGGTCGGTCCGACGGTGTTGATCGACACGTCCTCCGTCGTGGCGCCGGCGTATTCGGCCAAGGCTTCGGTCACCGAGTCGCGAGGGCTCGCGGGTAAGTCCTCGATGACGACGGCGACATTGGAACCCTCGACGACGGGGGTCACCGTGACGGTTGCGGTGACATCGTCGACGGTTTCGACCGCGGCTTGAATCGCGTTCTGGTCGGCGCCGGCGACCGATGCGACGCTGAAGGTGCCGCGATTCCCAGCGATGTCGGCGGTGACCTCGGCGGGCGAGGTACCGGTCGCTTCGGCGATGGCGTCGCGCAGGTCTTTCACCGGGTCATCGGGGAGTTCTTCGGATTGGACCCGCACGGTGGTCGTACCGTCCTGGGCGTCCTTGGTGAGGGTGACCTTGGCCTCGGAGAACTCGGTTTGTTCGAGGAGATCGCGGACGTCTTGCACCGATGCGGTTCGGTCGTCGGCCATGTCGACCTGCCACGACACCCCGCCTTCGAAGTCGAGCCCGAGGTTCAGGTCACGCACGAACAACGCAAGGATGCTCAGCACGATGACGGAGATGAACGCAATGGCCATCGCGCGCCGATGACGCATGAATCGAAAGGTTGTGCGTTCGTGATAGAAGTCGCTCGGCCGGTGACGGCGATCGACGCCCGGCACCTGCGACTCGCGATCGAGCCCGCTGGTCATACGTCGACCTTCCCGGCCACATCGAGACCTGCGGCGATGCCGAGGCCCTTCATGCGTACCAACTTCGGTCGACGGGCCATGAACCACACGAGCGGGTACATCACGAAGTAGGCGATGACCAGGTCGATGAGGGTCGAGAGCCCGAGGAAGAACGCGAAGCCGCGCACCGACCCGACGGCGAGCGCATAGAGAACACCGGCACCAATGAGCGACACGAGGTCGGCCGCGACGATCGTGCGAAAAGCGCGCGTGAAGCCCGAGTCGAGTGAGCTGCGGATGGTCTTGCCCGCTCGCACTTCATCTTTCAGTCGTTCGAAGTACACGACGTAGCTGTCGACGGTGACACCGACCGAAACGATGAGCCCGGTCACCCCCGAGAGCGTGAGCGACAGACCAAAGCTCTCCGAGTTGCCGAGGAACGTCACCAACGACAGGAAAATCATCGCCGTCAACGCCAACCCGAACCACACCACGAGACCCAACAAACGGTAGAAGAACAACATGTAGAGCGCGACCAACGCCAGACCGAACAAGCCTGCCGCAATGCCCGCCCGGAGTTGATCCTTCCCGAGGCTCGCCGAGACGGTCTGCTGTGTCGTTTCAGACTCGTCGAACTGGATCGGCAACGAGCCGTACCGCAACACGAGCGCGAGGTCGGCGGCTTCTTGTTCGTCGAAGTCGCCGGTGATCACGACGTCGCGGCCCGTGATGCCCTCGTTGATGGTCGGGGCGGATTGGACGCGGTCGTCGAGCACGATGGCGACCCGCTGACCGACGTTCGGGTTCGCCACCAGGTTGACGAAATCGTCGTTCTTGAACGTGACGTCGACGAGGAAACCATTCTGCTCGAAGCGCGAATCGGCATCGCTGATGGCACGCCCAGTCAGGATCGTCGGGCCGACCTGGTAGCAGTTCTCGGCCTTGTTGTCGTAGACCCACGACGAACCCTCGGGGTCGTCCTCGGTCACGAGCGTCTCGCAGATGTTCGTACCGACCGGCAACGTCGTCGTGGTCGCGCCCGTCGTCGACGGACCGGAGGTTGTCGAGGTCGGCACCGTCGAGGTCGGCACCGTCGAGGTCGGGGCGACGGTGGTCGCGGGTGCCGTCTGTGCCGGGCGGGCGGCAGCGACCGGCACCGTGTCGATCGAGGCCCCGCCGGCTTCCGCGTCGGGCTCGTCGGCGGCAATCGGGGCCGAGGTCGAGTCGGGCGGAACGATTTGCGTGCCGCCGTCGGTCGGGATCGAGTCGGGAATCGACAGGTCGGGCGGCAGGCCAGTCGACGCAGCGGCATCGCAGTTGAGTTTCGGCGCAGCGGGCACGGTCGTGGTGGTGGCACCCGAAACTGTGGTGCTCGGAGCGGTCGAGCCCGGCGCGCCCGACGTCGTTCCGGCGATCGTGGTGGTCGGGCTCTGGGCTGGGCGACTCTGGGCTGGGCGGGCGGCGACCACCGCACGGGTGTTGATCGTGACGCCGCTCGCGTCGGCATCCGCAGGCGTCGTGCTGGGTGCCGGCGCAAGGGTCGTGGTTCCGACCGCGGTGGTCGAACCGGCAACCGTCGTCGACGTCGTTCCGGCGATCGTGGTCGAGGTCGTCGACACCGTGGTGGTCGTCGCTTCGGTGACCGCATTGGCCGGGACCGGACCCGCAGTCACCAGGCGGAACCGCAAGCACGCCGTGCGCCCGACGACTTCGACCGCGCGCTGCGGGTCCTTCAGCCCGGGGATGTCGACCACGATGGTGTTGCCCTGCCGGCTGACCTCAGGTTCGGCGACACCCAACCCGGCGACACGAGACGAAATGACATCGACCGCGGTGTTCAGCTGCGAGAGTTCGGATCCCTCGACCGGGAACAAGACGATCGATACGCCTCCCTGTAGGTCGAGGCCGAGTTGCGGTGACTTGTCCGAGAGCATGGTTGCAACGAACGAGGTGACGATCAGCACGAGCGAGATGCCGAAGCGCAAGATCGGCACACGCGCCTGACCGTGGCGAACGACGAGCAACAGCAACGTGATCAAGATCGCGGCGACGGCCCACAAGACCCGCGCTGAGGTTGTTTCACACAACACCAGCCCGAGCGCGGCCACTCCGACGCCGAACAGGAGTCCGAGGATCTTCATCGCTGCGTCCTCACGCCGACTGCTCCTCGGCAACCGACCCGGCATCGGCGTCGTCGACCGGTCGTCCGATCGCGGCGCGCGCGAACCGCAAGGTCAGGTTCGGAGCAACCTCGAGCCGAACTTCGTCGTCGTCGATCTCGACGATCCGACCAAACATGCCCGAGGTCGTGATGACCTCGTCGCCGACGGCGAGTCGGTCCTGCATGGCTTGGTATTCCTGCATCTTGCGCCGCTGTGGGCGCACGATGAAGACGAGGAATCCGCCGACGAGCATGGCGAACCATGCGATGGTGAAGAACACGATGTCTGACCCTGGCCCCTCGGTGGTCTCCGGTCGGCGAAGCGGGGGCAGAATACTGCAGCGGTCGAGCCCGGAGCGGGTCATCCTGATCGGACGACCGCGATCGGGTCAGGTGCCGACGGCGAAGCCCCGGCCGCGATCGGCCGCGATCGCGGCTTCGAGCCGACGGATCCGCTCCCCGCGGTTCATCGTGACTTGGCCCTTGTAGGCCGAGCGCGGCAACTCCGACCAGACCTTGGCGACCTCGACCGCTCGTTCGATGACGGCGTCGGGCGCAACGACCTCGTCGAGGAATCCGGCGTCGCGAGCGTCGCTGGGCGAGTACATCCGCGCGCCGACCGTCGCTACCTGGAAGTGCCGGCGACTCAACCGTTCCTCGGCCAACTCGACGGCCCACCGGGGCAACACCATGCCCTTGGCGGTCTCGATGAGTCCGAGCTTGTAGTTGCCGTCAGCCCCGATGCGCTCGTCGCAGCCGAGGAGCAGCAAGGCGCCGGCCGCGACCGCATGGCCGGTACACGCCCCGATGACCGGGATTTCCGAGGCGAAGCAGCGGGTGAAGAACGACCCGCCCGCGCTCACGAGCGCGCCGGCAGCCTCGAGCGAGCTCATCATGACCGACAGGTCGAACCCGCCCGACAGAAAGCCGGGAGTTCCCGTAATGACCATTGCCCCCACCGCTTCCCCGCCAGATTCGGCCGCGGTCAGCGCCGCGTCGAGGCCCGCGACGACATCGGGTGACAAGACGTTGGCTTTGCCGTTGTCGATGGTCGTGATCGCAATGCGATCGCGGATCTCGGTGGTGACGGCATCGGTCACGGTGAGTCCTTTCGGGCAACGTCGGCGTCGCCATCATCGGATGCGAACAGCGCGAGAGTCTCGGTGGACCGCACCGCCGCGGGCAAACCAAGATGCTCGTACGCAGCCGCGCTCGCGACCCGGCCCCGCGGCGTACGCAACAACAAACCGTTCTGCAACAGGAACGGCTCGTACACGTCTTCCACCGTCTCGGGTTGCTCACCGACCGCGATCGCCAGCGTCGACAACCCAACGGGTTGACCGGCGAAGGTCTTGCAAAGTGCGGCCAGGATCGAGCGGTCGACCTTGTCGAGACCGAGTTCGTCGACTTCGAACAGGGCGAGCGCTCGCATCGCCGTCTCGGCATCGATGGTGCCGTCGCCACGCACTTCGGCGTAATCCCGGACCCGCTTCAACAATCGGTTCGCGATCCGAGGAGTACCTCGGCTTCGGCCCGCGATCGCGGCTGCGCCGTCGTCGGCCAACTCCACGCCGAGGATCGTGGCGGCCCGGCGCACGATCGACGCCAGGTCGTGATGGTCGTAGTAGTCGAGTCGGGCAACGAATCCGAACCGGTCGCGTAACGGCCCAGTGATGAGACCGGTGCGCGTGGTCGCACCAACGAGGGTGAAACGCGGCAAGTCGAGGCGAATGCTGCGCGCTGCGGGACCTTTCCCGATGACGATGTCGAGTTGGAAGTCCTCCATCGCCGGATAGAGCACTTCTTCGACTGGCCGCGGCAACCGGTGCACCTCGTCGATGAACAACACGTCACCGTCGTCGAGATTCGACAAGATCGCGGCGAGGTCGCCGGCGCGCTCGAGCGCGGGCCCGCTCGTCGGCTGGAGCCGCGCGCCCATTTCCGCAGCGATGATCCCCGCCAGACTCGTCTTGCCGAGCCCGGGCGGACCAGCCAGCAAGATGTGATCGACGGCCTGCGCGCGTTTCGTCGCCGCCTCGATCATGATCTCGAGGTGTTCGACGAGGGTCGGTTGGCCGACGAACTCCGCGAGCCGTCGCGGTCGCAACGTGGTTTCTTCGGCGGCTTCGACCGGGTCGGCGGCCGGGGTCAACAACTCGTCGCGCGCCACGTCAGCCTCGCCCGGCCAGTTGCTTCAACGCATCGCGCAACAACGACTCGACCGACCGGTTGGGCGTACCCGTCGCTGGGTCGGTGTCGGCGAGCCCGGCCAGCACATCGCGAACTTCGTCGGGCTGGAACCCCATCGTCGTCAGGGCTTCGCGCACCTCGGCTCGCGGGCTCGGCGCGACGCCGCCTGGCGCGGTGAGATCGACGTCGGGCACCGCGAGCTTCGACTTCAACTCGAGCAACAGCCGCTGGGCTGTCTTCTTGCCCACGCCAGGCACGAGGCAGAGCGCCGCAACGTCGTCGTCGAGCAAGACGCGCCGCAACGCGTTCGGCGGATGCACCGACAACATCGCCAGCGCCAGCTTCGGACCGACGCCAGTGATCGTGATCAGCGATTCGAACGTGTCGCGGTCGTCTTTGGTCGTGAAGCCGAACAGCACCATTGCGTCTTCGCGGACGTGAAGGTGGGTGAACAAGAACGCGCTGGTGCCGGGCTCGAGACCCGGGATCGCGCTGAGCGGTACGAGGCAGCGGTACCCGACGCCGCCGACCTCGATGAGCACCTCGCCCGTGGTCGTGCGGTCGATCACGCTGCCGCGTACCGAGCCGATCATCGTCGCCCCTGCTTCGCGAGCGCTGCGTCGATGCGCGCACTGAGTCCGACTCCGGGACGCGGTTCGTTGGCACGGTCGTGCGCGTCGACGGCTTGGGTGGTGCGTTCCCGCCACGCGTGGCAGATCGCCAAGGCGAGCGCATCGGCCGCGTCGGGCGGGTCGGGGGCGACGGCGAGGCGCAACAGTTTGGTCACCATGAACTGCACGCCGGCTTTGTCGGCGGCACCGTCGCCGGTGACGGCAAGTTTCACTTCGTTGGGCGAGTACTGGACGACCTCGAGGCCACGCCGGGCGGCCGCGGCCAGCGCCAGTCCGCTCGCCTGCCCCACCGAGATCGCGGTGCGCGCGTTGACCTGGAACAACACCCGTTCGACGACGACCGCCGAGGGAGCGATGTCGTCGAACAACGATTCGAACTCGGCGGCGAGGCGGGCCAACCGCTCGGGCAACGGCCACGACGGATCGGTTCGGATCACCCCGGCCGAGGTGGCGCGAAACGTGGCGCCGCTGCGCTCGACGGCGCCGTAACCACACCGCGACAGCCCGGGATCGATCCCGAGGATCGGCCCTGGCCGCGCATCGCCGGCACGAGGTGGCGTCGAGGCGAACACGGGTTCGACCCTAGACGCTGACGGCCGATCGACCGCGCACCTCGCGATGCGGTCAGTCGCGGCGGCGACGACCGAAGATCAGATAGAGCAGCAACGCGACCCCCGCAAGCGGCAGGACGAGTTTGGCGATCGTCTGCCCGCCAGCGAGGTCGAGCGCGTCGATGGGCTTCGCCTCCGGGGCGTCGATCTTTCGAATCGTCGGCGCCGAACCGTTGGCGGAGCTGGTCGATCCCGCGGTCGCGGGTCCGGCAGCATCGGGTCCGGCAATATCGGGTCCGGCAATATCGGAGCCGGCGGCGTCGGCCGCGCTCACGCCGGGAGCCGTCGGGACGGGAGCGCTGAGCACGTCTTGTTCCAGATTGGCAACGAACTGCTTCAGCAGCTTCGCCGAGATCTTCGGCATCTCACCCCGGCCGAACTGGGCAACCTTGCCGGTCACGTTGACCTCGGTGTCGATGTCGACCGTCGTACCCGAATCGTCACCGCGCATCGTGACCGTGATCAACGCATTGGCATTGCCCTGCCCACGCGTGTCGCGACCGCTGGCGTCGATCTTGATCGTGCGAGCATCGACGTCGACGAGTGCGAGCTTGGCCGAACCCTTGTATTGCGCCTGGATCGGTCCGACCTTGATCTTGACGACACCTCGGTACTCGTCGCCTTCGACCTCTTGCAGTTGCGCACCTGGCATGCACGGGGCGATGCGTTCGATGTCGAGCAAGGTGTTCCACGTCGTTTCGAGCGGGGTCGCGACGTGGAAGGAGTCCTGGATTCGTTCCATGAACCCAGGCTAGAAGGCTGGGCTGTCCCGGCCAGCGTCGTGCTGTCGAGCTCGGTCACCACCTGTACCGAACGGGCCGCGATCGGGACCGAATGGGTGACAGTCGTCAGGTCTGGTGGCGCTCGAGGTCGGTGGGTGTGTCGACATCGTGGGGGTCTCCCGCATCGGTGCAATCGACTTCGATGACCTCGAAACGACGCATGAGTTGGCGAGCGCCCTCGTCACCGCGAAGCGCCAACGCCTCGGGCCACAAGTCGCGGCCGATGAGCACGGGATTCGCCCGCACGCCCGCGTAGGTCGCGACAGCGAGGGACGCTCCGTGCTCGTAGGCGTCGGCAACTCGTGTCCACGCCGTCGCCCGCACGCCCGGCTGATCGGCCAGGCCGATGACCGCTCCGTGCACGATGCCGCGAGCCGCGAGCCAGTCGAGCGCGACGTGCAGCGACGACGAGATGCCGTCGCCCGGACGCGGGTTGACGACGACCTCGACGCCGGGCCCCGCCTGCGCGGCGACGTCGTCGGCATCGGGGCCGACGACCAGCACCACCGGACCGAGGCCCGAACCAACGGCAGCATCGATCGCGTGTTGGACCATGGGCCGGCCGCGCACATCGGCGAGCACCTTGACCTGGGGCCCGCCAAAGCGTTCGCCTCGCCCGGCCGCGAGGACGACCGCAGCGAGACTCCCCCGCACGCGTCGCCCTTCAGGCCGACGCGGCTTCGAGGCTGCGTCGAACCAGCACTCGGGCCAGATGCTCGCGGTACTCGACCGAGGCATTCAGGTCGGTCGGCGGTTCCGTGCCGACAGCCGCGGCCTGCGCCGCGTCGGCGAACGAGGCACCCGCCGCCAATGCGGCTTCGACTTCACGGGCACGAATCGGAGTGCTACCCATGTTGACCAATGCGACACGTCGGGTTCCGCTCACCGTGGCCGTCACCGCGCCGACGATCGCCCAGTCCTGCGCGCGCCGGTTGAACTTTTGGTAGTCGAATCCGGCGTCGCCGGCCTTCGGCACCCGAATCTCGGTCAGCAGTTCGCCCTCGGCGAGCGCCGTCTCCAAGAATCCTTCGAAGAAGTCTGCGGCCGCGATCTCGCGCGTGCCGTTGGCCCCCGCCGCGACGAACGTTGCGTCGAGGGCGAGTAACGCGGCCGGCAAATCGGACGCCGGGTCACCGTGCGCTACCGAACCACCGATCGTGCCGCGGTGCCGAACCTGGTTGTCGCCGACCTGGGCGGCGACCGTTCGGACGACGCCGCACTCGGCTGCGAGCAGGTCGCTGGTCTCGACGTCGCGGTGGCGGGTCATCGCCCCGATGGCGATGTGGTCACCACCATCGCGGATGTAGGAGAGATCGCGCACACGGCCGATGTCGACGAGCACCGACGGCGTCGCCAGCCGGAACTTCATCAGCGGAATCAGCGACATGCCGCCTGCGAGCAATTTGGCATCGTCGCCGTGCGCCGCAAGGGCCGCAATCGCGGCTTCGGCGGAGTCGACCCGGACGTAGTCGAACGCTGCGGGGATCACTTGGCTTCCTGTGCAGCCGCTGCGGCCATCACGGCCTCCACGATGTTGTGGTATCCCGTGCAACGACAGAGGTTGCCTTCGAGTCCTTCGCGGACCTCACGCTCGGTCGGATTCGGAATCTCGTCGAGCAACCCGACCGTCGCCATCACCATTCCGGCGGTGCAGAACCCGCACTGCAGGCCATGCTTTTCGTGGTACGCCTGCTGCACCGGGTGCAGCGTGCCGTCGGCGGCAGCGAGTCCTTCGATGGTGGTGATCGCACCGCCGTCGGCTTGCGCGGCGAACATCGTGCAACTCTTCACCGATTCGCCCTCGTACAGGACGGTGCACGCGCCGCAGCTGCTCGTGTCGCAGCCCACCTTGGTGCCGGTGAGACCGCACGCTTCCCGCAAGAACTGCACGAGCAGCGTGCGCGGCTCGACGTCGTGTTCTTGGCCCTGTCCGTTGACCGTGATCGAGATCTTCATGCGGACCGGACGGTAGCAGCCCCCGATGCGCCCGATTCGCGTGCACCGCTCCCGGCCCGCGCCCGAGCCGGGCTCAACCCAGTTCGGCGATGACCTCGGCAATGGACTTGGCCTTGGGCCAGGTCGCGCCGACCAGCTTGACCACCCGGTGACGGATGATGCCCTCACGATCGATGACGAAGATCGACCGTCGGTACCCGAACGGCGGTCCAACGACGTCGTAGTCGGTGCCGACGCGCTTGTCGACGTCCGCGAGCAACGGGAACTGAAAATCCTCTTTGGCGATCCAGCGCTCGTGGCTGTCGACATTCTGGGGCGAGATTCCGAGCACGACCGTGCCCTCCGGCGCCAACACCGCGTACTCGTCGCGGTACCCACGCAGTTGCTTCGTTCAACCAGGTGTGAAATCGCCCGGGTAGAACGCGAGTACGACGTTGCTGCCCCGGTACGACGCCAGGTCGTAATCGCCGCGCGTCGTGCCCTGGACCCCCGGGAGCACGAACGCCGGCGCGGCGTCGCCGACCTCGGCGCTCACGCAGTCACCGCGTCGAGGATGTGTTCGGGGATGTCAAAGTTGGCATACACAGCTTCCACATCGTCATGATCCTCCAACGCGTCGATCAACCGCAACACCTGCTTCGCCGCAGACTCGTCGTCGAGGTTGATCGTCGTCGATGGGATCATCGTCAGGTCGCTCGACTTGACCGCGACACCCGCCTCTTCGATCGCGGTTCGCACGTGGTGTAGCTCGGCCATCGGCGTGGTGACCTGCCAGTCGTCACCAAGATCTGCGATGTCTTCGGCCCCCGCATCGGCCGCGAGCAGCATGAGGTCGTCTTCGTCGATCGCGCGCTTCGCCACGATCACAACGCCCTTACGATCGAACTGCCAGGCGACCGCTCCGGGCTCGGCGAAACTCCCGCCGTTCTTCGAGAACACGTTCTTGATCTCCGCACCGGTGCGATTGCGGTTATCAGTGAGGCATTGGACGTACACCGCAACCCCGTTCGGCGCGTAACCCTCGTAGTTGATCGCCTCGTAGACGACGCCTTCTTCCTCGCCGGTCCCCCGCCGGATCGCCCGCTGAATCGTGTCGACCGGCACCGAGTTGTCGCGCGCTTTTTGGATCATCGTGCGCAACGTTGCGTTCGAGTCGGGATCGCCGCCGCCGGTGCGCGCCGTCACTTCGACCTGACGAATCAGTACGGCGAACAGCTTGCCGCGGGCCTTGTCGGCCGCGCCCTTCTTGTGCTTGATCGAATGCCATTTCGAGTGGCCACTCATGGGTTCGCATCCTCTCGCGTGAGTGCGTGCAGGAACAACTGGTGCAGTCGCAGGTCGTCGGCGAGTTCGGGATGGAACCCGGCCGCCCAGATGCGGCCGCGCCGAACGAGCACCGGGTGCGTGTCGTGGCGAGCGAGCACCTCGACCGAATCTCCGACCCGAACGAGTCGCGGCGCTCGGATGAACACACCGGTGAACGGCGCGTGCAAGCCTTCGATCTCGAGCGCGGACTCGAAGCTCATCACCTGGCGGCCGTAGCCGTTGCGCCGCACCGCAACATCGAGCAGGCCCAACGGCACTTGGTCGGCGCGGCCGTCGAGCACCTCGGTCGCAAGCAGGATCAGCCCGGCGCAGGTCGCGAAACATCCGAGCCCGGCTGCGAGCGCGTCGGCGAGCGGCGCGCGCATCGCGAACGTGTCGAGCAACTTCGCCTGCGTGGTCGATTCGCCGCCCGGGAGCACGATCGCGTCGATGCTCGCGAATTGTTCGGCGTGTTTGATCAGAACGACGTCGGCACCGAGGGCGTCGAACGCCTCGGCGTGTTCACGAAACGCGCCTTGCAGAGCAAGGACTCCGATCTTCGGCATGGCCTGGAGGCCTCATGACGGCGTTCGTCCTCGTCGCCTACCAGCCGCGGTCGGCCAGTTTGGTTTCGAGTTGGTGGATCTCTTGGCCCTTCATCGCGTCGCCGAGTCCACTGGAGACCTTCAGCACGATCGCGGGATCGTTGAAGTGCGTCGTCGCCTCAACAATCGCCTTGGCGCGCGGTGCCGGATCGTCGCTCTTGAAAATGCCCGAACCCACGAACACGGCTTGGGCGCCGAGTTGCATGACGAGCGAAGCATCGGCCGGTGTCGCGATGCCGCCCGCGCAGAACAACGGCACGGGAAGCTCACCGCGCTCGGCGACTTCCTGGACGAGATCGAGCGGCGCCCTCAGCTCCTTGGCCCAACCGAACAGCTCGGCCGTGTCGGCCTGCGTGAGTTTGCGCACGTCACCGAGGATCGAACGGAGGTGCCGCACCGCTTCGACGATGTTGCCGGTGCCCGCCTCGCCCTTCGACCGGATCATGCACGCGCCCTCACCGATGCGGCGCAGCGCTTCGCCGAGGTTCGTCGCGCCACACACGAAGGGCACCGTGAACGCCCACTTGTCGACGTGAAAGGCCTCGTCGGCAGGGGTCAGCACTTCGGATTCGTCGATGTAGTCGACGCCGAGGGACTGCAGCACCTGCGCTTCGGCGAAGTGGCCGATTCGGCATTTCGCCATCACGGGAATCGTCACCGCATCCTGGATGCCGGCAACCATCGCGGGATCGCTCATGCGGGCGACCCCGCCGTCGCGGCGGATGTCCGCGGGCACCCGTTCGAGGGCCATGACCGCACAGGCACCGGCATCTTCGGCGATACGCGCCTGCTCGGCGTCGACCACGTCCATGATCACGCCGCCGCGCAGCATTTCGGCGAGCCCGCGCTTGACGCGCGCGGTGCCCGTGGTCCGGGCAGGGGTGGTCGATGCGGTCTGTGTCGGAGGGTTTTTCGCCGAGTTCTGGGCCATGTCCAAAGCCTAGGTTCAGCTGACCCGGAACTCGTATCCGTTCTCGGGCAGTTCGACCCACGTCTGACCTGGTGTCAGCAGCATCGGTGCGCCGTCCGCGTCGACGAGCCGCCCAGGTGCACCGGGGTCGGGTCGGATCCAGCGACCTTGGATTGCGACCCCTTCGGTGAGCACCCAGACCGTGCCCTCGCCGGTCATCACTGCCTCGGGGGTGCCCCCGCCGACGTAGTCGACGAACTGCACGACGACGTTCTTCGGAGCGATGGGGGCGCCTCCTTCGACGAGTTCTTGTTGTCCCTTGAAGGTGCGATGCCACGATCGACTCGGCGCGTCCCAGTTCCAGGTGACGTCGAAGCCGGCGTCGAATCCGACGAAGGCTTCGGTGATCGGGAAACCGGCGACGTCGGTATCACCGACGGACCGGTACTGGAACAGCGCGGGCGGCGGCTTCGGATCGCCACCGAATCCGAACAAGTCCGGGCCACGACCGAACAGGTTGAACGGACTGCGGCGTGAGCTGTCGCGATACATCGCCCCACCGGCCGCGGATTCGTTGATCCGTACCACGGGCGCGGTCGCGATGCTCGACTCCGCGTAGCGGGCGCCCCCGGAATACACGAACAATCCCCCGATGGGTCGGACGATCGCCTGGTCGGTGAGGCGGACCGAACGGATCGGGCCGATGTCGGTGGGAACCTGCGACTGGAACACGGCGGCGAGCCGGGTGAGCCCGCCTTCGACGACCTCCTCGTAGACGACGTCGGCCTGATCGACGCCGCGCTTTGGGCCTCCGCTTTGCGTGTTGTCGATCTTGACGGTCATCGCGGCCCGACCTTGGACCGTACCGTTCGGATCGGGAACACCCGTGAGTGGTGCAAACGGCCCCGAGAACACCGTCGTAGTCGGCGCCGTGGTCGTCGACGACGACGAGACGGTGCTCGAACTCGACGGTTCGGTCGGTTCGTCGCCACCGGTCGACACCACCACGACCGCGACGATCGCGACGAGGGCAAGGGCGATACCGCCGGCCGCGACCTGGTAGCGGCGCTGCTTCCACATCGGGATGGTGCGTCGTCGCGATGCAACGGGTTGCTCGTCGCTCACGTCACATCTCCGAGAGTGCCGCGATCCGGTCGTCGATCGGCGGGTGCGTCGAGAACAAGTGATCGAAACTGCGCTTCTTGCCCGCTTGCATTTCGAGCGGGCCTTCGATCCAAAGGTGCGCCGTTGCCTTCGAGGACGTGTGCACGATCGTCGTGTCGGCCTTCAGCTTTTCGAGCGCGTTGATCAGCCCGGGCGGGTATCGGGTGAGCGACACCGCAGAAGCGTCGGCGAGGTACTCGCGTTGGCGCGAGATCGCCATCTGCATCAGCTGAGCAATGATCGGCGCAAGGATGACGAGCACGATGCCGAAGACCGCGAGGATCGTTCCTGCCGGGTTGTTGTTGTCGTCGTCGCGGTCGTGACCGCCACCGAGTCCGCTCCAGAACGCCCATCGGGCGAAGAAGTCTGCGACCAGCGCCGTGAAACCGACCATCGTCACGGCGATCGTCATCACCAAGATGTCGTAGTTCTTGATGTGGCTGAGCTCGTGCGCGAGGACCCCTTCGAGTTCGACTCGATTCATCTTCTCGAGCAGGCCCGTGGTGACCGCAACTGCTGCGTTCTTCGGGTTCCGACCGGTTGCGAATGCGTTCGGTGCTGGATCTTCGACGATGTAGAGCCGCGGCTTCGGGAGCCCGCCCGCGATGCACAGGCCCTCGACGAGGTTGTGATAGCGGGCGTAGACCTTTTCGTCGGCCGGCTTGGCGCGACTCATCGCCAACGCCACTTTGTCGCTCGACCAGTACGAGAAGAACGCCGAACCGGCTGCGAACACCGCCGCGAACAGAATTCCCACCGGGCCGAAATCGAGCAACACCGTCACGACCCAGGCGATCAGAAACGTGATCGCGACGAACCCGACGATGATCAGCACCGAACGTCGTTTGTTGGCACTGATTTGTTCGTACATCGTGTTGGACGCTACCGACCTCGGGGAACGATCTCGGAAAACTCGATCAGAACTGGATCTTCGGTGCGTTGCGTGCCTCCGGCTCTTCGACCTCGAAGAACTCGCGGACAGCGAAGTTGAACATGCCCGCGACGATGTTGGAGGGAATCGTCTGGATCTTGTTGTTGTACTTCAACACGGTGTCGTTGAAGAACTGACGGGAGTACGCGACCCGGTCCTCGGTGCTGGTCAGCTCTTCTTGCAACTCGAGGAAGTTCGTGTTCGCCTTCAGGTCGGGATATGCCTCCGACAGCGCGAACAAGCTCTTGAGGGCACCCGTCAACATGTTCTCGGCCTGGGCCGTTGCGGCGACGCCACCCGCGTTCATCGCGGCATTCCGGGCCTGGATCACTCGATCCAGCGTTTCTTGCTCGTGCTTGGCGTAGCCCTTCACCGTCTCGACGAGGTTGGGAATCAAATCGTGTCGTCGTTTCAGCTGTACGTCGATCTGCGACCAGGCGTTGTCGACCCGATTGCGCAGTTTGACGAGGCCGTTGTAGATCGACACGAACACGAGAACGACCACGACGATCACAGCGACGATGATGATCAACGCCAGCATTTGGGACTCCTTTGTACTGGTGCGTGCGAGTGTACGAGGCGCTCGGGACCGGTTCGGGGACCACGGCGAGACGCCGCGTGCGTCCAGGCTTGCCAACACCTGCGGGTGGGTTCGTGATTCCCGGACCGCAATGCGCGCCCGATCGAGGCGGACGTTGCCTTACGCGACCGCCGTGTACAGGTCGCGGTATCGCTCGGCCAGGAGCCGCATCGAGAGCTGATCGGCTCGGCGCTGACCAGCATCGACGAGACGCGTCCGAAGCGCATCGTCGTCGAGCACGCGGCGCAAGGCCGAGCGCAAGGCGGCGACGTCACCGGGCGCGGCCAACAATGCGTCGACCTCGTGGGTTGCCACGTTGCGGTAGCCGTCGATGTCGGACGCGACGACCGCGGCGCCAGCGGCCATCGCTTCGAGCAACACCACACCGAACGACTCGCCGCCGAGGGCGGGGGCACAGAACACGGTCGCACCCCCAAGGCGCGCGTCGCGTTCGTCGTCGTCGACGCGACCCAACCAGACGACTCCGTCCAGGCCACGACGTTGCAACGCTTCGGTTTCGGGCCCCGAACCAATGATCCACAGTTCGGCATCGCGATCGATCCCCTCCCACGCGTCGATCAACACGCGCAAGCCCTTGCGTTCTTCGTGCCGTCCGATGAACACCACTGCGGGCCGGCGCGCGCGGGTCGGCGTCGCGCGTCGGATGTCGTCGACATCGATGCCGTTCCACCACACTTCGTACTCGCCGCCGTACGCCTCGATCGCGGTGTCGCGCGCCGACGCCGAAACCGCGACACGGGCCGCGAGACGATGCATCTGTGTCCGCAGTGCCGGCAGCGCCCAGTCGCGACCGACCTCACCGGCGATGTGATGCGTGCTCACCGTCGGCACCTCGCTCCCCAGCAACAACGCGAGGGCGGGGCCGGGCACGACGGGTTCGTGGAGGTGAACGACGTCGGGCTCGATGTCGCGCAGCAGGTCGATCGTGCGGCGTGCGGCCCGCGCGTCCGTTGCAACCGGAGCGATCGAACCGTTGCTCTCCCAACCCACGCTCGTCCCCACCGACATGACCCCCGGCGCGGGCGGAGGCCCATCGCACGGACCGATGACGCGAACATCCACGCCGAGGCGACGCAACGCTCGCGTCAGCCCCAGCACTTGCCCTTGGACTCCGCCGACGCGGGTGAGCGAATACGGAGCAACCATCAACACCCGCACAGGTCGCCGCCTCGCGTCGTCGGGCTCGCCCGACGCAAGCTCGCAACGGTCATCGGCCCGCCTCGAACTCGTAGTCCGAAGGCCAGTTCGGCTGCATCAGGTGCCACTGCTCGGGTGCGGCACGGATCAGCGACTCGAACTCGGAGGCGAGCGCTTGGGTGATCCGCTCGACGTCGGCTCGGAGACGGCCCTCGCCGCGGTGCGTGTCGATCGGCGGACGCACGACGCCGTGATGACCGCGGCCCGAACCGAAGTAGACAGCGACCGGCAAGATCGGCGCACCAGAGCGCAGCGCAAGGGTGGCCGGTCCGGCCGGCAACCGCGTCCGTTCGCCGAAGAATTCAACTTCGATACCGTCACCGCTCAGATCCCGGTCGGACAACAGACACACGATCCGGTTCTCGCGCAGGGCCTTGAGCGCACGAGTCGCGGTGTCGTCGCCGAGCGCAACAACTTCCATTCCCATCGCGCCGCGGACGCGAGCGAACCACTCGAACAACTCGGGTGGTTCGACGGGCTCGACGACAACCAACAGGCGTTCCGATTTCACATGGGCAATCCATGCCGCGGCCCACTCCCACCCCCCGAGATGGGGCAGCGCGACGATCGCGCCCTTTCCGGCTGCGAACGCCGCTTCGATGTGCTCGTATCCGTCGACGGTGAAGTTGCGTTCGACTTCTCGCCCCCATTCGTGGGGGAGCCGGAACAACTCGAGCCAGTACCGAGCGTACGAATCGAACGCGCGGCTGACGGCGCGGTCGAGATCGGGTCCGTGCAGCGAACCGCCGCTGGCGCGATCGAGATGGCGGGCGATCATCGTCCGTCGGCCGCGCATCGCGATCGCCAGCGTGCGGCCGATCCCGCGAGCCACCGGCGTTCCGAGAGCAGGCGGCACCATTTGCGCCGCGAGTGCTCCGGCTCGATACGCCAGATAGGTCGCCCGGGACGCGCCCGAGTCGTCGGTCATCGCCGGTACGGGTCAGGTACGACGCGTTCGGCGGGCCCGGTGGGCTCGACCCGTGGAAGCGTCGCTCGCGGTCCGTTGGCGCGCCGGGCTGTGCTCGTCCCACCATGCCTTCAATCGGACTGCGTCGGGCCGCGGGCGGCGGCCAGGATCGCTACGACCCGATCCCGAGGCCGGTCGGCGCGTGCCGAGCGCGCGGGACCGAGGGCGCGGGGCGCGTTCGGCGACGGTGGCGGGGGCTGGGCGTCCGGCCGCGATCCACACCATCACGAACCGATGCACGACGGTGACGCTGCACAGCACGAGCATTGCCCACAGCACCGGGACAAGGACGTCGAACGCCATCCCGAATCCGAGGAACACGAATCGTTCGGCTCGCTCCATCAGCCCGCCGCGCGCGACGAGTCCGAGCGATTCGGCTTTCGCCCGCTCGTAGCTGATGAGCATGGAGGCGGCCGCGACTGCGAACGCGAGCATCGGTAGGTACGCCGAGTCGGCGGCGAAGTACCAACCGACGCCGCCGAGCACGATCGCGTCGGAGGCACGGTCCGCGACACTGTCGAAGAACGACCCACGCGGGCCGGTGCGACCACTCGAACGGGCCAGGTTGCCGTCGAGCAAGTCGCCGAGGCCGGACAGCGCGATCCCGATCACTCCGAACACCAGGTGGCCGGTACCAACCGCGACGGCAGTCCCGATGGCCATCACCAATCCGAAGACGGTGAGCGCATCAGGGGTCACTCCGAGGCGGGCCAGGCCACGTGCGATCGGGCCGAGTCCGCGTTCGACGCCGGCGCGGGCGCGTCGGTCGAGCATCGCCGCTCCTTCGGGTCGGTATCCGGGCGCCACCGAAGCGGCCGGCCCGGAGTCGGCTCGTCCGCGGATCGGAACCAGCGACCGGAACCTTGATCCGCGATGCTCGCGATCGCGAGCACTCCGTCAGGGTAGCGCAGCCGCACGAGCAGCGACGGTTGCGTTCCGTGGCCCGGGCTTCGGCTCAGCCTCCGGGGTCTTCTTCGATGTAGCCGTATCCGACACCGCCGAAGCCCCCGAGGGTCGCGTTCACCGGGCGGCTGAAGACCACCAAGAACTTGTCACCGCCGGGTTCGAGGTACGTGTCACCCTTCACGGTCAGCGATACGTAGGCGGAGGTCTGACCGGCCGGGATCGTGACCGTCCCCGCGGCCGGCACATAGTCGTTCGGGACGTGGGCGTTGAACGCCGGAGCCCATGACAGCGCCTGGTACTCGACCTGGACGTCTCGGCTCGACGCGTGCGTGAGGTGGACCGGGACTCGTAGCGTCACCGTCCCGGCGTCGGGTTCGAGCACTTGGCCGCCGCCCGGAAGAATCGTCGGACCTCCCGGTACCACCGAGTTGGATCGCCGGGACACGACGCCAGGTCCGGAGCTGTGGACGGGTTGCACGGTGACCGAGATCGGGTCCCAATCGGCGACGGTCAGCGTCGCGCTGCGAGCATCGACCGCGACGTCGACGGTGACGCCCGACGGTTCGGCGACGATGCGCCAACCGGTGATCGGCGACAGGGGGTTCGGCGGCGCCTTCCAGTTCACGGTCACCGATTCCGGTCCGGGGCTGGCGATGACGTCTTGGGCCGAGCGCAGCATTTGGCGGAGCCGCACGTAGGCCGGCTTCGGCGTGCGGTCGTGGCGCAGCAGTCCCCAGTTCTGCTCGAGGTCGGCGGGGTCGGGCCCGCGATCTCGGATGTTGTGCCAGAACAGCGGTCCACCGAAGCTGAAGCTGTCCCACCCGACCACGAGCGCCTCGAGCATGTCGGCCTGGACGGCTTCGCTCACGCGTCCGGTACCCGTTCCGGTCGGGAACGCAACTTCGGTTGCCCACAGCTGCTTGGCGCCATCGCCCTGGGCCTTCAGGATCTTGTGGTACTCCGGCGCCATGTAGAACGGATTCCAGGCCGCAGCGAACTGGGGTGCCCACGGGAACGAGTACGGATGCACGCCGACCGCGTCGAAGTAGCCCTTCGCCCCGTTCGCGTACATCTGCGTGATGAACGTCTTCATGGATCGGTTGATCGAGGTGTCGCTCGCCGGAGCGAGCCCGCCAGTGATGATGAACGACTGCGGGTCAACTCCCTTGATGGCGGTGTAGGACTTCTTCAACAACGTCGTGTAGGCCGCGGGATCGGCTGCGGGCTGCCACCACTGCCCCAGGTTCGGTTCGTTCCAGATCTCGTAGTGGTGCACGCCCAGCGGCGCATAGCGCCGCGCGGCCTCACGGACGAAGTTGGCAAAATGATCGGGGTTCATAGGTGGCGTGTGCAGGCCAGCGCCAACAGGTCGCGCCCACTTCGGCGAGTAGGCGGCGAGCCACATGATCTTGATGCCTCGCTCGTTGGCTTCCCGCACGACGCGGTCTTGGTGCGACCAGTTCCACTTGTTCGCAGCGGTCGGTTGCACGCTCGGCCAGTCGAGCGAGACTCGCAGCCAACTGACGCCGGCCTCGACCATGGCGTCCATGTCCGCTTCGAGTTCGGCGTCGGATACGAAGAGGAACCAGTGGTCGTTGGTCCCGATCGTCATGCGATCGACGACGGCGGCCTCGGCGCGAGGACTGGACTCGTCGTAGGCCATGGGCGCGATGAAGCACAGCGGCAACATCGTTGCCACCGAAATTCGAAGCGCGCGCCGTACCCGGGCGCGCCGGAACAATTTCGACAACTTGGCCCCTTGTGCTGAGAACGTTCCCAGCCCACCTGAAGAGGTTCATCGGCACGAAATCCCGCGCGCGTGAGTCGAAATTTTCACGTCCGCAGCCTGGAACCCCGATCCGGTCCTGCCGTCCCTGGTCAGGGACACAACGCGTCGTTATGATCCGCGCGACGTCGCCAGGCGGCGGCGCGGCAATCAACGCTGCCGACACGACAGCGCAATCAATCGAGCTCGCTTGGGGGTACACGTGCAGACGTTCCCGACCGCGAAGATCCGCAACGTGGCGCTCGTCGGCCATCAAGGCGCCGGCAAGACCACGCTCGCCGAAGCCCTGTTGTTCGCCGCGGGAGCGACGAGCCGCATGGGACGCGTCGAAGATGGCACGACGGTTGCCGACTTCGATCCCGAAGAACATCGTCGGGGATTGAGCGTCGGGTTGTCGGTCGTGCCCGTCGAATCCGACGGCCACAAGATCAACCTGCTCGATTCGCCGGGTTACGCCGACTTCGTCGCCGATGTCGACGCTGCCTTGTCGGTCGCCGACCTTGCGTTGTTCGTCGTCAGCGCGGTGGAGGGAGTCGAAGTTCAAACCGAAGTTGCGTGGAAACTCGCCGAGGCCCGCGGAATCCCGCGGGCCTTCTTCGTGAACAAGCTCGATCGCGAACGAGCCAGCTTCGCACGCACCCTCGACGACTTGAAGTCGAAGTTCGGGGCCGGGGTCGCGCCGCTCCAACTTCCGATCGGCGAGGAGGCGGCGTTACGCGGCGTCGTGGAACTGCTCGACGATCACGCGATCACCTACGAGGCCGGCGCGGTTCGCGGCACCGATGGCCCGATCCCAACGGACATGGAAGCCGAAGAGCACGCGGTGCACGACGCGCTCGTCGAGGGCATCGTGGTTGCCGACGATGCGCTGATGGAGCGGTACCTCATGGAGGAACCGCTCGATCTTTCCGAGCTCGAAAAGACCCTGGCGAAAGGGGTCGACGAGGGCAGCGTGTTTCCGGTGTTGTGCGGCTCGGCAACCAAGCTCATCGGCATCGACCGCCTCGCGCACTTTCTCGTGGAGGAGGCGCCGGCACCTCACATCGGCGCCGGCCCGACCGCCGTGCGCGTCTTCAAGACCATTGTTGACCAGTACGTCGGCCATGTGAACCTGTTCCGGGTCGTGCAAGGTGACGTGAACGCTGACGATCACCTCGTCAACGCACGGAATCAGAAGGACGAACGCCTGCACCAGATCTTCGTCATGCGCGGCAAGGAACAAGATGCGGTCAAGTCGCTTGCCGCCGGCGACATCGGCGGGGTCGCAAAGCTCGCCGACGTGCGCACCGGCGATGTGCTCGCGTCCGCAGGCGCAGCCGTCGAGGTCGACGCGCTGGTTCCGCCGATGCCGTTGCTCGCCACGGCGATACGCGCCAAGAACAAGAACGACGAAGACAAACTGGCGAACGCGCTCCATCGTCTCGAAGACGAAGATCCCGTCATCCGCATCGAACGCAATCCCGAGACCCACCAAACGTTGCTGTGGGGAACCGGAGAAACCCACCTCGCGATCGCACTGTCGAAACTGGCAACGAAGTTCGGCGTCGAAGTCGACACTGACGAGCCAAAGGTCGCGTACCGCGAGACCATCACCGGCACCGCCGAAGCCGAAGGCAAGGTGAAGAAGCAGTCAGGCGGTCACGGGCAGTTCGCCGTCGCTTGGCTCCGGGTCGAGCCGCGCGACCGCGGCGCAGGGGTCGAGTTCGCCGAACAGATCGTCGGCGGCGTCATCCCCCGAAACTTCATCCCCGCCGTCGAAAAAGGCGTGATGGACGCCGTCGCCCACGGGGGCGCGCATGGCTTCCCCGTCGTCGATGTGAAGGTCACCGTCTTCGACGGCAAGCACCACTCGGTCGACAGTTCGGAGATGGCCTTCAAGACCGCAGCGTCGATCGGCTTGCGCGAGGCACTCGGGAAGGCCGGTGCGATCGTGCTCGAACCCATCAGCGAACTCGTGATCACGGTTCCCGAGGCGAGTCAAGGCGACGTGATGGGCGACCTCAACGCCAAGCGGGGCCGGGTCCAGGGCTCAGCCTCGGTCGGCGGCGGCGAGGTCGAGATCACCGCAACGGTGCCAACCAGCGAAGCAATGCGGTACTCGATCGACTTGCGTTCGATGACGGGCGGCCGCGGTCGTTACACGGCACGAGCGAGCCACTACGACCCGCTCCCCGCCCACCTCGTCGACAAGGTCAGTGCTCCTTCGAAGGAGCACTGACCCGGCGAACTTCAGACGACGAAGAACTCGTCAGCCTCGGCTGGCGAGCGAGTCGCGGATCTCGGTGAGCAACTGCACCTCAGCCGAAGGCGCTTCTTCTTCCTTGTTCTGCTGGAACTTGTCGTACGCCTTCACGAGCAAGAACAGCACGAAGCCAATGATCACCAGGTTGATCACCGCGGTGATGAAGAAACCGACCTGCAGCACGCCGTCGCCGATCTCGATCGTGTTGTCGAACTGTGGTTTGCCCACAATGACGCCGATGATCGGGTTCACGATGTCGGCGACGAACGAGTCGATCACCGCTTTCGTGGCACCGCCCAAGATGAACGCCACCGCCAACATGATCAAGTTCCCCGTCATGATGAACTTGACGAAGTCCTGCCACATCTTCTTCACGTGTTGCCCCCGTTTTGTCATGGCCGCGTGTGCGGCAAGGTCGGCGCAAGCTACGGCCAGCGAGGCGATCAGTCAACGACGCGATGTGCCTAGGACAAAGCGCGCGAACCGTGCGATCAAGGTGCCAATCCGTACTTCGACCAGTCCTCGGGATTGTGCTCGGTGTACTCCCCCAGCACGGTGCCGTCGACCGCGTCCAACTCGACCAGCCCTCGGATGCTCGGTGGTTCGTCGGCCGAATACAGCAGCACCTGCCAGACGGGCTTCGATCGCCAACCGCGAAACATCACCCGAGCACTCGAATGCCCGACCGGGAAACCGACGGCACGGCTCGCGGTTGCGAGCGCGTCCGTCTGGTCGATCCGCAGCGGCCAGCCGACCGCGCAGTGGTGGACGGCCAGCACGCCTAGGACCAACCCCGCGGCGATCAGGCCGCCGTTGCTGCTCGATGCGCCCGCACCACCACACCCGAGCGAGGCGACCAACAAGATGGCCGCGGCGATCCGCCGCCGGCGAATGTCGGGGAACTGCGTCAGGCCGACGAACTGGGTGACGTCGAGATCGTCGGGGAGCGCGTCGCCGTCCGACGCCGGGTTGACGATCGGTTCGTTCATGCAGACGTCACGCTACCGGCCAGGCCGCGTGCAACTTCGCCCAGCCGTCGGCCAGCGACTCGGGCAGGACACGGGTTTCGGCCACGGCCGTCATGAAGTTCGTGTCGCCGTTCCATCGGGGCAACACATGCGCGTGGAGATGGTCGGGGACGCCGGCGCCGGCCGCCCGCCCGAGGTTGAACCCGACGTTCACGCCGTCGGGGGCATAGGCGGCTCGCACCACGCGGAGCGCGCGACGGATCGCGGCCATGAGATCGGCGGCAACGTTGTCCGAGAGACCTTCGAGTTCGGCGTGGTGTCCCGTCGGCGCTACGAGCAGATGGCCGCTGCCGTAGGGATAGAGGTTCATCACCGTGACCGTGTTCGGGCCCCGTTCGAGCACCAACGAAGCCGCGTCGATCCCAGCGCCGGGATCGGCAACCGCGCACAAGAAGCAGTCGGTTTGGCGACCTGCGGTTTCGCTCACGTATTGGCGCCGCCAACCCGCCCAGATCCGCTCGAGGGTCATGACCGGGCCTCGGCGGTATCGCTCGACCTGGGGCGATTTGCCACCCGAACAGCGGCAGTGTGACAAGATGTCCGTATCGGGCGTTTCGCGGAAGACCCTGGGAAAACTGTCAGAACGCGGTCGACGGGCTCCTCATGGGGATCCCGAGCACCGTTCGGTGCCACACACATCGGAGGAATCCTGTGCACGACCATCACCGTACCGTCACGCCGCGCCGGGGCGCGATGCGTACCGCACGCGTCCTCGGCACGCTGTTCGCGCTCGGCCTGGTCACGGCATCGGCGGTGCCCTCGGGTGCCGGTGTTGCCCACACCAGCGTCGTCAGCGCGAACCCTTCGGACGTCACCCCCCACGTCCTGAACGGCGAGGTCCTCGCGTACGAGCAGATCGGCAACCGCATCTACGTCGCGGGGACGTTCACCCAGATCAAGAACTGGAACAATGCGACGGTCTACAACCAGGCCTACCTGTTCGCGTACGACGCGACGACGGGCGCGATCGACCTCACGTTCAACCCGGTGCTCAACAACCGCGTCAACACGTTGGCAACCGACGGGACGTGGCTCTTCATCGGTGGACGGTTCACGACCGTCAACGGCCAGACCAAGAATCGCCTGACCAAGATCGCGCCGACGACCGGCGCGCCGAACGCGTGGCACGGCAACGCCAACGGCATCGTCGAAGACATGGTGCTCGTCAACGGGCGGCTCTACGTCGGCGGCACGTTCACGACGTTGAAAGGCCTGGTGCGCGAACGCCTTGGTGCAATCACGATCTCGAACGGCCAAGTCGACCCGGATCTCACGGTTGCGGTCGCACGCCCCGGGTGGACCGGCGTCGCGGACACGAAGGTGCTGCGGCTCGACGTCACGCCGAACAACGGTCGGTTGGTGATCGGCGGCGCGTTCAACACCGTCGGCGGTCAGTACCGTGCCCAGATCGCGATGATCGACCTCACGACGTCGCCGGATTCGGTGAGCGCTTGGAGTCAGAACTCATGGGGTGAACCCTCCCCTGGGTTCACCTGTATCCACGACGTCCCGTTCTCCCCCGACGGCACCTACTTCGTCGTCTCGTCGATGTGCGGAGGCGTGCCCTACGGCGATGCCGTTGCGCGCTTCGAAACCACGACCGAGGTCGCCAACGCGATCCCCTCGTGGGTGAACTGGACCGGGTGGGACACCGAGTGGGGTGCAGCGGTCACCGGCGAAGCCGTCTACGTCGGCGGCCACCAGCGTTCGCAGAACGCCTGTCAATACTGCGGCGAGACCGGCGGCGGCGCGGTGCCCCGCTCGGGGATCGCGGCGTTGGACCCGCTGAACGGCGTGCCGCTGTCGTGGAACCCTGGCCGCGACCGCGGGGTCGGCGCCAAGGCGCTGACTGCGACCCCGACGGGTCTGCTCGTCGGCAGTGACACCAACATGATCGGCGGCGAATGGCATCCGAAGCACGCGTTCTTCCCCCTCGCCGGTGGCGTCGACGTTCCCGTGCAGCCGAGGCCCGCACTCCCCGGATATCTGCACCGCTTCGATGTCACCGACGGATTCGTCTGGCAGAAACTCACCGCCAACGAGGTCGGCCAGGAAATCCTCGACTCGAGCCCCATCGCCTCCGCTGACCTCCGCGGCGGCTTCCTCGCCGACGGCAAGTTCTTCTACCCGTCCAACGTCGACGGTCGGCTGAAGTCGCGCACCTGGAACGGTGTGGCCTGGGGTGGCGAGGTCGACGTGCAGAACATCCCCGGCTACTACAACCCGTCGTGGATCAACTTCTGGTCGGTGGTCGGTCTCACCTACGACACCGGCTGGATGTACGCGGCCGCAGTCGACGACAACCTGTACCGCCTCGGTTTCTCACTCGAGAGTCAGATCATCGGTACGCAGTTGTTCGTGGCATCGGGGCCGGCGATCGACGGCTACTCGTGGAGCCAGACGCGATCGATCGTCGTCGCGGGCGACTGGATGTTCTTCACGACGACCGACGGCAACCTGCACCGGATGGAGTTCACGGGAACGACGCCACTCGTCAACACGGACACGGTGATCGCAGGCCCGGGCGTCGACGGTGTCGACTACTCCGCGACCGCGATGTTCGTGACGAACTGAACCAACGACCTCAGCCGCTCACACGGGTTCGCGACTCGGTGTCAACCCGAGTCGCGAACTCGTCGAGCGCGACGCCGCGCTCGGGCTGTTCGCTCCGACGCGCGTTCACGCCGACGGTGCGATGTTCGACGTCGTCGTCGCCGACGACCAAGACGTAGGGCACCTTCTCCATCTTCGCTCGACGGATGCGCGCACCGAGGGCGCCTGCGTGGCCGTCGAGCACTTCGACTCGGCGGCCCGCGCGGGTCAATGTGGCTGCGACCTCGTAGGCGTAGTCGTCGTGGCGATCGGCAACCGGCAGGACGCTGACCTGGACTGGCGCGAGCCACACCGGAAACGCTCCCGCGTAGTGCTCGACCAGCACGCCGAAGAACCGCTCCACGCTGCCGAACAACGCCCGGTGGATCATGATCGGCCGGTGCCGTTCGTTGTCGGCGCCCGTGTACCAGAGGTCGAATCGCTGGGGCAGCTGGAAGTCGACTTGGATCGTGCTCATTTGCCAGGTGCGACCGATCGCGTCGGTGGCCTGCACCGAGATCTTCGGCCCGTAGAACGCACCGCCGCCTTCGTCGAGTACGAGCGTGAGGTCCTTGGTGAGCGCAGCCTCGCGGAGCGCCTCGGTGGCCTCGGCCCACTCCTCGTCGGTCCCGACCGCTTTGCCGTCGGGCTTGGTCGAAAGCTCGAGGTAGAAGTCGGTGAGTCCGTAGTCGGCGAGCAACGAGAGCACGAAGTCGAGGAGCGACACGAGCTCGACGCCCATGTTCTCCTTGGTCGTGAAGATGTGCGCGTCGTCCTGGGTCATGCCCCGCACGCGGGTCAGCCCGTGGACGACCCCCGACTTCTCGTAGCGATACACGCTGCCGAACTCGAACATGCGCAAGGGAAGCTCCCGGTAACTGCGCGTGCGCGAGCGGAAGATCAAGATGTGGAACGGGCAGTTCATCGGCTTCAGGTAGTAGTCCGTACCGCCGTCGAGCTCCATCGGCGGGAACATGCCGTCGGCGAACCAATCGAGGTGGCCGCTCGTCTCGAACAGATCCTGCTTGGTGATGTGGGGCGAGTACACGAACTCGTAGCCCGCTTGTTCGTGGCGCTCGCGCGAGTAGTCCTCCATCACCCTGCGGATGATGCCGCCCTTGGGATGGAACACTGCGAGGCCCGAGCCGATCTCGTCGGGAAACGAGAACAGGTCGAGCTCGACGCCGAGCCGGCGGTGATCGCGACGTTCGGCTTCTTCGAGACGGTGCAGGTGTTCTTCGAGCGCCTTGCGGTCTTCCCATGCGGTGCCGTAGATGCGCTGGAGCTGCGGGCCTTTCTCGTCACCGCGCCAGTACGCGCCGGCGACCCGCATCAGCTTGAAGGCGCCGAGGCGAGCCGTACTCGGCACGTGCGGTCCGCGACACAAGTCGGTGAAGCACACCGCGCCGTCGGCATCGAGATTGCGATAGATCGACACGGCGGCCGCATCGGCACCGACCTCACCCGCATCGTCGGCGTCGGCGGCGCCGGCTCGCACCTTGTCGATGATCTCGACCTTGAAACGTTGGTCGGCAAACACGTCTCGGCCAGTGTCGAAGTCGACCTCGTCGCGAACAAATGCCTGGTCAGCCGCAATGATGCTCGACATCTCGGCTTCGATGCGTTCGAGATCCGAGTCGGAGAACGTGGCCCGATCGGCGAGTTCGAAGTCGTAGTAGAAGCCGTCGGCCACGGCCGGGCCGATCGCGTACTTGGCCCCGGGAAACAACCGCGTGACCGCCTGGGCCAGAACGTGCGCCGTGCTGTGGCGCAAGACCTCGCGGCCCTCGTCGGTGTTGCGCGTGACGATTGCGAGGTCGACGTCGCGATCGAGCGGATGGCCCAGATCGACCCAAACACCGCCGACCTTGGCGGCAACCGCAGCCTGGCCCAGGCGCTTCCCGATCGCGTCGGCGACCTGTTGCACGGTCGTTCCCCGGTCGTACTCCCGACTCGATCCGTCGGGCAAGGTGACCGTGATCTGACTCATTGTGGCAACAACTCCGGTTCGAGACGACTGCCGCCCACGCTACCGGGAGCGATTCGCGTTCACCGCAGCATTGCGGCCATGGCGGCGAGGTGCCGCGGCGACGCTCAGCCGATGTGCACCGGTCGATCGAGCGCAAGGCCGACGAGCGAACCGAGGTCGCGCAGCGCTGCGGCCGCGGTCGAGTCGGTACCGCCGGACAGGATCGCGTCGGCGAGGTCCGCCAAGGCGTCGAGGGCGCGCGGCGCGTCGAGATCGTCGTCGAGCGCGTTGGTGACTCGGGCGACGAACGGCGTCGGGTCCGGCCCGTACGGCGCTTCGGCTGCCGCCAGCAACCGGTTCAGCATGGCGACGCCCTCGTCGATATCGGTGTCGAACCACTCGAATCCGCTGCGGTAGTGGTGACGCATCAGGGCAAGGCGGATCGCCCTCGGGTCGGCCTTCGTGCGCAGATCGCTCACGAACACGAGGTTGCCGA
>SXIR01000163.1 GCA_005772765.1 Actinomycetota bacterium
CAAGGGCAACGACTTCTTCAGCGAGGTCTCAAAGCCCGTGCTCACCCGCTGACGCGGGCCAGACCCTCGATCGCCGACCGCCACGTGTTCACGTCATCGGCGGTGAGACCAATCACCTTTGCCTGCTCGTCGGCGCGTCGCAACGTCACGAGCGCGTCTCGATCGCGGCGGTCCTCGAACGCCCGTACTTCCGCGTCGGACATCGTTTCGCCTTGGAACGCCAACGTCTCCAGCGAGCGCGGGCTCAGCGTGGCCCGATAGGCGAGATCGGTCGCGACCAGGTACCGCTTCGCGGCGACATGACCGCCGACGAGATCGGCGATTCGATCGCCGAGCAGCGGCCGAACGCGGTTCGCGCCGTCGCGATCGTGCGCCGCTCGAGGATCGGGGGCCCAAGTCCCGTCACTGGCGCGGTGCATCCACCCCAGATCGTGGACAAGTCCGGCGACCTGCAATTCGACGTCGTCGGGGTGCTCCGCACGGAGGATCGCTGCAGTTTGTAGCCCGTGGTCGAGGATGGACAGCCCTTCGAGGTCGTCCCACGCGGCCGACGCAACGAGCATCGCGATCAGATCATCGACGTCACGTGCTGCGTCGCGCTGCATACCGATCTCGCCGTCCAAGGAACCAGAACCATAATCCCGGCCGATCAGGCGACAACGCCGGCAATCGGTTCGTCGTCGAGCGCCGCGTCGGCGACACCGCGATGGCCGATCAGCACGCCTCCGATCGCGAGGAACACGATCACGATGCCGCTGATCTGCGCGCCCGTCAGGGCTTGATCGAAGGCGATCCATGCCCCGGTGATGGTCACGACCGGTCCGGCCAAGGTCAGCATCGAGGCGACGTTCGCGCTGATGTAGCCGTGGGCCCAGGTCATCAATCCGTGCCCGGCGGCGCCGGGGAGCAGGATCAATGCGAAGAGCCACGCGAAGTCGGTACCACGCACCGTTGCGATGTCGTCCGAGACAATGAGCGTGTAGGGAACCAACGCGACTGCGCCGGTCGTGATGACTGCAGTCATGAACGCGAACGCGGGCACGCCGTCGAGTCGCTTGCGCTTCACGTAGAGGAAGTAGATCGTCCACACGACCAAGGACCCGATCGACAGGCCTATTCCGAGCGGCGACGAATCTCCACTGCCACCCTGGGAGACGACGATTGCGGTGCCGCCAAGCGCAACGAGAAACAGTCCGACATCGAATCCGCGGACGCGTTCACCGAAGAGTGGGCCCGACACCACCAGGACGAGTGCGGGAAACAGAGCACCGATGATGGTGGCGATGGCCAGCGAGGTGTGTTCGAACGACGTGAATCCGAGAACAATGTCGGCGGCAAACAACACGCCCGCTGGAGCGGCCACCCGCATCAGATCCCGGGTGATACGACCGCCGAGCAGTCGGTTGATCAGCCACATCACCGGCGCGCCGCACGCCATGCGATACGTGGCGACCACCAACCCGGAGGTGTCGATCGCCGTCACGAAGAGTGGTCCGATGCCCCAAGCCACGACTGCAGTGAGTGCGGCGATCAGCGGCGCGCCGGGCCGCGGATGAGGTTCGGAGATCACCAATCGAGCCTATGCACGAGACGTTGTCACGCTCGTGCCGGAGACCACACTCACGCACTCGCGGGCTTCGCAACCCAGCGTGACGACATTCTCTTCAGCATCCCACGCTCCGCGTCGTTTCCGCTTTCGGGCGCTGGGAGGCGAACCAAACCGAACCCATGGATCTGGGTTCCACGACGAAGGGAAGCGCAGGATGCGCATCAACCAGAACATCATGGCGTTCAACGCCTATCGCAACGTCTCCGGCACCAACGGAATGCTGGGTAAGAGCCTCGAGAAGCTCTCGTCCGGCTTTCGAATCAACCGCGCCGCGGACGACGCATCAGGTCTCGTCATCAGCCAAGCGCTGCGAGCCCAGGTGAGCGGTCTTCGCGTCGCGAGCCGGAATGCGCAAGACGGCGTGAGCGTCGTGCAAACCGCTGAAGGTGCACTCAACGAGGTTCACTCGATGCTGAATCGGATGCGGGACCTCTCCGTGCAATCCGCCAACAGCGGCTCGAACGACGTCACGGCGACGAACGCGGCCCAGGCCGAGATCGACGCCCTGGCATCGGAGATCACCCGGATCAGCCAACAGACCAAGTTCGGGAACACGACCCTGCTCGACGGTGCGTTCAACCGCGTGTTCCAGATCGGCGCGAACGCCGGCGAAAAGGTCACGGTCAGCCTCGCGACGTCGCTGAACGCGTCGGTGCTCGGTGTCGCGGCCCTCTCGGTCGGTTCGGCTGGGGTGGCGAGTTCAGCGATCCTCGCGATCGACGCGGCGATTGCGACCGTGTCGAGCACGCGTGCGACGCTCGGTGCGTTCCAGAACCGCTTTGAGTCCGTGGTGAACAACCTGCAGGTGTCGGCCGAGAACCTCGCGGCGTCGGAGAGCCGGATCCGCGACACGGACATGGCCCTCGAGATGGTGAGTTTCACCCGCCACCAGATCCTCATGCAGGCCGGCACATCGATGCTCGGCCAGGCGAACCAAGCTCCGCAAACGGTGCTGCGCCTGCTCCAGTAGTCGTCGGATTCGCGTTCTGTCTGGATTGGGCGATCGCTCGACGTCGCCCAGTCCAGGGAGAACCGGTCTGGCGCTTGATCCCTCCCGGTGAAAATGGTATTTTCATCAACGTATATGGGAGTTGCAGTCCGGATCTCGGAGCGGTCGGTCGAGGATGCTCGCACGCGCGCCGAACGCGAGGTCCGATTGTTGCTCGACGCGGCCTTCGCGGTGCTCGGGCGCGTGGGGATCGACGGTCTCACCGTGGCCGAGGTGCTGAGCGAGGCTCGGCTGTCGACACGGGCGTTTTACCGCCACTTTCCAGCCAAGGACGATCTCGTCCTCGCCTTGTTCGCCAGCGAGTCCGAACGGGCTGCGACCCGCCACCTCGCAGCCCTCGGCGACCTCGACGACCCGATGCGCGCGCTCGAAGCCTGGATCGACGGCGTACTCGCCCTGGCCTACGAACCGCGCCGGGCCCGCCGCACTCGAGTGCTGCGCGCCGAGGGCGCTCGACTGCGCCGCGATCATCCTGTCGAGTTCGCCCGCATTCTCGACGACGAACTCGCGCCGCTGGTCACCATCTTGCGCGCCGGCGCCGAACGCGGTCAGTTCGACGTCAACCTCGCGACCGACCCGGCGATGATTCACGCAATCGTCTGGTCACTCGCCGAGGCGCGTCTCGACGGAAGCAAGGTCAATCACGCTGAGGCCCTCGCCGCCGCGCAGCGCTGGGTGTTCGGCCCGCTCATACCGGATCGCGCCGGGTGACGAACCTGCCGGCGCTCGACTCGCCCTACTGGGATGCCGAGTACGAGACCATGGCGCGCGACCGCCTGCGCGACCTGCAGTTCGAGTTGCTCACCGAAACGATCGCGTTCGCCTACGAGCACTCTGCACTCACCCGCGAGGCCTGGGATGAAGCCCGCATCGTGCCGACCGACATCCGCGACTGGCACGACTTCACCGACAAAGTCCCGTTCCTCGACAAAGACGCGCAACGTCGTTTTCGCGACGAACGCAACGATCCCTACGGGGGCGTCCTGTGCCGCGACCCCGCCGAACTCACCGCGATCAACAGCACCTCCGGCACCACCGGTGATCCGACCCTGGTTCCCGAGCTCTGGGGCGGCGGCTTCGTCGGACGCCCCGCGATCATGTACCGCGACTTCTGGGGCATGGGCGTACGTCCCGGCGATCATTTCGCGCTGTTCCTCTTCACGTTCCGCGGCCCGACCTACGGATTCGTACAACAACTCGGCGCGATCCCCATGCTGTTCGACTACGACGTCTCCGAGATCGAACGCCTCCTCCGACGCTCCATCGAGTACCGCCCCACCGCGCTGTACAACTTCGGCGGGACGATGATCAACGCGACCGCCGAAATCGCTGCAGCCGCGGGCATCGACCCGCGCGATGCGTTCTCGTCGTATCGCAGCGTCGTGTTTGCCGGTGAGCCGCTCGGCGCGCGAGCACGAGCGCTCGCCGACGAGTGGGGCATGCCGCTGTTCGAGCACAGCAACGTCGGCGACGTCACCGCCTGCTTCGAATGCACCGCGCACGACGGGATGCACTTCTGGGAGGACATGGCCTACGTCGAGGGCATCGACCCGATGGCGCTCGATCATCACGACGCACAGCCCATCACGGGGAATCGCGTGCGCTGCGAGCTGGTCGCGACTGCGCTGACCAACCGAGTCGCGCCACTCGTCCGGTTCCGTAGCGACGATCTCGTCGAGATCGACCGGACGCCGTGCACGTGTGGGCGCACGCACGCACGTATCTGGACCATCGGACGCAAGGGTGACGAGGTCGTCGTCGACGGCGTGTCGGTGCTTCCCGTCGATGTCTGGGACGCGGTCGAGAGCGTCGACGCCTGTCGTCTTGGCCTGTTCCAGGTCGTGCGCCCGCAGCGTGCTGTCGACACGTTGCACGTGCGTGTCGGGTACCAGGACACCCCTGAGTCGCGGCTGGGAGCGCTCCGCGACGATGTCACGAACGCAATCGCGCAGGCGACCGGCGTCGAGCCGAACATCGAGCTCGTACCGAACGCCGCGCTGCTCCGGCTCGGTCCGCCGCACAAGATCCCTCGGGTGACGAAGCGATGAGCTTGTGGGGTATTGGCCAGTGGATCGACGATCGCGGCGTTCGGCGCACCTGGGAGGTCGGCAGCGACGAGATCAACCGGGCGATCGGAGCTGCGCCCAACGTGCTCGCGGGCATTGGCCTGGAACGCGGCGCGCGAGTGTTGTACTGCTCGATGTTGTCCGAGGCCGCGCAGTTCTGGCCGCTCGTCGTCGGGGCGATGTTGCGCGGCGCACAACTCTCGTGCGCCGACGCCACCGCTGCCGAGGCACCCCGCATCGCGATGTTCACACGCCAACTCGACTACCACGCGGTGCTCGGGGTCACGCCCGAACTGCTCGACGGGCTCGACGAGCTCGGACATCCCTACCACGAGATCTTCGGTCCCACGCCGGTCGTCGGTGCCCGACCGGGTGCTTACGAGAGGCTCGTCGCAGCTGGACTGAAGCCGCATCACTTCGTGCTGGTCGGCCCCGCCGTCGCCTTGGCGACCGAGCCGGGAGGTCCCGCGATCGTCGACGAACACGAATGGCATCTCGACGCCGAGCCAGACGGAGTCGTTGCCGTGACCTCGCGACGCGACCGCTCGACACGCTTCGACCACACGCGCACTGCCATCACCGCCTCGATCCCCTCCCCCGACCGTCTCACACCCACTCCAGCCCGATGACACGACCACGATGGTCGATCGCCGGGCGCAGTCCCGGCTGAAGGAACACCATGCGCAAACTGATTAGTGCTGACAACCACGTGTTCGAACCAGCAACACTTTGGCAGGAGCGGCTTCCGACCTCGATGCGCGATCGAGGGCCGAGGCTCGAGGTCGAGGGCGATTACTACGTGCTCGCGGTCGAAGGCATCCCGAGCCGCAAGCTGACGCGGGTCACGCCCAAGACCGATGCCGAACTCTCAACGGTCGGTGACGCCGAACGCAACGCCGACAAACAACGGCGCCGGGCGGTGCTCGGAAAGGGCGGCGGAGCCGACCCAGCCGACCGGCGCGCCGACATGGCCAGCGACGGCGTCGTGGCCGAGGTCATCTATCCCACGTTCGGCTTGTTCATCGACATCATCGATGACACCGAACTCGCTCTTGCATGTGCTCGGGTCTACAACGACTGGTTGGCTGAGACCTTCTTCGATGCCGGCGACCTCCACGTGCCGTCGGCAGTCGTGCCGATTCGCGACGTCGAGAGCGCCACCGCCGAAATGGCACGCGTCGCTGCGATGGGCTTCCGATCCGCGATGATCCCGACGACGCCACCCGATGGGGTGCCGTACAACCGTCACGACTACGACCCGATCTGGTCAGTCGCGGCCGATGCTGGCATCCCACTGTCTTTGCACACCGGCACGGGCGCGTTGCCCAGCCACGAACGCGGTCCCGGCGGCGCCATCATCAACTATGCGAAGGTCGGACTGCTCTCCGCGGAGACGCTGTGCTACTTCGCGGCATCGGGCGTCCTCGAGCGCCATCCCGGTCTCAAGCTCGTGTTCGTCGAAAGCGGCGCGGGTTGGTACGCGTACTGCTGCGAACGCATGGACGAGGCGTATCAGGAACACGACCAGTGGGTGAATCCGAAGTTGGCGGCGCCCCCGAGTCACTTTGCCACGACCCAGTGTTGGGTGACGCTCGGCGCAGACCGCGCGCCGCTGCTCACACGTGACGTCACCGGCATCGGTCCCCTGCTCTGGGCCAGCGACTATCCGCACCCCGAGGGCACCTATCCCCATAGCCAAGCGACGGTCGAACGCATCTTCGCGGGTTTGACCGCCGCGGAGATGCAAGCCGTCGTGCACGACAACGCGGCGCGCCTCTACGGTCTCGCGTCGTGAGCGAGCTCACCTTGCGCGACAAAACGGCGATCGTCGGCGTCGGCGCGACCCCGTACTACAAACGAGGCGAGTCGGTGCCCCAACTTCCGATGGAACTCGCCGCCAAGGCATTGCTCGCCGCGTGTGACGACGCCGGACTCGGCATTCACGAGGTCGATGGCTTCGCGCTCTACTCGATGGGTTTCGACACGAGCCTGTTCGCTCAGTGGCTCGGGATCGACGTGCGTTTCACGGGTTTGCTCAGCGGTGGGGGTGGCGGTGCGGCGGGTTCCGTCGGACTGGCGGCCGGTGCGATCGTGAGCGGTCAGGCCGATTGCGTCGCGTCGATCATGACCCTGCAGCAAGCAGCATCACGGTTCGGCGCGAGTTACGCACCGCGCGGCAAACCGGGTGCGACCTACAGCGCGCCACCTTCGCCCGAGGGATCGTTCATCCAACCTTCCGGGTTGATGGGACCGGGCCAGATGTTCGCCGTGCTCGCGCAACGCCACATGTACCAGTACGGCACGACCCGCGAACACTTCGCCGAGGTCGCACTCAGTACGCGCGCTAACGCAATGACTCGCGAGACCGCGCTCATGCGCAAGCCCATGACCATCGATGACTACTTCGACGCCCGCATGATCGCGGATCCGTTGTGTCTGTTCGACTTCTGCCTCGAGTGCGACGGCGCCGTCGCGGTGATCACGGTGAGCGCGGAGCGCGCCAAGGACTTGCGACAGGCGCCGATCTACGTCGGCGGTTCCGCGAACGGCGGCGCAGGTCGGTGGGGCCAAGCCATCACCTGGTTCGGCATGCCCGACGAGTACTTCGCGTCCAGCGGTCATCGCACCGTCGCGGCCGACGTCTACCGCATGGCCGGACTCGGCCCGAGTGACATCGACGTCGCGTTGCTCTACGACCACTTCTCCCCGATGGTGATCATGCAACTCGAGGACTACGGCTTCTGCCCGATCGGTGAAGGTGGACGCTTCGTGGCCGACGGCAACATCCGATACGGCACCGGTTCGCTTCCGGTCAACACCCACGGCGGCAATCTTTCCGAGGCGTACATCATCGGCATGACCCACGTGAAAGAAGCGGTCGAACAGCTGCGCGGCACCGCAGTGAATCAGGTCGAGGGTGCCGAAGTCGCGCTCGTCACCGGTGGGCCTGCCTCCATTCCGGTCAGCAACCTGATCCTGCACAACTGAGTGAGGTGCACGACATGCAAGGTGTCCTTCCCCCCGAGATCATCTCGATCATGAGCACAGTGTGGACGGAACCGTTCTGGCGCGCCGCGAGCGAGCATCGGCTCGTCTTGCCGCGCTGCAGGGCATGTTCGGAGTTCCGGTTTCCGCCCACGCCGTTCTGTCCGTCGTGTTCGTCGCAGGAAATCGACTGGGTGGAGCACGCCGGCTCGGGCACGATCTACAGCTACACCGTGATCCGTCACGCCGTGATCCCTGACGTCGCCGCGGCGCTGCCCCTCATCGCGGCGGTCGTCGAACTGCCGGGCACGAACGGGTGTCGCATCATCGGCAACATCGTCGACGTCGACCCGGCCGACGTCGCGATCGGACAGGCCGTCACCCTCGATTGGTACGACGTTCGAGCAGGCGAGTCGGTCCCGATCTTTCGGCTGGCGTGATTCGAGCTGACAGGATGCGCCCGTGACGACCGGACGGCTGCGACTCCACGACGTCGTCGCCCAGCACGCCAGATCCCGAACCGCGGCGTTGGCGATCGGCGATGGTGAGGTGCGACTCGACTGGCGATCGCATCACGACCGAATCGAACGTTGTGCTCGCGCGCTCGCCGCCGCCGGAGTAGGTGCCGGCGATCGGGTGCTGTGGCTCGGCCAGAACAGTTTCCGAGTGCAGGAACTGCTGATCGCCTGTTCACGCCTCGGCGCGATGTTGTGCCCGGCGAACTGGCGTCAATCCGTCGACGAGCTCGCCTTCGTCATCGATGACCTCGCGCCCACGGTGATTGTCACACAGACGGCCGAGGTCGGCGACACCGTCAGCGACGCGCTGGACGCGGCACGCCATCGCGCGGCACTGGTCGTCGCTCACGATGTCGACGACGCCTACGAACGCTGGCTCGCGGACGCACCCGACGCACCGGCGCCCGACCCTGCCATGCCCGACGATCCCGTTCTGCTGATCGGCACCGCCGCATTCGACGGACAACCGAACTTCGCGATGCTCCCCCATCGTGCGATCATCGCCCAGGCGTTGTTGATGGGTCCGTTGATGGGCGTTACCGACGCGAGTCGCTACCTGAACGCGGGCCCGTTGTTCCATATCGGCGTGTTCATGGAGAACTTCGCGACCCTGGTCGCGGGCGGCGCAAACATCTTCGTGCGGCGGGTCGACGGCCATGACCTCTGCCGTGCGATCAACGACTTCGCGTGCACCAGCGGCTACGTGATGGGTCCGATGATCGAAGGCATGGCGGTCGCCAACCGCGACGGCCGTTACGACCTGTCGTCGATGCGTGGACGTCGAGGAAACGAGACCTACGACGGATGGGTGCGACCCGACACCTCACCCTGGGGAGTCCAGCCGGGTGGCTACGGGCAGACCGAAACGATGGGAATGCAGACGTTCAACGCGCTCGCGCCGCGCGACGTGATCGGATCGCACGGTCGCGTCTCGCCGCTGGTGGAGTTGCGCGTGGTCGATCCGAATGATGACGAGGTGCCCGTCGGCGAAACCGGCGAAATGGTTGTCCGCGGCACCACCGTCATGTGCGGCTACTGGAATCGCCCCGAGCTGAACGCGCGCCGTTCACGTGGCGGCTGGCATCACACGAACGACCTCGGCCGATACGAGGCGGACGGCTCTCTCACGTTCGTCGGGCCCAAGGGTCGCATGCTCAAGAGCGCTGCAGAGAACATCTATCCGATCGAGGTGGAACAGGCGCTGCGATCGCATCCGGCGGTGGCCGATGCCGCGATCATCGGCATCCCCGACGAGGTGTGGGTCCAAAGCGTGAAGGCCGTCGTGATGCTCCGCGACGGTGCCGCCGCGACTGCCGACGAGTTGATCGCACACTGCCGAGCGCGCATCGCGTCGTACAAGAAGCCCCGCACAGTCGAATTCGTCGATGCTCTCCCCCGCACGGGTTTCGCGATCGACTACGACGCACTCGACGCACGGTTCGGCGGCGGCAACTACCCCGGCGCTGGCACAAGAAGCGCGTGACCGACTTCTCGAGCCAGCACCGGCGCTAGCTTCGACGAATGACACAGTTTGGATCGATCAACATCGTCGTCGACGATGTTGTCGGGTTGACCAAGTTCCTCGAGGCGCTCGGCGTCGCGATTGCTCCCATCGATCCGGGCTGGGAGTCGTGGGCGTCGCATCACCGCAGCTTCAGCGCAGCCGACGACGTCGACGCCGACCTCGACAGCTCGCGGTTCGCAAGCGACTGGGGAGGCATGCCGACGGGCTACCAGGGCGTGGTCGTCAACCTGAAGACCGACGATCGCGACGCAGTCGATCGCGCTCATGCGATCGCAATCGAGCGAGGCGGGAGCTCGCGCAAGGCGCCGCATGACGCGTTCTGGGGCTCGCGATACGCAGTGATCGAGTCACCGTTCGGCATCGCCTTCGGGCTCATGAGCCCGAGCGATCCGAGCCGGCTCACCGCGCCTACTTTCACGCCCTGAGCCGCTCCCCCCGAACCCCTCACGCCCGAGCGCGCCTCTCCGACCACGCACGCCTCAAGAACGAACCTCCAGATCTACACCGCGGCGATGTCGTGTGGCACAGAACCACGGCCCATCTCCGCCGGCACCGTCTCGTCGAACGTTGGGCGCAGCTTGTCGCCCCAACGATTGCTGCCGGGTAAGACGCGGGTCGCGGCGGTGAAATCGGTGAACGCCCGAGTGTGTCACTCGACGCCCAGTTCGGTGGCGGCAACTACCCCGGCGGTACGAATCGCAGCGCGTGAGGCAAGCGCCGCGAATCGACCCCGTGTACCGTGGCACCATGGCTCGCCGATCAACCCGACGCACGCGCTGACGGTCGCTGCGGATGAACCGACCGACTGCACCGAGCTCGGCCGTCGCGACAGCACAGCGCTATTGGTCGACACAACTCGGCGTGCCGGAGTCGGGCGGAATCGTCGCCGACGACACCGCCGAGTCGGTACACGCGGTCTGCGTCGGCGGCCGCGTCTTCGTGCGCCTTCCGTCCGCGATCGCATCGCGCGCCGATCACCTGTCCGCCGAGGCTTGGCTCGACTCGAGCGTGATCTCCGATCTTCCCCTGGGCCTCCGCGCCCACGCCCGGCTCGCGTACACAGATCGGAATGAGTTCGAGGTGCGATCCGACGCCGCTGTCATCCCGCTTCGCCACGACGACCCTCGGGTGCGATCGTTCGCCCGCGAGGTGTCTCCTGCCGAGTGGGAGGAAGCGGGTCTGGGGCGCGGCGCCAATCTCACCGGTTGGCACGCCATCCAGTTCGACGGGCGGCTTGCGGCAATCGCGGCCTACGAAAACTGGGATGGCCTGCTCGGACATGTCTGCGTGGCCACGGCCGTCGACGACCGCGGGCGAGGCCACGCGACCCGCGCGGCCGCAGCCTCCACGAGTCGCGCGATCTCCGAAGGTCTGGTCGCACAGTGGCGTTCATCGGTGACCAATCCCGCGTCGCATGCAGTGGGTGCGCGCCTTGGTTTCGTCGACGCCGGAGAGCAGTTGGTGTATCGCTCGACCCCGTAACGCTCACTCGTGGAATTGCTCGATGCGTCCGCGTTCGTTCACGCTGCCGCGACGATTGACTGCCAAGGATGATCGGTCGGCAGCCAACTCGACAGCAGCGTGCGGTGATCGTGGCGCAATGTCGGAATCACGACCGTCGCATCGACATGATCCTTGTCCCGGTTCCCGCGAGACTTGAACAACAATTGGAGCCACGCCGCGAGGTATCGCTCGCCCGTGGAGGCCACCATCACGACCTCGTCCCACGGCAGCGACAGGCTCGGATCACGGCGAAAGATCCAACGCTCGTCGTCGCCGTCGCCGATGAGCACGTCGAGCGCCCACGCGCCCCCGCGGCGCCCGATCCAGAGGTTGTTCTCGTTCGTCGCGGCATCGAGCGGCTGACCAGTCCACCGCGTGAGGTTGCCGTCGGCCGCAACGTCGATCCGCCACGCGTCGAGCAGCGGCGCAAGCAGTCGAACATCGCGGCGACATATCCCCACGTCGATGTCAGCGTGATCTCGCCACGATCGACCAACGTGGAGTTCGAGTGCGTGTCCGCCGGCAAACCACCATCGGAGGCCGAGCGGCGTCAGCATCCGCGAGACTTCATCGATCGTCAGCGGAGCCCACGGCCCGAACTCGTCGGTCATCGCGCGGCAGCTCGACCCGCTCAGGTCGCGAAGCTGGCGGCGTCGCGAGGCGTCGGGTGGAGATACTCCATCGGGTCCTGAAGATCGCCGAAGTAGCCCAGGGCGTAGGCGCCCTGGCGGTACCCCATCAGCTTCGCCAACTCGGGGTCGAGTTCGCGCGCGACGTCGGCCGGGCAGGCGATGTACTGATTCTCCTCTTGACGCAACCAGCTCAACGTGTACCCGACGTTCACGCCCATCCGCACCGCGTCGGTCGTGTTCGCCCCACCGCCGTGATACAGCGATCCGAGGTACAGCATCACCGAGCCCCGGGCCATCTCGGCGGGCACGGTCTCGTCGACCGTCAGTTGCAGCTTGTCGGCCCAGTGATTGCTCCCGGGGATGACGCGCGTCGCGCCGTTTGCTTCGGTGAAGTCGGTCAACGCCCACATCGTGTGGCACTCGACTTCGAAACCCGCCGGGAACGTGAAGAAGTCGAAGGCCCACTGATCACGGTGCACCATCTGCGCGGGCGCTCCCGGTCCGATCGAGATGATCTGCGTGAGATGCAGTTGGTAGCTCGTGGCGTGATCGCCAAGGACTCGGTCGAGCGCACCAATGACGACCGGATGATTCGCCAGCGGCCGGAACGATGGCGCTCGTGCGATCAGCGAACCGGTTCGGCG
>SXIR01000164.1 GCA_005772765.1 Actinomycetota bacterium
CGTTCGTCGACCTCGGCGGCATGGACGGTCTCGTCCACGTGTCGGAGCTGTCGTGGAAGCACGTCGATCATCCGAGTTCGGTGGTGCAGGTCGGCGACGAGGTCACGGTGCAGGTGCTCGATGTCGATCTCGACCGCGAGCGCATCAGCTTGTCGCTCAAGGCCTGTCAACAGGATCCGTGGCAGGAGTTCGCCAACGGCCACGCGGTCGGAGAACTCGTCTACGGCAAGGTCACCAAGATCGTGCCGTTCGGGGCATTCGTCCAGGTCGGGGAGGGCATCGAGGGTCTGGTGCACATCTCCGAGATGGCGGTGCACCACGTCGAGGCGCCCGAACAGGTGGTCCAGCCCGGCGAAGAGCTCTGGGTGAAGATCATCGACGTCGACCTCGAGCGTCGGCGGATCAGCTTGTCGATCAAGCAAGCCGCCGAGGGCGGCACGGTGGCAGCCGAGTACCAGGACATCTACGGCGACCACGCGTTCGACGAGCACGGCAACTACATCGGGCCCGAGTACAGCGCCGAGGGCGAGGGCGAGGGCGGCGAAGCCGAAACGAGCCCTGCAGCGGGAGCCGAGGCTGGGGCCGAGGCGGCCGCCGAAAGTGATGAGGCCCCTGCGGACGCGTAATCCACCGGGTCGGCTGGCCCGAAATCCCAGAAACTGCGGGCGGATCTCTCATGGGGACCCCTGAACCCGCCGAAGAAGGCCGCGGAGGAAATTTCCGCGGCCTTCTCGCGTCGATGCGAGATGCAAGGTGCGCGGTGGGGCAAGGGAGTACGACGTGCGCAACTGGCGAATCATCACTGCGGCGGCCGCGGTGGTCCTGGCGATGCTGGCCGCGGTCTTGGCGTATCAGTATCTGAACCAGGCCGACGAGCGCGCTGCTGACAAGGTCGAACAAGTCGAGACCTTCGTCGTGGCGAAGCCCATCCCGAAGGGCACCATGGGTGCAACGGCGGTGAGCGAAAAGCTGATCGAGTCACGTGCAGTGACAAAGAAAGACGTTCCACCGAGCGCCATCACCTCGGACGACCAGATCGCCGACCTCGTTGCGGTCGCGGACCTGGCCGAGGGTCAGATCATCGTCGCCGAGATGTTCCAGACCGCCAGCGCGGTCAGCGGATTCTCGGGCGAACTGAGCGAAGGCAAGGTCGCAGTGTCGATCTCGGTCGACTCCCAACACGGCGTCGCCGGCTTGATCGTTCCGGGTGACTCCGTGAACGTCATGGTCAGCATGCCCGTCCAAGAGCTGAAGTCGCCGGCTGACGCCGCCGGCAACGGCGAGCCGATCACGGCGCACCTGTTGTCCGGCCTCAAGGTGCTCGCCGTCGGGTCGACCACGCTGACGTCGGCGCCGGCCGAAGGCGAGGAGAACACCCAGAGCCTGGGTCTGCTCACGCTCGAAGTCGATCCTCGACAGGCGCAACAGCTCGCACACGCCAGTTCGCCGCTCATCGGTGGTTCGTTCACGCTCGCGCTGAACACGCCGGGCTTCGACGCCGAAGCCTTCGAGATCCCGGTCGAGATCATCGAGACCTGGAACTTGTTCGATCAGCCGCTGACGGAGTTGAAGGCGAAGCAGGACGCAGTCGGGAACAGCCCGGGCGCGAACACCGTCGCTTCGGGTGGATGATCGCACGACGGCCGCACAGCAATCACGACACGCGCCGATAAGCAGACGGTGACGGGCACGAAGGTGACGGACACGAGCATGGACAGTTCGAACGCACAACGAGCGGGTAAGGATTCTCCCTATCGCGTCGTCGCGGTAGAGCCTGAACAGCGCGTCCGCACGAAGCTCGTCATCGAACACGCCGGGCTCGGGATCCAGCCGTTCGAATCGATCGACGCGATGCTCGAGGCTGTCGAACGCACCGACTCTGTGGTCTGTGTTCTCGGTCCGAGCTTGGCCAACGACACCGGACTGGCCGCCGTGGCGCGGCTCGCCCGATCGAACCCCGAGATCGGTACGTTGTTGCTCGCCGAAGAACTGTCCTTGCCGTTGCTCCAGCAGGCCTTGCGGGCGGGCGTGCGAGACGCCGTCGCGCTCGATGGCTCCGAGACACAGCTCCGCCTCGCCGTCGAGCGGGTTGCCGAGACCGTGTTGGCGCTGAACCAACGCGTGGCCGTCGCGACGACGGCCGCGCCGCTTGGGCGCGTCATCGTCTCGTTCTCGACGAAGGGTGGCGTCGGCAAGAGCGTCGTCTCGACCAATGTGTCGACGGCCTTGGCGGCGGCCGGTCGCCGGGTCGCGATCGTCGATGCCGACCTGCAGTTCGGTGACGTTGCCGTGCTGCTCGGCGTCCCGCCACACCACACCACCGTCGATGCCGCCGGCGCAATTCGCACCGCGGACGCGCAACTCATGGACAGCCTCCTGGCGACGCACGGACCGACTGGGCTGCGCGTCTTGCCGGCACCGATCGAGCCGAGCGCAGCCGACCACATCTCGCCCGAAGAAATGCTGGGCATCGTGCGAATCATGCGCACCATGTTCGACTTCGTGGTGATCGACATGCCGCCACACTTCGACGACGTCGTGTTGGCGCTCCTCGACGAAGCCGACGACGTGTTGCTGATTTGCTCGATGGACATCCCGAGCATCAAGAACCTCAAAGTCGGTATCCAGACGCTGAACCTGCTGCAGCTCGCGGGCGACAAGCTCAAGCTCGTCCTGAACCGAGCGAATGCGAAGGTCAACCTGGACATCGCTGACGTCGAACGGGCGATCGGCGTTCCGGCGCAGTACCGCATTCCGTCGGACATCGCGGTTCCGCAGGCTGTCAACCGCGGGACGCCGGTCGTCATCGACAAGCCCAAGTCCGCGGCCGGCCTCGCCTTGGCGCAGCTCGCGTCGTCCTTCCTCGGGGCCCCCGTCGCGCTCGACGCCGAGACCGACGGCGACACGCCCACGACGGCGCCGGACGCGCGCCGCCGCTGGCGCCGTTCTGAATAACGATCGTTCACGGAGGAATCCATGACCCAGTTCACTCGCTGGCAGGACATGCAAAAGACGCCGGTCGCGACCCGGCAGCACTCGATCGACGAGTTGCGACACCGCGTGCACACCAAGGTGATCAGCGATCTCGGTCCGGTCCTCGCCGACCAGACGTTGCCCGAGGCCGAACTCCGGCGGCTCATCACCGAGTCGATGCACACGGCGCTCGGCGACGACGCGACGATCCTGTCTGCGACCGAGCGGGCCGAACTCGTGCGCGACGTCACCGACGACGTGCTCGGCTACGGACCGATCGATCGGTTGTTGCGTGACGACAGCGTCACCGAAGTGATGTGCAACGGCCCCAAGGACATCTACGTCGAAAAGGCCGGACGTCTGACGCGGGCTGGCGTCGAGTTCAACGACGAAGCACATTTGCGTCGGGTCATCGACAAGATCGTGAGCCAGGTCGGCCGCCGAGTCGACGCATCGTCGCCGATTGTCGACGCTCGCCTGCCCGACGGATCTCGAGTCAACGCCGTGGTGCACCCCGTGGCGATCGGTGGTCCGTTCCTCACCATTCGTAAGTTCGCGGCCGACCCGTTCACCGTGGCCGACCTCATCAACTTCGGCACGCTCAGTGCGCAGGTCGCCCACTTCCTCGACGCATGTGTGCGCGGTCGCTTGAACGTGGTCATCTCGGGAGGTACGGGCTCCGGTAAGACGACGATGCTCAACGTGACGTCGTCGTTCATCCCCACCGAGGAGCGCATCGTCACCGTCGAAGACGCGAAGGAACTGCGACTCCAACAGGACCACGTCTGCTGTCTCGAGTCGCGCCCGCGCAACATCGAAGGTACGGGAGAGATCGGCATTCGCGAACTCGTCCGCAACTCGCTGCGTATGCGTCCCGATCGAATCATCGTTGGTGAGTGCCGTGGCGCCGAAGCGCTCGACATGCTCCAGGCAATGAACACCGGTCACGACGGTTCGCTGACCACGATCCACTGCAACTCTCCTCGCGACGCCCTCGCTCGTATCGAGACGATGGTGCTGATGGCCGGAATGGACCTGCCCGTCCGTGCGATCCGTGAGCAGGTGAGCTCGGCGCTCGACATGATCGTCCACGTCTCGCGCTTGCGAGACGGCAGTCGCCGGGTCACGCACGTTTCCGAGGTGCTGGGCATGGAAGGCGACACCATCGTGGTCCAAGACCTGTACCTGTTCGACTTCGGTATGGGCGTCGACGCCGACGGCTTGTTCCAAGGCCATCTCAAGAGCACGGGCATCCGCCCCGGCTTCGCCGACCGACTCGCCGACCACGGCATCCGGTTGGAGCCCGAGTTGTTCACGTTGCAGCCGTTCGCACGCAAGGCGGTGGGGACCCGATGAATCTGCTCGCTGCCGGCTTCATCGGCTCCGACGCGTCGAAGATGCTCATCGCGGCGCTCGTCGCGTTGGGCGTCGGCGGCGCCGTCATCATGGGTGTGGTGATCTTCGGGCGCCAGCAAGCGCGCATCGAACGTCACCTCGCGGGCTATGAGCCCCTGGATCACGCCACGAGTTCGGTGAAGCAGGGCGATGTGTTGCTCGATGCCGAGTCGCGCATGGTGCAACAGGCGGTCGAGATGACCCGCGACTTCGCGTCGCGCTCCGGTCTGCTCACGAAGACCGAGACGTTGCTCGAACAGGCGGACCTCCCCGTCCGTCCCGCCGAGATCCTGTTCTACGTGCCGACCTTCGCAGTGGTGCTCGGTCTGCTGTTCTCGCTGGCGAGCGGTCCCGTCATGGGCCTGATCGTGTTGTGCGTCGCCCTGTTCTTCCCCTATGGATTCATCACGCGCCGGCGCGCCCGTCGACTGAAGCGCTTCGAACAGCAACTACCCGACACGTTGGGTCTGCTCGCAGGATCGATGCGGGCGGGTTTCTCGTTCCTGCAGGGTCTCGAGGCCGTTGCCGACGAGTGCCAAGACCCCATGCGTCGTGAGCTGCAGCGGGTCTTCACCGAGGCACGCCTCGGCCGACCGCCGGAAGAAGCGCTCGAGGACATGGCCGCCCGAATGAGCAGTGCCGACCTCGGCTGGGCCGTCATGGCGATCCGGATCCAGCGTGAAGTCGGTGGAAACCTCGCCGAGCTGCTCGACACCGTCGCCGAGACGATGTCGCAGCGTGAGCGGTTGCGCCGCGAAGTGCGCGCGCTCACGGCCGAAGGACGCTTCTCGGCCTACATCCTGTCGGCGATGCCGCCCGGGTTCTTCCTGATGTTCTACGCATTGCAACCCGACTACATGACGCGCCTCTTCCACGAGCCGCTCGGTGTCATCGCCGTGATCTTCGGTGGTCTTTCCACCGTGCTCGGTTGGTTCTGGTTGCAGAAGATCGTGACGATCGAGGTCTAACTATGTCGCTGATCATTGCCATCATCACCGCAGCCGTTGTGCTCGGTGTCCTCGTGACCGGTATGTCGGTCCGCGAACGCGCTGACATGCGGCGCTCGCTTCGTGCCCTCGAGGGCTACCAGATCACCGGTGTGCGCGATCAGGAGATGCTCGCGGGCTTCGGCCAGCGTGTCCTCGAACCGATCGGTACGGGTATTCGCGATGTGGTGAAGCGGTTGACCCCGGTCGGCTACGTCGAACAGGTCAAGCGCAAGGTCGTCCTCGCCGGCAACCCACCCGGATTCGAAGTTGATCGACTGCTCGTGCTCAAGGTCGTGGGAACCGCTGCGCCGCTGTTGTGGTGGCCCCTGGTCTACTTGGGTCTCGAGCTCGGCGGCATCATGGGTATGGCGGTCTTCGGATTCTTGAGCGCGGTGAGTTTCCTCGGCGCCGACCTCGCAATCGACAACAAGATCGAGGCCCGCAAGGGGGAGATGGCGCGTCGGCTTCCCGACATGCTCGACCTGTTGGTCATCTCGGTCGAGGCCGGTCTCGGCTTCGAGCAGGCGCTCGAACGAACTGCGACCGCCGTGCCTGGAACGTTGTCCGACGAGTTCCGACGCATGTTGCAAGAGACTCGAATCGGCGCAACGCGTGCTGACGCGCTTCGTGCACTCGACGAGCGCACCGATGTTCCGGAGCTGCGGTCCTTCATCCTCGCGATGCTGCAGGCTGACACCTTCGGCGTGTCGATCGCGCGCATTCTGCGCACGCAGGCCGACGAGATGCGGGTGCGACGCCGTTTGGCCGCGCAGGAACTCGCTCAGAAGGCACCGGTGAAGATGCTGTTCCCGCTCGCGGTGTGCATCTTCCCAGCCATCTTCATCGTGGTGCTCGGCCCCGCCTTCGTTGCCATCAGCGAGACGCTCTGATCCGCTGATCCGACCGAGAACGTTGGTCGACGCCGGCGCCGACGATCTCGTCGGTGTCGGCGTTCGGCTGCTCGAGATCTGGCATCTCGAGGTCTGGCATCTCGAGGTCTGGGCTTTGATCTCACGCGGCACGGCCGATCAGAACGGGTGACAACGACGCCGACCATCGACGTCGAGGCCTTTGACGCCGCGGCCCTTCGCTCGCAATCGAAGCGCACTGCCCTCACGCCGTTGTTCGGCCTGGCATTTGCGCTCGGTGGCCTCCGCATCGGTCTCGCCAAACTCGACGACAACTCGTTCTTGTGGCACTTCCGCACCGGGCGGCTCATTCTCGACGAGGGCATCCCGCACCGCGACGTGTACTCGTACACGGTTCCGGGAGCGAAGTGGATCGCCCAGTCGTGGCTCGCCGAGGCGGCCTACGCCGTCGCCGATCGGTTCGCCGGACCGCTCGGTATCCGCCTCATGATCGGGGCACTGGGCGCGGCGCTGGGTTGGCTGATGTGGACGTCCGCGTTGCACGCAGCGGCGGATCGGCTGCGAGCCGCGGGCGTGACGCTGGTCGCGTTCGTCGTCGCCATGAACATCTTTGGTGAGCGACCGTTGGCCTTCGGGTTGGTCGCGGCGGCGCTGCTGGTGATCGCAATCGAACGCCCGGAATCGGTGCTCGGGCGTCTGCCGCTCCTCACCTTCCCGCTGTTGTTCTGGGTGTGGGGCAACACCCACGGATCGATGTCCCTCGGCTTCGCGTACGTCGCGCTGCACCTCGTGGGACGTTGGTTCGACGGAGCGCGGCCGTGGGTCGCCGGGCGTGAGCGATCGCTCGCGGTTGCGAGTTTGGTTGCCGGCGCGGCGATCGCCATCAACCCGTACGGTCCGATGTTGCTGGTCTTCCCGTTCGATCTGCTGAGCCGCGGGGAGGTGTTGCGTGACGTCCGCGAGTGGATGAGCCCGGACTTCCGGTCACCGCTCGGTATGGCCTTCGGCGCATGGATCGCCCTCGCGCTCGTGGCGCTGGCTCGAGGTCGTCACCGTGTCACCCGCCGAGACGCGCTGATCGTTGTCGCCTTCGTGCTGCTCGGCCTGTGGGCCCAACGCAACGTCGCGCTCGCAGCGATCTTCGGTCTGCCGATCGTGGCGCGAGCGTTCGCGGGCACCCGTCGCGCCGAGGATGCGAACCCTCGCTTCGTGCAAGCGATCGCGCTGTCGTTGGTTGCCCTGGCTGGCACCTTCGTGCTCACCGCGGTCAACGAACCCGACTTCGATCTGCGTGACTATCCGACCAAGGCCCTCGAGTTCGTCGACGACCAAGGCCGGATCGGTGAGCGCATCTTCATGAGCGATCGTGACGGCGGTTTCGCCATCGCGAAATACTGGCCGCGCACCCGCGTGTTCCTCGACGACCGATTCGACATGTATCCAGCGTCGGTCGTCACCGAGTACGAGGACGTCGCACGGGCCCGGCCAGGTTGGGACGAAGTGCTCGCCGACCGCGAGGTGACCCTCGTTGTGTGGGAGCGACGGGGGAGCCTGGTGCAGTTGCTCGAGCTCAGCCCTGATTGGGCACGTATCTACTCCGACAAGGACTTCGTCGTCTACGAGCGCGTGTAGCTCGAGTCGGCACCCGGACGCGAAACGGCCGCCCCGTGTGCGGGGCGGCCGTTTGCGAGTGCTGTGAGACTCGGGGGGCTTACGCCAGGGCCGAGTCAGCCTTGCTGAACTTCGTCGACACGGTGCCGCCGAGGACCTTGACGGCCACGAAGACGACGATGGCGATGAAGGCCAGGAGGAGCACGTACTCCACGAGGTTCGCGCCACGCTCATCCTTGAGGTTGAGCTTGGCCTGGATCCACGCACGGAAAACGGTCAGGTCCATGTTGATTGACTCCCTGTGTTGGGTTGCTGTGTTGAGTTGACGTGATTGCGTTGCTGCTGCGGTGGCGCTTCATGAGTATCGGGAACTGGGTCCCCTTCGTGAATAGGCCCGTCGGACCAAATTGGTCCCTGACCAGGAGCGATAGGTCGTACGGCCTACTGCCGGAACCCGCGTGGCGCGGCGCGACTACCGCTGCGACTCCCGCTCGGAACGCGGGTCGGTGGAGGTCGAACAGGTGGGTGGACCTGGCCTCGACGTCGGTCGAGATGCTCAGGCGATGCGGATGATGCCGATGCGTACGGCGGACAGCACGGCCTGGGTGCGATCGCGTGCGTCGAGCTTGTCGTAGATCGACGCGAGGTGGTTCTTGACCGTCTTGCCGCTGATGAAGAGCTTCGCCGCGACCTCGCTGGTCGAGTAGCCGTCGGCGATGTGTTGCAGGATCTCCTCTTCGCGTTTGGTCAGCGGCGACTCGGCCGGACGCGGCGGCAGCGTGGTTCCCGTTTCGGCGAACTCTGCCAGGATCGTGCTTGCGAGGTCGGGCGAGAGCGCCTCGCCGGCCGCGGTCGCCAACACCGTCGCAACGACCTCCTGCATCGAGGAGTCCTTGGTCAAGAACGCAGCGGCACCTGCGCGCACTGCTTCGGCGCGCAGCTCGGCTTCGCCGTGCATCGTGAGCATCACGATCGGAAGGTCTGGCCATGCGCTGTGGATTCTGCGAGTCGCTTCCACGCCGTCGAGCACGGGCATCGTGACGTCCATCACGACGATGTCGGGACGGAGCTCATCGACGAGACGGGTGGCTTCTTCTCCGTCGGCGGCCTCGCCGACCACCATCACGCCGGAGTCCTCGAACGCCCGGCGCAGGGCCTGGCGGAGCAGTTGGTGATCGTCTGCGAGCAGAACGCGGGTCATTGGACAACCTCCAGGGTGACTCGTACTGCGGTACCGCGGCCGGGCCGGCTGTCGATGTGGAGTACCGCGCCAATTGCATCGGCACGTTCTCCCATCCCCACGAGGCCGTAATGGTCGGCGGCGTGGGTTCGACGTTCGAATCCGCGCCCGTCGTCGACCACCCCTACCTCGATGTGTCCGTTCTGTACCGAATAGTTCACGGAAAGTCGGTGGGCGCGGGCGTGGCGGGCGGCGTTCTCGAGCGCCTCTTGGACGATGCGCCAGAGCTCTTGCTCGACCGCGATCGCCGGTCGCCGGTCGACCTCGTGGTGGAATCGGACCTCGAGGCCAGTGCGGCGTTCGTACCGTTCGAGATAGCGCCCGGCGACCCCGACGAAATCCTCGGCCGTCGACACCGCGGCGCGAAGCTCATAGAGGGTGTCGCGCAGCTCGGTCACGACGCCGCGGAGCACGTCGCGGACGTCACGCAGCTCCCGCTGGCTCGGGGGGTTCTTCGACTCGGCGAGTCGTTCGAGCTCGAACGCGATGTAGGCGAGCGATTGGGCAATGCGATCGTGCAGGTCGCGGGCGATACGCGCGCGTTCGCTTTCGGCTCCGAAGAGCCGCAGGCGGGAGAACCAACGAGCGTTGTCGAGCGACAACGCGACCGAACCCGCAATCGACGCCAGCAACTCGCGGTCGGACTCGTGATAGCGGGCAGGGTCCTTGTGCTCGATGGCGATGAGGCCGACGACGCGGTCGCGGGCGGAGAGCGTGGTGTAGAGGCCGGACCGAGACATGGGCGCCACCGACGTCGTCGCCGCGATCAAGTGGTCTTTGTGCACGACGGTTGCCGGTTGGTGAGCCAACGATGCGAGCGCAGGTACCAGTTGGGCGTCGCTGTACGTGTCGGGGGCGCGGAATCCGTCGGCCACCGCCGTTCGCCAACTCGATGTCAGTTCGTCGCGCACGACAACGAGGAGTGCGCCATATTGAAAGGTCTCGCGCAGTCGTAGCCGCAACGACTCGGTCACTTCGGTCAGGTCGAGCGACGACGGCAGCGTTTGTGCCAACCCGTGCAACGACACGAGCATGTCGTTCGCCCGCGTCATGCGCGTCATCTGATCGAGCGTCGCGGTGTGCCGTGCTGCGCTCTCCTCGATGAGGCGACGCGTAAAGGCACCGAGCACGCCGCACAACAACAGCACGATGCCGAGGAGTACGCCGCTGCGGGACGATTCGGGGCTTGCTCGTCGCAGCAGCCCGAGCAAACCGACGATCGCGAGGCCGACGTACGCCACCAGCAAAATGCGTCGCGATGCCCAGGCATAACCGGCGAGCATCAAGGGGACCATCGAGGTGAGGACGTAGGGACTCTCGAGCCCACCGGTGAGCAAGGTGACGGCGCCGGCGAGGCCGAGTTCCAGACCGACGGCTGTGTTGACGCCGGGCCCGAGGCGTTCGAGATCGGGTGGTTGGAGGGTTTGCCAGAGCGAGAACGCAACGAGGCTGATCGCGCAGGCCCACGGAACCGGATCGCCGGGTCCGCGAATGAGCGAGATCCCCGCGCCGAGCGCGACCGCCGCCCAACGAACACCCGAGGTCATGAAGCGCAGCTTGGGGACGATCGTGAAGTCGCCGAACTCGACCACCGTGTTCGGCGCGTCGGGCGGTTCGACCCCCACCAGGGAGTCGGGAATCGGTGGTTTGTCCTCGCGCGTCTCGGTCATCTCGGCCCGCCTGGGCAACGAGCCCAGTTCCGTGCCGATCCCAACGGATCGGCCTGCGTACTGATCGGCGAGCGGCGGCCCGTACGTAGACTCTCGCCCCGTGCTGATGATCGGGTTGACCGGAGGTATCGGATCGGGCAAATCGACTGTTGCTGCACGATTAGCCGCGAAAGGGGCGATCATCATCGACGCCGATCAGATCGCGCGCGACGTCGTCGAGCCCGGCACGGAGGCGCTCGTCAAACTGGTCGAGCGATTCGGCTCCGAGGTCCTGGCCGCCGACGGCTCGCTCGACCGGGCTCGCCTCGCCGAGCTCGCCTTCGAGACCGACGCGGCTCGCCAGGATCTCGAAGCGATCACTCATCCCGCGATCGCCGCCGAGTTCCTCACACGACTCGCAGCCTGTGATCCCGACGCGATCGTGGTGCACGACGTTCCGCTCTTGGCCGAGAGCAAGGCCAAAGACCCCAAACGGCTACCGGATTATCCCGGTGTCATCGTGGTCGAAGCCCCGCTCGAGACGCGGCTGCGGCGACTGGAGACCCGCGGAGTGTTGCGGGCCGACGCGCAACGGCGCATCGCGCAGCAGGCCAGCGACGAGGATCGGCGGGCATTGGCGACGTGGGTCATCGACAACGCAGGTGATCTCGACGCGCTGGACGCGCAGATCGATCGAATTTGGCCCGAGATCGTCGCGTTGGCAGTCTGATCGGGCCGCAGCGGCCGCAGCGGCCGCCGTGTCCCAACCGGTCCGTAGGATCGCCGCATGGCCGACCTGGAACTCGCGACCGAGCTTTCACCGGCGGGCGATCAGCCCGAGGCAATCGACGCGTTGGTTGCCGGGATCGAACGAGGCGACCGCTTCCAGACGTTGCTCGGCATCACCGGATCCGGGAAGAGCTTCACGATCGCCAATGTGATTGCGCGGGCCCAACGCCCCACGATCGTGTTGGCGCCGAACAAGTCACTCGCGGCGCAGCTCGCGGCCGAGTTTCGCGAGTTCTTTCCGAAGAACCGAGTCGAGTACGTCGTGTCGTACTACGACTCCTACCAACCCGAG
>SXIR01000165.1 GCA_005772765.1 Actinomycetota bacterium
GACGGACCAATCAGCGCCGCGATCTCGTTGGCTCGGACATCGAGCGAAACGTCGCTGACGGCCACCGATCCCGAGTAACTCACCGACACCGACTCGAGGCCGAACACGATCTCGCCATCGGGGTGTGGGGAGGCCGAGGCGTGGACGATTGGTGCACTGACGAGCGTCGAACTCATGTCGGAGCCTTGCGGGTCGGGGGTCTGGGTCACGAATGGCTCCGAGTTCGGCTGGCTGGTGAACGTCCAGCATCGCGAAGACATCCACGACGAGCAAACGCAACGGTACGCCCCGGGATCGGCCACACCGTAAGGTGCAGGGGTCCGATCGGTGAACGACCGGTGAACAACGGACGAGGGGTCAACCTTCGGGTACCGCAGCAGAGCGTCGAACCCTCAAGATGCACGAGTGACGAGCGACCACCATGAGCCCCTCCGACCGGACACCCACGCCATGAACGAAACCCGGAAAAGTTACGACGATCAACTCAGCGAGATCCGCTCCGATGTCGTGCGGCTTGCCGCCAAGGTCGGCGAGCAGATCGGGCGGGCCACCCGTTCCATTCTCGATGGCGACCTCGACCTGGTCGCCGCGGTGTACGACGAGCACTATCGCTTGAAAGACGAGATCTTCGACCTCGAACAGCGCTGCTATCAGGTGATCGCCCTGCAACAACCGCTTGCGGTGGACTTGCGGACGCTCCTCGCGGTCATGCGCATCATCCACGAGATCCAGCTCAGCGACAACCTGATGAAGAACGTGGCTCGGGCCACACGTCGGCTGTATCCGCGAGAACTCCCGCCGAAGGTGCGGGGCATCGTCGAGCGCATGGGCACCCAGGCGTCCATGTTGCACAACGTCGCGATCGACGCATTCGCCGATGGAGACGCTGCAGCGGCCGCGGCACTCCCCGACATGGACGACGTCATGGACGACCTGCAAAAGGATCTGTTCCGTGCGATCTTCTCCGAAGGCGCGCCTGACGAGCCGTCGCTGCAGAAAGCTGTCCAGATCTCGTTCGTCGGGCGCGACTACGAACGGGCCGCCGATCATGCGGTGACGATCGGCCGGTGGGTCGGATTCATCGTCACCGGACACCTTCCGAGCGAACCCGACGAAACATCGTCGTAGACGCCAGGTCGCCATCGGTGACCCTTCCGCGTCCGTTCATCGTTCGTTCACCTTGCGGCCCGTCGCTGTCCACCCGCGATCCGTAGGTTCGACCTCGACATCCGACGGGACTGTCAGCCCGGCTCGAACCTTCGTTCGCGGCTGGCTCATTCGAGGAAGGGACGAATGTTGATTCGTACACAGCGTGTCACCCGAGTCGCAGCGCTGGGCCTGACGGCCGCCATGATCTTTGCCGCCTGCGGTGGCGACGACGAGCCCGATGACAATGGCGGAGACACCCCGTCGGGCCTCACGGGTTCGGTCGTCGTGTCCGGAAGCTCGACGGTCGAGCCGATCACGTCGCTCGTGGCCGAGTTGTTCGCCGAGGACAATCCCGACGTCGACATCCGCGTCGACGGGCCCGGAACTGGAGACGGCTTCCAGTTGTTCTGCCAGGGCGAGACCGACATCTCCGATGCCAGCCGTCCGATCAAGGACGAAGAGGCGACCAACTGCGCCGATACCGGCATCGAGTTCGTCGAGCTCAAGGTTGCGATCGACGGACTCTCGGTCGTCACGTCGCTGAACAACGACGCCGTCGACTGCCTGAGCTTCGCCGATTTGTACGCGTTGGTCGGACCGGAGTCCGAAGACTTCGAAACCTGGTCCGACGCCAACGATCTCGGCGCTGAAGTCGGCGGGTCGGGCGACTACCCCGACGCACCGCTCGACATCACGGCTCCGGGCGCCGAGTCAGGCACCTACGACAGCTTCATCGAGATCGCGCTCGGCGACATCGCCGAGGCTCGCCTCGAAGCCGGCGCCATCACCGAAGACCAGGTCGAGACCGTTCGCCCCGACTACAGCTCGCAGTCGAACGACAACCAGATTGTCAGCGGTATTGCCGGGAGCGACGCCAGCCTCGGTTGGGTTGGTTACGCCTTCGCCTCGGAGAACGCCGACCAGGTGAGGTCACTCGAAGTCGATGGTGGTGACGGCTGCGTTGCGGCCGACCCCGACACGATCGCCAGCGGTGACTACCCGCTCGCCCGCGACCTCTACATCTATGTGAGCAAGGCCAGCATTGCCGAGAAGCCCGAAGTCGCGGCGTTCGTCGACTTCTATCTGACCGAAGACGGTTCCACCTCGGTCGCCGACAGCGGTTATGTGCAGCTCAACGACGAGGCCTGGCAGGCAACCGTCGACGCCTGGACCGCAGCCAAGGGCTGAGCCTTGAACCGTGCGTCGAACAACGCCATGGCAAGTTCCGGGGGCGGGTCGCGTGCGACCCGCCCCCGCTACTGTGCGGACCGCTGAAGGTGGAGTGACCCCATGACCGTCGCGACCAACGCGAACCCGAATCTGCTGGTCGGCAGCCGCCGACGCCAGCGACGAGAAGACGCCATCCGCGGCGTCTTTCTCACCGCGGGTCTCTCGTCGATGTTGATCAGCGTTGCGATCGTTTTCTCGCTCCTCGGCGAATCGGTCAGCTTCTTGAACAACATCGAATTGTCGAGCCTGTGGACCTCGGGGTGGTTTCCCCGGCAGGGCAAGTTCGACCTGTCGACGCTGTTCGTCGGCTCGCTCATCGTCACTGGCGTTGCGATGATCATCGCCGCGCCCCTCGGACTCGGCGCGGCCGTGTTCCTTGCCGAGTATGCACCGACGCGGGTGCGCAAGATCTTGAAGCCGATCCTCGAGATCCTCGCGGGCATCCCGAGCATCGTGTTGGGCTTCTTCGCATTCCGCTGGATCGCACCCAACGTCGTGCAGAACCTGAGCGATCAGGCAACCCTGTTCTCGCTCATGAGCGCCGGCATCGGTGTCGGCATCCTCGTGACTCCACTCGTTGCCTCGGTCAGCGAGGACGCACTTCGGGCGGTGCCCCGGACCTTGCGAGAAGCGAGCTACGGGGTCGGCGCCCGCAAGGTCACCACCACACTGCGGGTCGTGTTCCCGGCGGCCATCTCCGGCATCGTCGCGTCGCTGATCCTCGCGACCTCGCGGGCAATCGGCGAGACCATGGTCGTCGCGCTCGCTGCCGGCGGCTCCGGCGGCACGCAGTTCACGAGCAATCCATTCGACGAAGGTCAGACGATCACCGCAGCGATGGCGGCATTGGCCGCCGGTACCGACGCGGTCGCCGGCGGCGGCGGCACCGGAGCGGGTGCCGCCTTCCAAAGCTTGTTCTTCTTGGGACTGTTGTTGTTTCTCATCACCTTGTTGCTCAACTTCGTTGCCGACCGAGTCGTGCGGCGTCTGCGTGAGGCTTACTGATGAGCGCGATCGTGACCCCGTCGGCCCGCCCGTTGTCATTGACCGGCAAACGCATCGACTGGGCCGGCCTCGGATTTCTCGCCGCCATCTTGTTGTGCCTTCTCGCCTGTTTCGCGTTTCTCGCCACATTGCTGGCCCAGGTCTTCACCGACGGGTGGGGCACCCTTGCCGATCGCGGCAGCGACTTCTTGACCGCTGACCTGTCGAACTCACCGAGTCGCGCCGGCGTCGCCCAAGCGATCAAGGGTTCGCTCCTGCTCGCTGGGTTCGTCGCCATTGCCGCGTTCCCACTCGGCATCGCCACCGCGGTCTACCTCGAGGAGTACGCCCGCGACACCCGTTTCAGTCGTCTCGTTCGACTCAACATCCGCAACCTCGCGGGCGTGCCGTCGGTCGTCTACGGACTGCTCGGCCTGTCCGTGTTCGTGAAGTTGTTGGGCACCGACATGGCCGACGGCAAAGGCCTCACCGGTGGCCGAAGTCTCTTGTCGGGCGGCCTCACGTTGTCGGTCTTGGTACTCCCGATCGTCATCATCACCGCATCGGAGTCCATTCGCGCGGTGCCCTCGATCTTGCGGGAGGGTGCATTCGGACTCGGGGCAACGCAGTGGGAAGTCGTGCGTACCGTCGTGCTCCCCAACGCCTTTGCCGGAATCCTCACGGGAGCCGTGTTGTCGCTGTCACGCGCGCTCGGCGAGACCGCCCCGCTGATCTTGACCGGAGCGTTTCTCGGAACGTTCTTTCGCACGCCGAACCAGTCGTTCGCCGACACGCTGCGCGGCGATTACACCGCGCTGCCAATGGTGATCTTCAACTGGGCCGGTGAAGCCAAGTCGTCGTTCAAGCTCGAACTCGCACCGGCGGCGATCATCGTGTTGTTGGCGATCACGTTGCTGTGCAACGCCGCCGCCGTCCTGCTGCGGGCCCGCTACGAACGCGACGCCTGACCGCGTCGTTCATCGCGTCGTTCATCGAGTCGTTGGCGACTGTGCCGCCCGACAATCCTTCGGTTCAGACGGCGTCTTCGTCGTAGCCGAGGTCCCACTCGCAGATCAGATGTTCGCGTTCGGCGTCACGGGCAACCCGCTCGCGGTTGCGGCGGAACTGCGGGTCGTGCGGTGGCAACAACTGCAGCCGAGCATCGACTCGCTGCGCGAACTCACGGATCGTGTTGCCGTCACCAAAGATGCGCACGACATCCCAATGGGGCGCAACCGGGCCCATGTAGACGATCTTCACGTGACCCTGCGGCGGGATCTCTTGCAGTGCATCGGGGTTGATCGCCATCGCGGATCACTCCTGGTCGTCCGGCAGCATCAGGGTGACCGAGACTACCGGTCGCCTCCGATGCCAGCCCGATCAGCGCGGTCGTGCTTGACCGCCCGCCGAAATCGTGGCCCGACGCCAACGGAACCTCGGCGCTCACACGTTGTCGTCGGGCAGTCGTCCCAGCGTCGCGATGACCGTTTCGACGTCGCCGTCGCGCTCGACCTGGAGCTCGACCGCGTCGCCAACCCGGTGCCGTCGAATCTGTCGGAGCAACGACTCGGTGGTCGGAGTCGTCACACCTTCGATGCTGATGACGATGTCACCGATTTCGAGTCCGGCCTCGTCGGCGGCGGCACCCTCGACGATGTCGACGATGATTGCGCCCGACGTCGCCTCGACGCCTTCGTCGTCGGCCCGCTGCGGCGTCAGTGTCTCGGTTTCGACACCAAGGAACGCAATGCGGGGCTCATCGCCCTGACGCAACGCCTCGATGATCGGCTTTGCCGATGAGATCGAGATCGCGAATCCGACATTGTTCGACACCGAGGTCGGTGCGATCGCGGTGTTGATGCCGATGACCTCACCGCGGGTGTTCAACAGCGGCCCGCCCGAGTTGCCGGGGTTGA
>SXIR01000166.1 GCA_005772765.1 Actinomycetota bacterium
GAGTTCGAATGGTCGTGGGGGGCACGCGCCGTCGGAGTTCCGTTGATCACGCTCGGCGCGGTCCTGTCGTACACGAGCTATCGCCGCTGGGAGGCGAACGAGTCGGCGATGCGGAGAGGCGCGCCACTGCCACCGTCGAACCTGCCCAAGGTGCTGGCCATTGGGATCGCAGTCGCAAGTACCGTCGCAGCCGTGGTTGCCCTGATCGGCACCGCCGAGTGAACGACGCGCTGCGCCCCGACGTCGTCGACGACGAAGCGCTCCCCGGACTCGCGGGAGAACGCACCGACCTTGCGTGGTCGCGTTCGGGCCTCGCCGTGATCACATGCGCGGGCGCGATCCTGCGGCGCATCCTCGACAGCTTCGAGTCGGTCACGGCTCGCTTTCTCGTGTTCGGCCTATTGGTGAGCGGCGGCGCGGCGTGGATGGCTGCCATGGGCCACGCGCGGATCGTCGCTCGCACCACGATGGAGGGGCGTTCGGTCGCCAACCCGCGGGTGCTGGCCACCACGGCCTACGGCACAACCGCGCTCGCCGTCGCGGCCCTCGTGCTCGCGATCTGATCGCGCGATCGTCGGGTTCGACCGCGACGAGCGGGTCGGGAAACCTCAGTCGTCGACGAAGCGGAACCATCGCGCATCGGTCGCGGCGCGCGTCGTCGTGTCGACCCGCTCGCAACCGACGGAGAACTGGTTGTCGCCGGGTGATTCGAAGCGCGTCGACGCACACCCAGCGTTGTCGAACCACTGGCGGATCTGGGGCGTGAGGTCGGGCGGGCGACGATGACGAGTCCAGATGATCGCTACTCAGTCAGCGGATCTGCGGGAGCACCTTTGCGGCAAACAGTTCGAGGCTCTCCCATGCCAGCCGCGGCGGCAATCCGCCCGCCAACGGATGGAAGTTGAGTGCACCAATTCGATCGCCGCCCTCGCGAACTCGCTCGACGATTCCGTCGGGGGTGTCGACCCAGAGGTTGGGTGCAGCCTTCAGGTCCTCGACGTCGGTGGCATGCACCACCGGCATCGAGTGTTGCCCGGGCGTCTGGAACGACGCGTACGTCGACGTCTCGTAGAACAGGAACTGACCGATGTCGTTCCACGCGCGGTCGGGATCGTCGGCGACGTGGACGAAGGTCGGGCCGCTCGGATGCATCACGTAGCCGCCGTCGAAGCCGATTCTTGCGGCTTCGGCTTGGTACGCCTCGGGCAACTCGGGATCGCTGTTCATCGGCATCATCGGAAGGTGGAGGCGCGCGGCTCGACGCGCTGCGGCCGGAACTCCACCACCCATCAGCAACACCGGATGGGGCTGGGTGATCGGGCGGGGCGTCACGCGCATCGTGCGCCCCTGCCACTCGACGGTCTCGTTCGCGAGCGCGTCACGAATCGCGCGGGCGTGTTCTTCGAGCAATGGCCCACGACGGGCGTGGTCGACTCCTGCCATCTCGAACTCTTCGACGCGATAGCCCGCGCCGAGCACCGTCATCAATCGACCGGGAAACGCGTTGTCGATCACCGCGATCTGTTCGGCGAGCCGGATCGGGTCGTGCAACGGCGCCAAGGCCGCGGAAACGAACCACGGGATGCGCTTCGTCCGCGCGAGCCCGATTGCCGCAACAGTGAAGGGCGACGGGATCCAGCCGTCGTCGACCCCGTGATGCTCGGAGACGACGTTCATCGCGAAGCCCTGCGCGTCGGCCCACTCCCACATCGCAAACGCCTCGGAGTAGATCTCGCTGGCCGATGCCGGGCCCCACGCCGGTGCTCGGAAATCCTGACGGAGCGTGCATACCGGCGTCATACAGCACCCTGACCTTCGAGGTACGGGCCGATGCGGTCACCGAACGCTGCGACCTGGTCGCAGAACTCCTCGATGTCGCGCGCTCGAAATCGCATCTGGAGGTGGTTCACACCCATGGCACCCATCTCGTTGCACTTGTCGATGACGCGTTGGTCGCTGCCGCTCACGGTGTAGTCGCCGAAGTCCCAGTCGGCGTCGCCGACATAGACGTACTCGTGGATGTAGCCGATGTCGAGGGCCTGGCCGGCGCGGACCTCGTCGCGCCGGCGCCGGATGGCATCGATCGACTCGGGCATCAACTTGCGCATCGTGCCCTGCGGGATCCATCCGTCGCCGCGCTCGGCGACACGTCGCAACGCCGGCGCGCCCGATCCGCCAATCCAGATCGGAGGACGAGGTTGCTGCACCGGCGCCGGTTGTTGGGTGGGTTCGGCAGCCCAGGCCGCGACCACGCCATCGATCGCCTCGTTGGTCAGGCGCCCCCGCGCGGCGTAGTCGACTCCGAGTGCGTCGAACTCCGACTCCAGATGGCCGACCCCGATCCCGAGGATCGATCGTCCGCCACTCAACGCGTCGAGGGTCGCAAACGACTTCGCGGTCTGCAGCGGCGAGCGATACGCGGCGACGTACACGTTGGTCATCAGACGGGTGCGGCTGGTCACCGCCGCGAGATATGCCAGCGTCGCGACGGGTTCGTACCAGGTGTACGACATGCCGCCGGCCTCGGCTGCGGCGGGCGCGACCGAGACGTGGTCGCACACCGCGACGTAGAAGAACCCCGCGTCGTCACAGGCCAGTGCGGCGCGCACGAGTTCGGTAGTGCCGACGCCGGGATCGCGTTCCCACTCCGACGACGTCCGCACCGACTTCGCCTGCACCGGCAACTGGATGCCGTAGACGAGCGCGCCGTCGGGCACGATCGACACCGTGGTCATCCGGGCCAGACCATCGACTGGAGTTCGGTGTAGGCGTGGAGACCGAACACACCACCGTCGCGGCCGACGCCGGAGTATTTCGTCCCACCGAACGGCGTCTCGTGGTTGCGCTGCACGGTGTTGATGCCGACGTTGCCCGCGCGCATCAGCTTCCCGACGCGCATCGCACGCGCCGAGTCGCTCGAGAACACGTAGTCGTAGAGGCCGAAGTCGGAGTCGTTCGCAATCGCGATGCCCTCTTCGTCGTCGCCGTCGAACGGCACCGCGACGATCACCGGCCCGAAGATCTCCTCGCGGACGCACCGGAAGTCTGGGCGACAGTCGGCGATGAGCGTCGGCTGGAGATACGCGCCGGCGTCGAGGCCGTCAGGACGACCTCCACCGGCGACCACCGTTGCGCCTTGCTCCTTGCCGCTCGCGATGTAGCTCTCGACTCGATCGCGGTGGCCGGTGTTGATCAGCGGTCCGAGCACCACACCGGGCTCATGGGGGTCGCCGACCTTCAAGACGTTCGCCATCTTGGCGAGACCAGCCACGACCTCGTCGTACTTGCTGCGGTGGATGATTGCCCGGGTCGGTGCCGTACAGATCTGGCCCGAGTGGAACGTCCACACCGAGCCGATCGCGCCGACCGCGGTCTTCACGTCGGCGTCGTCGAGCACGAGCGCCGCGCCTTTGCCGCCGAGTTCGAGCAGCAAACGCTTCATCGTGCGCCCGCCCGCCTCGGCAATGCGCAGTCCCACGCCGGTCGAACCCGTGAACGACACCATGTCGACGTCGCGCGAGTCGACGAGCGCTTCTCCGGTCGGCGGGGTCGAACCAGTGACACAGTTGATGACCCCCGGCGGAAAACCGACTTCGTCGTTCAACAGCCGGCACAGTTCGATGACCGCAAGCGGGTCTTGCGATGCGGGACGCACGACGACCGTGTTGCCCGTCGCCAGCGCCGGACCGATCTTTCCGGCCATGTTCACGATCGGGAAGTTGTACGGAGTGATGCACGCCACGACGCCGACGGGGATGCGCCGTGCGATCGCACCCATGATGCCGCCAGGAGCGAGTGCGGTCTGGGGCATCTCCATCGGCGGCAGCGGGATCGTGTCGGTGTCGAGCGCGCCGCGGGCATACCGATCGAAGCGAGCGAACACCTGCGGAACCTGCATCGACTTGCCGACGGTCGCCGTACAACCAGTCTCGGAGATCACGAGCGGCACCAACTCGTCGGCGTGCGCGCGCACGACCTCCGCGGCCTTCTTCAACAACTCGGCGCGGTATTCGGGTTTGGTGCGCGACCACGACGCGAACGCGTCCTTGGCGGCTGCCGCGGCGTCGATCGACTGCTGCACCGACGCTTCGGGAGCGCGGCCGACGACCTCGCCGTTGGCCGGGTTGACGATGTCGTAGGTCCCGTCGGCTCCATCGGCCCATGCCCCGCCGATGAGCACCTGATACGTGTCGCGTGCCATGAGCCGATAATAGAACGCGTTCTAGTTTCGCGCTACTACGGGACCACCCGTGCCGTGACGGCACCCTCGACATCGTCGACCGTCACCTCGATCGTCGCGATCTCGGCAAAGTTCCGCACCGCAACGCACGAAAAGGTCGATCCGGGCGTGAGCGCCGCGGTGGCCGTGTCGTCGGCGAACGTGGCGGGGCACGACAAGAAAAACGTTCCACCCAGGGGCCCGACCAATTGCTGCACGACCCGATCGGCCACCACGCCGTAATCGAGTTTGGCTTCGGTCCACCGGATGTCGCGGATCTTCGCGTCGCGTGCGACCACGACTTCGAGTGCGCGCGTGAAACCGCCGTAATCGACCGAGCAGGTCGCGGTCGTCTTCGCAGTGACGATCAGGTACGTCCGTTGCTCGGAACCGCAGTTGGCCGAGACGTCGAGGCCCTCGTTCTGCAACACGAACGCCGCGGCAGATGCTTCGAGATTGGTAACCGGAAGCGTCGACACCCGCTTCGTGGGTCGAAAGGAGTACTGCTTCGGCTTGCGGGTCACCGTGAACGGCACGTCTTGGCCGTCGATGGTCAAGGTGCACTCGAACGACCCGCCGACGTCGATATCGGCATCGTCGGGACACACGGCGTCGCCGACGACCGCCCCTTCGAGGTCGGCTGACCCGTTCGCCGCGATCTCGGCTTCGAGCGCTTCGACGTCGAGCGTCGAGCCCCCGTCGCCACCACAGCCCACCGCCGCAATCACCAGCGTCCCCACGACGACGAACCGCGCTCCGCCCCTCACGAGGGCGGCACGTTACAGCGAGAAGTCGAGTCCGAGCATGCGGATGGCGTTCCCGCGACAGATCTTGTCGACCTGCGCTTGGGTCAGGTCCTTCATGATCTCCTCCGCGACCTTGACCGTGTGCGGCCACGTGCTGTCGGAGTGCGGGTAGTCCGTCTCGAACGTGATGTTGTCCTCACCGACTGCACCGATGTTCGCGAGCCCATGAGGATCGTCGAAGAAGCACCCGTAGACGTTCGAGCGGTAGTACTCCGACGGAGGCCGTTTCACGATGTCGGCCACGCCGCCCCAGCCACGGTTGTCCTCCCACACCTTGTCGGCGCGTTCGAGCACGTAGGGGATCCAGCCGATCTGGCCTTCGCTGTAGGCGATGGTCAGTTTCGGGAAGCGTTCGAACACACCCGACATGAGCCAGTCGGCCAACGACATCGCCGCGTTCATGTAGGTGAGGGTCGAGCCAACAGCAGCAGGTGCGTCGGTCGAGGTCGACGGCATCTTGGACGACGATCCGATGTGCATGTTGATGACGGTGCCGGTCTCTTCGCAGGCTAGGAAGAGCGGATCCCAGAAGCGGTCCTTGTCGTGCACGGACGGAAGCCCGAGAAACGGCGGGATCTCGCTGAAGGTGAGCGCGCGGCAGCCCTTTGCCGCGTTGCGGCGGACTTCGGCGGCCGCGGCGACCGGATCCCACAACTGGATGATGATGAGCGGAATCAAGCGACCGTTGGTGCCCGCGCACCACTCGTCGAGCATCCAGTCGTTGTAGGCCTTGACGCACAGGTCACCGAGTTCGCGGTCCTTGCGCTCGTAGAACGTCTGGCCGCAAAATCGCGGGAAGCTCGGAAAGCACAAGCTCGCTTCGACGTGGTTCACGTCCATGTCGGCGAGGCGGTCGGCCTGGGTGTGACAACCCGGTCGCATGTCGTCCATCGTGATCGGGCTCACCGTGACCTCTTCGCGCGGGTAGCCCGCGGCCGCTGACAATCGCGTCAGTGGGTAGTTGAGGTCTTCGATCAACCACCAGTCGCACCAGGTGCCCTCTTCGTTGGCGGTGGCTTCTTCGTAGCTGAACACCCCGCCGACGTAACCCATACGTTTGATCTTGCGTCGCTCGATGCGGGGTCCGACATCGGCGAACTTGGCGGGCAGCCGGCTGCTCCACACGTTGGCGGGCTCGATGACGTGGTCGTCGACCGAAATGATCTTGGGAATGGTGACCATGCACTGAGGCTATCGCCGAATCTGACGGTGCGTCAGATTCGAGACTCCCGCTGAATCCCATCGATCGTCGACGGTGGGGAACCTCGGACGAGCACGAGGCAGTTTTCCGTACAGATCGGCGCGCGACGTTCCGATGACGACAACAGGCATTGGGATGGCCGCGTGACGCCAGGGACGGCGTCGACGCACGGGAGGCACCATGGAAGGGCCGGCGTTCGACGCCGCTCGCGCGTACCTGCGCGAAGTCCTGGCGGGTTCCTACGCGCGCGCGTCGGCCGGACTCGATCAGGCCATCGCCAACGAAGGCCTCGGAGCAATCAACGGCGCACTCGCCGACGCGGCCCGTTCGTTGCTCGACCAGATCCGCTACCCGTCGGGAACGATCGACGTACTCGCCGAAGTCGATCGCATCGGCCACCGCATCGCCGAAGTCACGGTGATCGGTCCCGACGATCGCGAGCGAACGGTCGAGGCCGAACGGCAGAAGTCGCTGATCGTGTTCTGCGGCAGCGAGGGACTTCCGTGTGCCGCCCGAACCGACGTGGCGAGTTGGACGCCCCTCGATCGCCTGCATTCGCTCGCTCGCACGGTGGTCGGTCTCGCGGTCGTCGTGAGCGAACGTACCGGCGTCGATCGGGAGACGGTCGCGCTCGAACTCGGCATTCCCGGCGAGCCGCGTGCCGCGCTGGGCACGTTCAGCCTGGCGTGGCGCGACGAGTTCGGGCAGCCGAGCGTGCTCGCCGGCGCACTCCCCCGAGGCCAGACCGCCCACATCACGTTCCTCGGGACCGGTACGACCAGCTTGCGGTCGATCTTTGCGCGCGTCGCTGTCGGCGGCACCCGGCTACGCCCAGGTGTCGAGCACCCGGTCGGTGGTGGTCAACGTCGCGAGCAGTGACAACGAGTTGGTGAGCACTGCTTCGCCGTACTCCCGTGGGACGCCCGCCACTGCGTCGCGCGGCATGACGAACTGGTAGCCGCGATTCACTGCGTCGACGCAGAAGTTGAACATCCCGATGTTGAGGCTCACGCCAACGCCCACAATCGTGGTGATGCCGCCGTTGCGCAACATCGAATCGAGTTGCGTGCCCGTCATCGGTCCGACCCCGTGGTAGCGCTCGAGGACGACGTCTCGTTGGTCGACGCCGATCGCGTCGGGCACCTGCACTGCGTCGGTTCCGGGGAGCAACTGAACCGGCGACTTCAAGACCCCGTGGAACAACCGCGCGTTGCGGTTCGCCCCAGTCAGGTCCGAACGCGTCGCTGCGGTGCAGTGATACACCGGAATACCGACTGCGCGGGCTCGCGCCGCGAGGCGAGCGCAGTTCCCGATGAGGTCGACCGCCGCGGCCGACGCCGCCAACTCCGGCAGCGCGCTGGGCGTCCCGACGACACCGTTTTGCACCTCTTGCAGCACTAACGCCGTGCGTTCCGGCGCACACAACTCGCTGAGATCGAGCGGCACGTCACTCCTCGACGAACGTACGGGTCGGGTCGGCCGTCGCGTCGAGCGCATCGCGGATGAGCTTGCCCATTGCGTTGCGCGGGAGCGGCTCGCGTCGACGCACCCACTCCGTCGGCACCTTGTAATACGCGATCCCTGCCGCGCAGAAGTCGCGGAGGTCATCGTCGGACGGTTCCGGCACGCCAGCACGAAACACCAGAACCGCGCGTACGGCCTGGCCGAACTCGGGATCGGGCACGCCCACCACGGCGACCTCGTCGACGGCGGGATGTTCGACGAGCCGCGCTTCGATCTCGGCCGGGTAGACGTTCTCGCCACCGCGCAGGATCAAGTCCTTGCGTCGGGTCGCAAGGTACAGCCGACCCTGATCCATCCACCCGAGATCGCCAGTCCGCAGCCAACCGCCGGGGTGGATCGTCTCGGCCGTGGCCTCGGGCATCCGCCAGTACCCCTGCATCACCATTGGCGAACGGATCCAGACCTCCCCTTCGGTGCCGTCGGGCAACGCCTCGCCGAACGGAGCGTCCGGGTCGCGGATCTCGAGCGACACCGTCGGCAGCGGTCGACCACAACTCGTTGGAAAGGCCAAGAGCTCCTCACCGAAGTTGGTCGTTGCAAGCGCCGTGCATTCGGTGAGGCCGTAGCCGAAACCCATTGAGCGGGCGGCGTTCGGAAAGACGGAGCGCGCGAGCTCTTGGGTCGCGGGCGGAACGGCCGAACCGCCGCCGCCGACCGTGCGCACCGCTGCGAAGTCGAACTTGCCGGCAGCAACGTCGGGATGATGCACGAATCGGTGCAACACCGTCTCGGTGACCGACCACCCCGTGCACTGCTCGCGTTCGATGACCGGCGCGACCGCGCCCGCATCGAAGCGGCCGAGCCACCAAACGCTCCGCAAACCCGTGGCCATGAACATCACCGCACCCGTGTGCAGACCCGAGACGTGAAACAGCGGGCTGGTCATGAACTGGCACGGTTCGCTCGGCGCGCCATCAGGTGACGGAGGACCGCTGAACGCAGCCCGAGCGCCTTGGAAGAACAACATCGACAGCAACGAACCGACGTTGCCGTGCGTGTGCACTGCGCCCTTGGGCCGACCCGTCGTCCCGCTCGTGAACAAGATGATCGCAGGATCGTCGGCGTCGATCGGCGTCTGGGGCAGATCGGCACCGGCCCGGGCGGTCGTCAGCTTGGGGAACTCGTCCTCCATGACGATGACCGGAACGTCGAGCCCGCCGGGAACCCGCGCGATGCGCTTGCGATCGGCAATCAACACCTTCGGTTCGACGTAGCCGACGCCGTATTCGATTTCGGGCCCGGTCCACCATCCGTTCAAGGCGCACGCAATTGCCCCGAGGCTGACCGACGCCCAGAATGCCACGATCCAGTCGATGCCGTTGGCGCCCAAGATGGCAACCCGATCGCCCTTCCCGACTCCGTACTCGTCGGCGAGGACGGCGGCCAGGCTCGCCACCATGTCGCGATGGGTTGCGAAATCGACGCGCCGTTCGGTGCTTCCGTCGGTCTCGCAGAGGTATTCCTTGGTGCCGAAGTTCGCCGAGTTCGCGACCAGGTCACGCAGGTTGGTCGTTCGATTCGCGAACGTCTTGATCGGCTGCCCGTCGATCTCGATGTCGATCAGGCCAAAGTGGCTGTCGGGCGCGAGCAACTGCTGCTCGATCTCGCGCACCTTCTCGGGAACGGTCGGGTTGTCGGCGCTCGTCACGAGCGCCACGATACTCAGGGGAGCAGTAGCCGTGACCGGGCCGCGTCGCGTTCGGCGTCGCCGATGCCGAGCCCTGCACGAACGAAGCCGTCGATCGAGCCGTACCGGGCCCGGGCGGCGTCGACTGCGGCATCGAGGTATTCGGCCCGCACCACGAGCATCTCCTCGAGCTTGGTCGTGTCGATTCCGCGGGATGCGACCTCGGCCAGCGTGCGTTCATGGTGGTCGTGCATGATCGAGTTCGTCCGGAGGTAGTCGGCGGTGACGGTGTCTCCGTCGACTCCAAGGGTCCACAGCGCGCACGCCACCGCGAATCCGGTGCGATCCTTCCCTGCCGTGCAGTGCACCACCACAGCGTGGTTCACGGGGTCGAGCATCGTTCGGACGACTTCGCCGAAACGCGGTGCCTGGTCCTCGACGAAGTGGCGGTTCCCGCTGATCAACATCTCGGCACCGAGCCCGTCGGTGTCACCGCGCGCGATCCGGTCGGCAATCGTCTGCGGGTGAGCCGAGACATCGGTGACCGGCCGAACCAACTCGTCCACGCCGTCGGGAAACGCGTTCACCCGAGCGGCGCGCTCGTCACTGGATCGCAGATCGATCGCAACCTGCAATCCGATCGCGCGCAGGTGTGATCGGTCGATGTCGTCGAGTTGATCGAAGACACCGCTGCGAAAGAGCCGTCCGGGCGCAATCGAGCGCCCGTCGACGGTGACGAGACCCCCGAGGTCACGGAAGTTCGGGGCGTGGCGTAGGCCGACACTTGCATCGATCGTCGGCGCGAGGTCGACGTGTTCACCCATCGAGCGCAGGACGAGCCACCAACTCGCGAGTCCGTGCTCACAGATGCCGACCGGCGCAACCCAACACTCGTCGGGACACTGACACGCTCGGTCGTGCGCCCACTCCTCGATCGCGTCGCGGCTCGGTTCACCCCAGCCACTGTTCGCTTCGAAAAACCGGTGCGTTGCCCGAATCGCACGTTCGACCGCGCTGGCCGCCGGATTGGTCATGCGCGCAGCCGAGGCGCCAGCGCGTGGATGTTCTCGGCGATCTCCGCGGCCGTCTCGACGAACACATCGACATCACCGCCCGCGGGATCGATCACGTCTTCCCACGCTTCGAGGGTCACGTCGGCAAGTCCGAGGTCGGCGACCCGTTCCGCGAACGGGCGATCGTCGTCGGCGAGGTCGCGCGCGAGACGCTTCAACGTCGCGGTCCGGGCTGCCGCTCGGGGGTGCACCCGCCGCATCCACTGGACGTGATCGCGAGCCGCCGCGATGATGAGGTCGGCCTCGTCGAGTTCTTCGTTGGTGGCCTGACGGCTGCGGTGCGGCGGCGGCTCGAGCCCGAGGCTTCGGATTGCGTCACGGGTGCGCCACGAGATCGGCATGCCCTCGATGACATGAGTGCCACTGGTGGTGAGGTCGAGGCCCGGCACGTGCTCGGCCAACAGCACCCCCGCCATCACCGAGCGAGCCGCATTGCCGGTGCAGAGCGACACGACCCGCAACGTCGCAGACGGCTCGGCGTTGGAGCGCCCAGGTTCGTTGTTCGAGGTCACGAGCCGGGCAGGCTACGACGCGCGAACATGGCCGCCATGACCGACAGTCCGTCCCAGCTCCACCACATGATCGTCGAGATCCCCCGCGGTTCGCGCAACAAGTACGAGATGGACCACGACACCGGCGAGATCTGGCTCGACCGCATGCTCTTCACCGCAACTCGATACCCGACCGACTACGGGTTCTTCCCGCACACCCTCGGCGACGACGGCGATCCGCTCGACGCGCTGGTGTTGCTCGACGAACCCACGTTTCCGGGCTGCCACATCTGGGTTCGGCCGGTCGCGGTCTTCTGGATGACCGACGAGAAGGGGGCCGACGCGAAAGTGCTGTGTGTGCCGGCGAGCGATCCGCGTTGGGAGCAGTACCAAGACATGCACGACCTCCCCGAGCATCTCCTCGACGAAATCGGGAACTTCTTCGACGTCTACAAGCTGCTCGAACCGGGCAAGGGCTCCGAAACCCGAGGGTGGGAGGGTGCAGCGGCTGCGCAGGCCGCGATCGCGCAGGCCAAGGCCGCACACGGCTGACGCCTGCGGCCGCCCGACGCGCGCCCGAGGCACACCACGGGGGCGACGTAGCGGAATCGGACGGAAAGTTCAGGCGATCGGACGGAAAGTTCGGGCGGGCGAGCGCCGTTTCGGCAGACTGGCGTGATGGCGACACTCATCATCTTGCGGCACGGTCAGTCCGAGTGGAATCTGGCGAACCTGTTCACCGGCTGGGTCGACGTCGATCTGACTGAACAGGGTCGTGCGGAGGCGACGCGGGGCGGGGCCGAACTCGCGGCGGCGGGAATTGCGCCGACCGTCGTCCACACGTCGCTCCAGGTACGCGCCATCCGAACCGCCGAACTCGCGCTCGACGCGATGGGACGTAAGTGGATCCCGGTCCGCCGCAGCTGGCGCCTCAACGAACGCCACTACGGAGCGTTGCAGGGCAAGAACAAAGCCCAAACTGCTGCCGAGTTCGGCGAGGACCAGCTGAAGGTGTGGCGACGCAGTTTCGACGTGCCCCCGCCGCCGATGGCGACCGACGACGAGCAATCGGGAATCGATGCGCGCTACAACATGCTCCCCCGCGACGTGCTGCCGACATCGGAGTGCTTGCAGGACGTCATCGAACGCATGTTGCCGTACTGGTACGACGGGATCGTGCCCGACCTCCGCGCCGGGCACACGGTGCTGGTCGCCGCGCACGGCAACTCGCTGCGTGGGCTCATCAAGCACCTCGACGGGCTGAGCGATGCGGACGTCATCGATCTGAACCTGCCGACGGGCGAACCATTGATCTACGAACTCGACGACGATCTCTCCCCGGCGGGCGCAATCGGCCCTGGCGGCGTGAAAGGCCGCTACCTCGATTCCGCTCGAGCGACCGCGGCTGCGGCTGCGGTCGCCGCCCAAGGGTCGAAGGGCTGATCAGCGCCGCAACACGAATCGTTCGTGATCGACCGGCATCGGGTCGTCGTCGACCTCAGTCGCGAGCACCGTGCCCGTGTGCACGAATCCGACCCGTTCGATGACGGCGCGTGATGCCGCGTTCCCGACTTTCACCTGGATGTTCACCTCGGGGCGACCGAGATCGTCGAGAAGCCAGTCGGTCACGAGCGTCAGCGCGCGGGTCATCGATCCTCGCCCCCTCGCTTCGGGCATCAGCCAATAGCCCGGTTCATCGGGGAGAAATCCCGACCGGGCGCGCCACGGGGCACCAATTCGATGCGCGCCGATGCAACCGCGCAACCGAGCATCGTCGGGAGATGTCATGGCCCACACGGCGTCGGACCGGGCGCCGTGCCAGGTCTCCACGAGCGAGAAGAACTGTTGGAGATGCGTTCGCTCGTAGGGAAACGGCACCCGGGTCCAACGGGCAATATCTGGGGTCGTCGACAGCACCGAGTAGATCGATTCCCGATCCCCGGGATCGATTGGACGCAAGACAACCTGATCGTCTTCCAGCGTCGGTGGCCACATCGACCCACTATGGCACCCGACATACGACGGCGCGTGCGATATTGGTGGATGACCCCGATGGCGTTGCCCGCTCGTTTCATGTTGGGCATCGGCGCGATCGCCGCATCGATCGGGTTCTGGGCGTTCTGCGCGCAGCGCACGATTCTCGACCCGACCGCAACGCGCGACCTTGCGACGTCGCTCATCGACACAGCCGCGGTCACTGAATCCCTGTCGAGTCAACTGTCCGAACAGATCGCCGGATCGCTCCCTCCCGACGTTGCCGAACAGATCCCCGCCGCCGAGATCGAAGCAGTCGCGGCCGCCGTGGTGTCCGATCCGCGCGTGGCCGATGCGTTCGCGACAACGATCGCTTCCATCCACGAACAGTTGCTCGACGGCGAGCGCCAGGGCAAGGTCGGGATCGATTCGGCTGCGATCAACACGGCGCTGGTCGACGTGGCGACCGGGCTGAGCCCACAACTCGCAACGAGACTCGCGGACGTCGAACCGTTCGAGTTGCGCATCGACGCCGCACGCATCCCCGATCTCGAACCGGTCGATCGCGGCGTCGACACCGCGTTGGTGATTGCGTCACTCATTGCGATCGCGGGTTTCGGACTCGGCGTGTCGATCCATCCCGAGCCCTGGGCCGCCGTCGCGATCGTCGGTCGGCGACTCGCTGCGATTGCCGTGTTCCCGGTTGTGCTCTACCTCATCGTTCCCGCCGGGCTTCGGGCCATCGGTTCCACCACGAGCACGACGCTCGCTCCCTTCGCCAATGCGTACGGCAAGCGGATCCTGCCGACCGCGATCGTGTTGCTCGTCGGCGGCATCGCGTTGTGGATCGGCGGCTTCGTCGCCCGCCGAGCGAGACGCCATCCGTCGTCGGGCCGCAGTGCGCCGCGCGGCAACTCCTCGGCGCGCGATCGGGCGCGCGGATCCGATCGGACACGCACGTACCCGGCTACCTCGCCGGCGACTCCGGGCCGTACCGACCTGCGGCTCTGACGCAGGCGGACGCCAAGCCGGGCGGAATCGTCGACACCACCGATCCACGAAACCGCCGAACCACAAAACCGCCGAACCGCTGGCCCCACCGGCCGATCAGAAGATCGTGTAGCCCCCGTCGACGACGATCGCGTCACCGGTGTGGAACGTGTAACTGGGATCGGCGAGGAACACCGCAGCGGGACCCATGTCGGAACCGTCGGCCCATCGCCGTACCGGCGTGCGTTTCGTTGTGTTGTCCATGATCTTGGAGCCCTCGGTCCAGATCCCGGCGTTCATATCGGTGCGAGTCCAACCCGGCAACAGTGAGTTGCAGCGGATCGCCGATCGAGCGAGTTCGACCGCAAGTCCGCGCATGATCGACAAGAGCGCAGCCTTCGCGCCCGCGTAGTGCTGCATGCCGGGCGCGCCGTCATAGGCGCTGACGGATGAGATCGCGACGAGCGAGCCGCCCTCACCGCGCTCGACCATGTGGCGCGCGGCTTCTCGCAACGACAAGAACGCGCCATCGAGGTTCACCCGCAACACGCGGTGCCACTCGTCGAGCGACATGCGCGTGAACGGCGCGTATCCACCCACGCCCGCATTGGCGAACAAGGTGTCCACCTTGCCCATTTCGTCGACCGCAGTTGCGAACGCCTCGACAACGGCGCGCTCGTCGCCGACGTCGCATTGCTGTGCGAGCACGCGACATCCGCCCTCGCGCTCTTGTGTGGCCGCACGCAGGCGTGTGGCCGCACGGTCGTTCTTCTCGGCGTTCGTTCCCCAGATGACGATGTCGGCACCGGCGGCCGCGCACGCCTCGGCGATTCCGAGTCCGATGCCGCTGTTGCCACCGGTGACGAGCACGACTCGCCCGGTGAGATCGAAGGTCGTCATCTCCCGACGGTACCAACGAGCGGCCCGCGCGCCGGCAGTCCGCCGCGCCGCCAGGTCAGCACGACGCGGGATCGACCACCGGCAACGTGGCCTCGACTCGAAACAGACGGATCGCGTCGTCGATCCCTTTGACGAAGACCGGTCCGATCTCGGCAAGCTGCAGTCCCGCGTCGGGCCCCGCCGCCGCGATCGCCGCCGCGGTGGCGAGGATTTCACCCGGAATGGCTTGGTCGGCCACACGCGACGCGAGATTGACGTCGTGCCCGAACAGGTCGCCACCGCGTTCGATCGGCGAACCGAAATGCACCCCGGTCCGTACCCACAGTGGCAGCTCGGCCGAGGCGCACGCGGCAAACCGTCGTTGTTGCTCAGCGGCGCCGTGCAGCGCAGCGCACGCGTCAGGAACGAAGGTCAGCACGCCATCGCCCAACATCTTGACGATTCGACCGCCGGATGGCAGCGCCGTGCGCACGATCGACTCGAACTCATCGAGGAGCGCGAGGGCTGCGACGTCGCCCGCTTCCAACGTGAACCGGGTGAAGCCTGCGATGTCACTGAACGTGATAGCTCCCGAAGGCGAGAGCGCCGACGTCGTCACGACCGTTCCTCGATCGTCACCCGGCCCGACACCGCATGCACCGAGATCGCGCCGTCGTTGCCCTGCGGCACCGCGCAGTCGACGCGCCCGGATCGGATGTCGGTCACGACCGACGGACAACAGCCGCGCGGCACGGAAACCGAGACTCGACCCGAGGTCGTGCGGATGTCGACGTCACACCCAGCCCGCGTCGCGAGCTCGATCCGGCCGGAGAGTGACTGCACGATCGCGTCACCACAGTCCTGGACGACAACCCGGCCGGATTGCACTGCGATATCGACGGAGCCCGCTCGACCAACGGTGAAACGGCCCGATGTCACGTTCACGCGCGCGAGTCCTTCGACCGTGCCCACCTCGACGCGACCCGATTGGCTCCGCACATCCAGTTCGCGTGCCGACTCGACCTCGACCCGACCTGATTCGGACGAAACTCGGACTGCTCCGAGACGACCCTTGGCGCTCACTCGACCCGACTCGACGCCGATGACGACGTCGCAGTCGTCCGGACACTCGATGTCGACCGAAGCCGACCGAGTCGTGACGTGCACCGTGCCGTCGGGTTCGGTGGTGTACGCCGCGCCCCGCACCACCAACTCGTCGCCCCGTGCGACCACGTTCACGCGCGCCGACTTCGATGCGATCACGATGCGAGTCGGGGGCAAGCCCGCTGGGCCCGGTACTGCACTCGCCATAGTTGCGACTGTACGGCCCTCGACCCGTTGCGTCGACGAAGTGGCGCGTGACCTCGGTCACGGGGCACGCTTCGGGCCATGGCCCTCACCGAAACCGAACAAGCAACGTGGCGTGAGCGCTTCTCGAAACTGATGGTTCGGACGAAGTTCATCGCGTCGCTCGGGACCCGCGTCGAGTTGTGGAGCGCCGACGAGGTGCGTTTGCGTGTCCCGCTGGCCGACCAACTCACCAACGACGGCAAGGAGTTCCACGGCGGGGTGATCGCGGCGCTCGTCGACACCTCCGGAGCGTCGGCGGTGTGGGCGGGCCACGACTTCGACAAGGGCTTGCGGGCCTCGACCGTCTCGATGACCGTCAACTACTGCGGCCGAGCCCAGGGCGACCTCATCGGCATCGCCCGCTGCGTTCGGCGGGGCAAAGACCTCCACTTCAGCGAGATTCGCATCGAAGACGAACACGGCGCGCTCGTGGCGACCGGCACACTCGTCTACCGCATCGTGCTCTGAGCGGCGCGGCTACTGGAATCCGTACATTTCGGTCCGTAGACTCCGACCGGCGGCGCTTCCCCCCATACGCGATCCGCAAGGGCACCCACGTTGAATCGAATTCGATGTTGCACGGCCATCTCGGTCGTTGTCGCAAGCACGCTCGCCGTGCCGATCGTCGACGCGCCGCGAGCCGGGGCCGTACCGAACCCCACCCCGCCAACCGGTTTCGCCATCGAACTGGCGCTCGGCGGCCACGGCGAGCTCTCGAATCCGATCGCGGTCGAGTTCGCGCCCGACGGCAGCGTCTTCGTCGCGCAGAAGAACGGCATCATCAAACGATTCGACGGAATCGGTGACCCGACGCCACAAACGTTCGCCGACCTGCGCACCGAGGTGTTCAACTACGCGGACAAGGGCATGCTCGGGCTCGAGGTCGATCCGCTTTTCACGAGCACACGCCCCTATGTGTACGCCGCCTACGCCTACGACGCGCCTCCCGGCGAGGTGGCGCCCTACTGGGGTGACGCTTGCCCCGATCCGCCGGGACCCACCACCGAAGGGTGCGCCACGACGGCTCGGGTCGTTCGGTTCACCGACACCGGCTCGTACCCCGCGGCTGCGCCGACCATCCTGATCGACGGCACCAACGGATCGTGGTGTCACCAGTTCCCGTCGCACACGGTGGGCCACCTCGAGATCGGCCCGGACGGCATGCTGTACGTGAGCTCCGGTGAAGGGGCGAACTACAACCTCGTCGACTACGGCCAACTCCCGGCCGGCAGCCCGACGAACCCCTGTGACGATCCTGCGGACGAAGGCGGCGCACTCCGAGCGCAAGACGCGCGAACGTCGTCGGATCCTCAGTCGCTCGACGGCAGCATTCTGCGGGTCAACCCCGACACAGGTGCCGCGCCGTCCGACAACCCATACGCGGCTTCTGCGGATGCGAACCGGCGACGCGTCATCGCGTACGGCATGCGCAACCCGTATCGATTCACGTTCTCGATCGACGGCGACCACCTCTACGCGACCGACGTTGGATGGACGGAGTGGGAGGAGATCAACCGGGTCGACCTCACGAATACGGGCGCGAGCGCGGTCGAGAACTTCGGCTGGCCGTGCTACGAAGGTCCGGCCTTCGAGAACAGCTACCGATCGGCCGCCATCGCGGTGCCACTCGACGTGTGTCTCGACCTCGAAACCGACGTGACCGATCCGCCCGACGCGCCGTTCATTTCGTACAACCACACCGACGACGTCATCACGGGCGACGGCTGCGATGGGGCCAACGGCTCAGCCGCGACTGGGGTCGCGTTCTATGCCGGTGGCGACTATCCGGCGCAGTTCGACGGCGCAATGTTCCTCGCCGACTTCGCGCGGAGTTGCGTGTGGGTCGTGTACCCCGACGGCAACCTCGATCCGGATTGGGACGACCGCCAGTTGTTCCTCGATCACGGCCGCTTCATCACCGACTTCGAAACCGGGCCGGGCGGCGACTTGTTCTGGGTGAACTCGGGCGCCGGACGAATCGAACGCGTGCGGCATTACGCCGGGAACCGTCCGCCGGTCGCGGTCATCGGTGCCAACGTCACCTCGGGACCGATTCCGCTCTCGGTCAATTTCGACGTCAACGCCTCCTACGACGCCGACCCGGGCGACGGCATCGCCTCGGTTGCGTGGGATCTCGACGGCGACGGGGCCTACGACGACTCGACTTCGTTCACGCCGAATGTCGTGTTCGACGACCCCGGGCGGGTCATCGTCGGCCTCCGGGTCACCGACCAGAACGGCGCCACCGATACCGACGCGATCTCCATCGATCCAGCGGAGACACCACCGGTGCCGCTCATCACCGGGCCCGCCAGCAGCGTCGTCAACGGCGTACAGATCGCCGACGACCTCGCCGCGGTCGGCGACGACATTTCGTTTGCGGGCGTCGCGCTCGACAATCAGGACGGGGTCGTGGCGACCTCCGGTTATCGCTGGGAGCTGAGCCAACAGCACTGCGTCGCGCAAGGCGGCTGTCACGCGCACCTGCTCCAGACGTTCGAGGGGGTCGCGTCAGGCACGTTCGCGGTCCCCGATCATGCATATCCAACGTGGCTCGAGCTCACCCTCTTTGCCACCGACAGCGCAGACCTCACGGCGAGTCAGACGCTGCGCATCGACCCGTTGACCGCGACGCTGTCGGTCACGTCCAACCCAACGGGTCTTCGGATCACCGTCGACGACACCACCTCGCGAACCCCCTTCAACCGAACGGTCGTCGCCGGATCGGCACACTCGATCGCGCCGATCGAACCTCAAGAGGCCTCGGGTCAGATCTTCGCCTGGCAACAGTGGTCCGACGCCGGAACCCGAAGCCACTCGTTCACCGTGCCGGCGGGCGGTCAATCGATCAGCGGCACCTTCGCGTCGACTGGTCCGGCGCCGAGTGCGTACGACTACCGAATCGCGTCGCTCGATGGGCGCACCGAAGTGTTCGCGAAGAACCGCCATCGCACCGAAGCACAATCTCTCCAGACGCCGCCGCTCGGTGCCGCCGCCAGCACCCCGAGCCGCGATGGGTTCTGGCGCGCGTCCACGATCGGTCGTGTCGCGGCATCCGGTGACGCGAAGCGCTACGGCGATCTCCTCGCGCGCCAACGAACGGCACCCGTGGTCGACCTCGAAAGTACCGAGACAGGCCTGGGTTATTGGATGCTGTTGGCCGACGGATCCGTGTACGCGTTCGGCGACGCCGAGTTCCGCGGCCAGCCCACACCTGGTCAGGTCGGGCTGCGCGCCGTCGCGATCGGCCGATCCCCGAGCGGACGTGGATACTGGGTCACCGACGCGGCCGGCCACGTCTTCGACTACGGCGATGCCCGTTGGCGGGGGTCGCTCGCGCAGTCGATTCATGCTCCCGTTGTGGATCTCGCACCGATGCCGGACAGCCAGGGCTACTGGCTCCTGACTGAACAGGGCGTCGTCGCGGCGTTCGGCACCGCGACGAACCTCGGCTCGAAGGTGACTGCGAGTCGCGCCGTGGCGTTGCTCGCGACTCCTTCGGGCGACGGGTATTGGATGCTGATGGCCACGGGTGCGATCTGGGACTTCGGCGACGCGCCGCGGTACGGACGCTGGACACGAGGGTCCCGGCCCATCACCCTGTTCTGACCCAGGGGCGGGGTGGAGACCCGGCCTGCGCGGCGCGAGCGACCGTCGATTGTTGCAAGGTCACTGCAAGGTTCTCTAGTTTGCGCGCCGTGACCGGCCCCGTTGTCCACCCGACGAGTGTTGACAACGCGGCCGAAACCGATCTCGCGCGTGAACACCGCGCCGGCAACGCCGGAGACACGGGATTCCGAACGTCGGAACCGTCGGTACCGGCCGATGGTCGCAGTGCCAGGTCGCAACGGACCCGCGACGCGGTGGTCGAGTCGCTGATCGGGTGGCTCCGCGACGGCAACCTCCGCCCCACGGCCAAGGACATCGCCGATCGTGCCGGCATCTCGGTTCGCTCCGTGTACGTGCACTTCGACGACCTCGACGATCTGTTCTGCGCGGCGTCCGAGCGGACCCGCCGCGACATTGAAGGGCTTCTCGTTCTGATCGACGCCGAGCAGCCCTTCGAGGATCGGTTGCACGCCCTCGTGACGCAGCGGGTACGGATCTTCGAGCTGATCATGCCGATCAAGCGAGCCGGCGCCCTCCAGGAACCGTTCTCGCACGCACTGGCGCGCCTCTTCTCGGACATGCGACAGGTCCAGCGCGCCGAGATCGAACGGGTCTTCTCGCTCGAACTCCGAGCGCTGCCTGCGAACGCGCGTGTGGCGGCACTCGACGCGGCCCACCTCATCGCCGTCGAAGAGTCGTGGTCGCACCAGCGCAACGCCGCCGGACTCGACGTCGACGCAGCGCGCGCCGCGATGGAACTCGGGCTTCGGGCGATTCTTCAGGGTCGCCCGTGAAAACAATGCGCTCCACGCTTTGGGCACTGGCGCCGTTGCTGGGGCTCTTCGCGTTCGTGTGCCTGATGCACCTGCTGGCCCCGAGCGATCCTGACGGCTGGAAACCCTCGAACGATGTCTTGATGATCGGAGCGATCAAAGGGTTGACCTTGTCGCTGCTCGCTGTCGGCATTGCGCTCGTGTACCGCACGAATCGCATCATCAACTTCGCCCAGGCCGATCTCGGCTCCGTGCCGGGCGCGCTGGCTGTGTCGTTGATGGTCGGCAAGAACTGGGGGTACTGGTTCGCGTTTCCGCTCGGCCTCGTCGCGGCGATCGTGCTCGGCGTGATCGTCGAGTTCACCTTCGTACGTCGGTTCTTCAAATCCCCGCGCCTCATTCTCACCGTTGCGACGATCGGTATCGCCCAGATCCTCGTTGGATTCAGTGTGTTCATCCCTGGATGGCTCGATTTCGGTAACCGGGGCAGCACCGGCCTCGACGAGCCGTTCGGACTCTCGTTCTCGATCGACATCACGACCTTCGACGGTCACGAAGTGATGGCCCTGATCACGGTCCCCGTCGTCCTCACGCTGCTCGGCTTGTTCTTACGATTCACAACGATCGGTGTCGCGTTGCGAGGCGCGGCCGAGAGTTCCGATCGAGCGGCCTTGCTCGGCATTCCCGTTCGTCTGTTGCAGACCTTGGTCTGGTCGATTGCGGCGTCGCTCGCCTACATCGCGTTCTTCTTGAACACCGGCATCAAGGGCTTCCAACGCGGCCAGCCTGCGATCGACCTGTTGCTCGTCGCGCTCGGCGCAGTTGTGATCGGACGCTTCGATCGGATCCCAACCATCGTGGCGACCGCCATCGGTTTCGGACTCGTCGACCAGGCGATCTTCTTCGACTGGGGAGTCGATGCCTACCGCTCGGGGGCGGTGGCCGCACTGATCATCGCGGGCGTGTTCTTCGTGCGCGAGCAGCGAGGAAGCCGCGTCAGCGCGGGTGCGATCTCGACTTGGCAGACCGTACAGGAGGTACGCGGCATCCCGCGCGAGCTGAGCGGCGAGCGACCGATCCGCATCGCGCGGATGGCATTCACCGTCGTGCTCGGCATCATCGTGGTTGCGCTGCCGCTCGTCTACGACGGTCAGAGCGAAATCCGCCTCATGGGGGTCATCGGCATCTTCGCGATCATCGGCGTGTCGATGGTGATGTTGTCGGGTTGGGCCGGTCACGTCAGCCTCGGGCAGATGGCCATCGTTGCCCTCGGTGGCGTCGCGGGCACGTCGATGACGACGCTCAACGATCAAGACCTCGTCGTCGGCATCCTCGTCGGAGGAATCGTCGGTGCCGTCGCACTCGTGGCGATCGGCATACCAGCACTTCGCGCGAAGGGCATCTCCCTCGGCATCACAACGCTGGCCCTCTCTTTTGCGACGAGCGACTACCTCCTCAACTCCCAGTACTCGCCGCCGTTCCTGAAGGACCGTCTCCCGTCGTTCACCGGCTACTACTTCGATCACCGACCCGACCTGCTCTGGAGCATCAACGTCGACAGCGAGCGCGCGTACTACTACCTGATCGCAGCGTGTCTGGTTTTGGCGATCTTGGGCGCGCGCGGCATTCGCCGCTCCCGCACCGGCCGGGCGATCGTCGCGATTCGCGAAAACGAACGCGCCGGTCAGGCCTTTGGCGTCCCGGCCCGGACCACCTTCGTCACCGCGCTCGCTACCTCAGGTTTCGTTGCCGGCGCAGCCGGCGCGTTGTTCGTCCACCAACAACTCGCCCTCGATACCTCGAACTTCGAGCCGTTCGACGGGTTGACGCTGTTCGCGATCGTCGTCGTCGGAGGGCTGGGTTCGATCAACGGTGCCATCGCGGGCTCGATCTACGTCTGGGGTGCCGAGTACTTCATGCCCGACGAGATGTGGTTCCTCAGCCAGGGTTTCGGGTTGTTGCTCGTGTTGATGTTCTTCCCGGGCGGACTCGGCGCAATGTTCGCTCAGGTGCGCGACAACGGGTTGCGGTGGTACGCCAAACGCCACGGCATCCGCGTGCCGAGTCTCGTCGCCGACACCCTCGTCACCGACGAGTTCGTCGCAACCGACACCATGATCGAAGCGGTCGCGGACGCAACAGAACTCACCGAGGAGCAGGTCAACGTGCAACGCCTCGTCGGCCAGAAGCTCGCGGCCGAAGAGGGCGGACCGAGTCGGTCATGAAGACGAGGACCAGGGCCGGTATGCGCAGGGCCGGTATGCGCAGGGCCGACCGGACAGGGGGTCGGGCGTGAAGGCCTTCGGAATCGACTTCGGATCGCTGAAACCCAAGAAGCCGCGCAGCCCGCGGCGTTACCTACGCGACGCGACCCAGGGCTACCCCATCTTCCCGCTGATGACGTTGTTCGGTCTGAACGCCGTCGACGAACTCGACCGGGCTGCCTTCGCCGTGCTCGGCCCCGACATTCGTCGCGAGTTCGATCTGTCGCTGACCCAGTTCACCGCGATGGTGATCCTGACGTTGATCGGCGGCCTGCTGCTCGAGGTGCCGCTCGGCTACTACGCCGACCGCATCCCCCGGGTGAAGATCGCGGTCATCGGGGCGGCCGCGTGGGCGGTCTTCGGGTTCTCGACCGGACTCGTGCCCTCGTTGTTCGCGTTGATCCTCATTCGTAGCGGCGCAGGGATGGGGCGGGCAGTCGTCGGCCCGACCCACAACTCGTTGGTCGCCGATTACTACCCGCCCGAGACCCGTACCGACGCGTACGGCGTGCACCGAATCGCCAACAACATCGGTGGCTTCGTCGGCGCGGCACTCGGCGGATTGCTCGCGTATCTCGCCGACTGGCGCCTGCCCTTCCTCGTCTTCGTCATCCCCACCATCGTCTACGTGCTGCTCGGTACGAAACTGCGTGAGCCGCGCCGTGGCCACTTCGAACGTGCGGCCGGGGGCGCCAGCGCCGACGTTGTCGACACCGATGACATCCCGCCGAGTTTCACCGAGTCGATCCGGCTCCTGTGGGCGGTACGAACGCTGCGGCGGATCTGGATCGCGCTGCCGTTTCTCGCCGGCTCCCTCCTCGGCTTCGGTCTGCTCGCGGCCCAGTTCTACGAAGACGTCTACGGGCTGAACGAGCTCCAGCGTGGGTTCGTCAGTGCGGGCGGCGAACCCTTTGGCGCCATCGGCCTCATGATCGGTATCCCGTTGGCCGGACGGCTGATGCTTCAGAACCCCGGCATCGGACTCCGACTCGTCGCGCTCATCGGCATCATCGTGGGGGGTGGACTCTTGGTCATCGCCTTCTCACCCAACGTCTACGTCGCGGTCGGCGCGGGCTGGCTCATCGGAGGTATCGGGGCGATCGTGACCCCGGCGGCGTTCGCAGCGTTGAGTTTGGCGACGCCGCCCAAGGTTCGGGCGTTGGGATTCGCCATGAGCTCGGTGTGGGCGCTGCCGGGCCTCGGCTTCATCTGGGTGGCAGCGGTCATCGGCGACATCTTCGGTCTCCGCCAAGGCATGGCCTTCATGGCCCCCGTGTTCTTCGTCGGCGCGTACCTCATCTCCACTTCCGGTGCGTTCGTCCGCAGCGACATCAACCGGGTGTGGACGGCAACCGCGACCCAGGCCGAAGCGCTCTACGAACGGCGCCAGGGGCGCTCGAAGCTGCTCCTCGTACGCAACGCCGACGTGCACTACGGCCAGGTACAGATTCTCTTCGGGGTGAACTTCGAGGTCGACGAAGGCGAGGTGGTTGCTCTGCTCGGCACGAACGGTGCCGGGAAATCGACCCTGCTGAAGACCATCTGCGCGATCGTCGAACCCACCAACGGCGCGGTCGTGTTCGACGGGCGCGACGCGACCTACGCGCCCGCCAACGAGATGGCCGACCGCGGCGTCGTGTTGATGCCGGGCGGGCAAGGGGTGTTCCCGAGCCTGACCGTGGCCGAGAACCTGCGGCTCGCGGGCTGGACCCACCGGCGCGACGCGGCCGGTGTGCAACGCAGCACCGCCGAAGTCCTCGAGTTGTTCCCGGTGTTGACCACCCGGTTGCACGAACCCGCCGCGAACCTCTCCGGCGGACAACAACAGATGCTCGCGCTCGGCATGTCGTTCATCATGCGCCCACGACTGTTGATGATCGACGAACTGTCGCTCGGGCTCGCACCCGTCGTCGTCGAACAACTCCTCGAGATCGTGCACCGCATGAAGTCCGACGGGATGACGATCATCTTGGTCGAACAGTCCGTGAACCTGGCGCTGACGCTGGCAGAAACTGCGTACTTCATGGAGAAGGGCCAGATCAGGTTCAACGGTCCGACACGCGATCTGCTGGAACGCCCCGACATCTTGCGGTCGGTGTTCCTCGAAGGCGCATCGAGCATCGAGGCCACCGAAGACGGCCGCGTCCGAGTCGAACCCAAAGCGTTCGTCGCCGCCGAGACGACCGCGCCCCGGCTCGAGGTCACCGAGGTGTCGCGACGCTTCGGCGGACTCCAGGCGCTCGATGGCGTCGGCTTCACCATCGCACCTGGCGAGATCGTCGGGTTCCTCGGACCCAACGGCGCGGGCAAGACGACGTTGTTCGACGTCATCTCGGGCTTCACCGATCCCGACTCGGGTTCCATTCGACTCGGCGAGATCGACCGCCACGACATCACCCACCTGGATCCGCACCGGCGCGCGCGACTCGGGCTCGGTCGCAGCTTCCAAGATGGCCGGCTCTTCCCGACGCTTACCGTGCACGAGACGCTTGCCATCGCCCTCGAACGATCGATCCGTACGAGGAACCCACTGAGTGCTGCGGTCTGGGCGCCGAACGTGACCCGCAGTGAGCGGTCGATCAACCGGCGCGTCGAAGAACTCCTCGAGCTCATGGGTATCGAGGACTTCCGCGACAAGCTCGTCCGGGAATTGTCGACCGGTAGCAAGCGCATCGTCGACTTGGCCTGCGTCATGGCCCACGAACCGTCGGTGCTCTTGTTGGACGAACCCTCGTCAGGAATCGCCCAGCGAGAAGCCGAGGCCCTCGGTCCGGTGTTGCTGAACATTCGCGACCAGACCGGCGCGAGCCTCCTCCTGATCGAGCACGACGTCCCGTTGATGCTCGCCGTCGCCGACCGTGTCGTCGCACTCGACCTCGGACGCAAGATCGCCGACGGCGATCCCGATGCCGTGGTGAACGAACCCGCAGTGGTCGAGTCCTACCTCGGCGGCGGCGCCGCAATCGCCCGATCCGGCACCACGGCGCCGTGATCTCGAACCGCCCTGTCCAGCATGCCGACACGCGCACCGCGTTTCGGCGTATCGTCCCGACCACTACGACCGGGGAGCGTCCATGACCACGTACTCGAACGGCACGTCGAAGCGACTCACGAACGGCCGCTCACGCCTGTTCGCCGCCACGTTGGCGTTGGGTCTCGTCGCCACAGCGTGCGGCACCAACAAAGAAAAAGAGACCGAGAACTCGACCGCGCCGACGGTTCCCGAGGCATCGTGTGAAGGCACCGGCGACCTCCCCATCACATACCTCCAGGCCCAAGCGGGCGAATGCGAAGCGGACTACGACTGGGGCGACCGCTGCGACCCCGAAACCGGTCGCTTGAAGTTGCCGAGCGCGTCGCCGCTCGAATGCGTTCCCGTGTTCACCGGCGAGAACGGTGGTGCGACCAGCCCCGGGGTCACGGCCGACACGATCAAGATCGCACGGTACGTCGGGCCCGTCGACCCCGCGACCGACGCGTACCTGCGCGGCATCGGTGCCGCCGACGAGCCCGAACAGGTCGAAGAGACCTACAACGGCTTCCTCGACATGTACAACACGATGGCCGAGTCCTACGGTCGCAAGCTCGAAGTCGTTCGCCTCGAAGGTACCGGCACCGCGACCGACGCGGTTGCGGCGAGGGCCGACGCGTTGAAGGCGAAGGAACTCGGGGTCTTCGCGGTGATTGGGGGTCCCGCGCAGACCCGAGCGTTCAGCGAGGAGCTCGCCCGCAACAAGATCGTCAACGTCGGCGGTGCGGTCGGCAGCGGCGACTTCTACAAGAACAGCGCGCCGTACATCTGGGCCGGCGGCCCCTCCCCCGAACAGACCGCGTCGCGCACCACGGAGTTCATCGTGAAGCAGCTCGTCGGCAAGAAGGCCGAGTTCGCTGGCGACGAGTTCAAGGACAAGGAGCGCACGTTCGTGCTGCTCACCTACGACGACGCCGAGAACAACTTCAAGGAACCGTGGGAGGCTTGGCTCGCCGATCTGCAAGACAAAGGCGTACCCGTCGCCGACGAGCGCATCGTGTTCACGCTCGACCTCGCCCGCGCCCAGGAAGACACCCAGATCGTCGTGCGCAAGCTGCGCGAGATCAACGCGACGACCGTCGTCTTCACCGGCGACCCGTTGATGCCGGGGTACTTCTCGACCGAGATGACGAACCAGGGCTACTTCCCCGAGTGGGTGCTGTCGGGCACCGTGTTCGCCGACACCACCGTGCTCGCTCGCGGCTACGACCAAGAACAGTGGAAGCACACGATGGGGATCTCGCTGATCTCCGCCCGCATCCCGCGGGAGCAGGGCGATTCGACGGTGCTCTACAAGTGGTGGACTGGCTCCGACGACATCCCGGCGTCGAACACCGGAGGCATCATCGCCGGTAATCTCGCGCTGTTGTACGCCGGCATCCATTTCGCTGGACCGAACCTGACGGCGGAATCGTTCCGCGACGGCATCTACGCCCGCCCGATCCCCGAACGCACCGACGGCGACATTCGCGGGGTCGTGAGCTACGGCAAGGACAACTTCTGGCCCGCCGGTACCGACTTCCACGGACTCGACGACGTCGCCATCATCTGGTGGGACCCCACCGCGGAGGGTGAAGACGAAACCGGCGACGAAGGTGTCGGCCAGTACCGCTACATCTTCGGCGGTGACCGGTTCCTGCCGGGCGAAATCCCCGACGAGCCGCTGCCGCTGTTCGACCCGGAGGGTTCGGTGACCTATTACAGCGACGAACCCGACGCGCCGGACGGCACCTTGCCGGTGCCCGACTACGTCAAGACGAACCCGGACAAGTACGAACGGCCCAGCACCTGATCGTGCGCACGTCCGTGCCGAGCTCGGCGTGCGACCCCGGTCCGTCCGGAGTCGTCGATGTCACTGCGTGACTCGGTGGATCGCTCGCTTGGGGATGCGATCCACCGAGTGTGGCCGAAGATCCAGCGTTACGGGGCGATCGGCCCGCGCCATCGCCGCGCTCGGGATTTTGGCCATTTCGGCGACGGTTCGATGATCGGGTTTCCGACCGCCGTGGTCTTCGGCGAAGGCCGCATCTCGATCGGCGACGGGACGAGCATCGGACCGTACGCGTCGATGTCGGCGGGCATGCCGATTCATGCCGAGGCGCGCGGCGAGCCGATCATCGTGATCGGCGACCGCTGCACGCTGGGCAAGGGCATCGGAATCGTCGGCCACGATCGCATCGACATCGGCGACGACATCTGGACGGGCCACTACTGCTACATCTCGGACCAGAACCACGGCTACGAGAATCTCGACGAGCCCATCGGTACCCAGATGTGGCACAACGACCCCGTGTCGATCGGTTCGGGGTCGTGGCTGGGCCACGGAGCGATCGTGTTGCCGGGCGCGCGGGTCGGTCGCCACACCGTGATCGCTGCGGGTGCCGTCGTGACCAAGGGCGTGTACCCCGACAACTGCGTGCTCGCCGGCGTCCCCGCCCGCATCGTCAAACAACTCTGAGCACCGACCTTCGAGCTCCGACCCGCCAGGTCGTCGCGCCCCGTTCAAGCGCCCGCCGAGGAAGCCGCTTCGGGGTCGGGTTCGATGACGGTGAGGTGTTGGACGGCGCGGGTGAGGGCCACGTAGAGCAGTCGTGGGCCGTGCGGCCGGCGCGCCCGAATGGCGGCTGGATCGCACACCACGACCGCGTCGAACTCGAGGCCCTTGGCCAACTCGGGCGTGATGATCGATAGCGGCTGTCCGATCGAATCCTCGGCGACGGTGTCACCGAGGTCGGCCAAGGCCGCCCGTAGCGATGCGTGCCGATCGGCGTTCGCAATGATCGCCGTCGTCGTGTGCGCGGCGACGAGTTCTCGAGCCGTCGTTGCGACGGTTGTCGTGACGTCGTCTGTGCGCACGATGTCGGGCGGGTTGCCTTCGTCGCGCGCCGAGCGAGCCGGCGTGACGTGCGGTGCAGCCTCGGCGAGCAACTTGTTGGCGTAGTCGAGAATCGGTTTGGGCACGCGGTATCCGACCGTGAGTTCGACCAGGCGCGTCGCTTCGAGTTCACCGAGGTGTTGCAGCGCCGATCGCCAATCTGTTGCGCCGGCGACGCCGGTCGTCTGCGCGAGATCGCCGAGGATCGTGAGCGATCCGCGCTGGGCCCGGCGTCCAATCATCCGCAACGCCATCGGTGAATGGTCCTGCGCCTCGTCGACGACGACGTGGCCGTAGGTGCGGGTCTCGCCGTTGATCTGCGCTTCGGCTTCGTCGAGCAACGCCAGTTCGGCAACGCTCCACAGTTCCGCGCTCCCCTCCCGGGCGCGACGCCGCACCAACCGTCCGACCTCCTCCGCCTCGAACGTGCCGATCTTGCGTAACGCGGTCGGCGAGGTGAGGAGCGAACGTACCAACGTGACGGGATTGACCGATCGCCAGGCGCGGTCGAGTGCCGATCGAGATACGGCATCGCCGAGCACCGCAGTCGCGAACTCGTCAGGCGACGTGCCGAGTAGTTCACCGCCGGTCCAACGGTCGTAGGCGGTGTGCAGCATCCGCCGACGGAACCACTCGCGTTGCGAGCGACGTACCGTCGGGCGGGCGCGAGCCTCCGCGACGAGTTCGGCGATCTCCTCCGCGCGCACCGCGACGCGTCGACCCCGAAACCGGACGCCGAGATCGGCAGGCTTGCTGATTGCCGCGTCGGCCGCGGCAGCGATCGTCGCAGCCCAGCGCGCGTCTCCGAGGAGCCGCGTCCGTTCGTCGTCGTCGACGACACCGATCCGAAAACGCAACCCGAGAAGGTCGGCGACGGTCGACTGGGTGACCGAACTCTCGCCGAGGCTCGGCAGCACCTGAGCGATGTAATCGAGGAACATCCGGTTCGGTCCGAGCACGAGCACGCCGCTACGCGCGAGCGCGTCGCGGTGCTCGTAGAGGATGAACGCGGCCCGGTGGAGCCCCACGGCGGTCTTCCCCGTCCCCGGCCCGCCCTGCACCACGAGGCACTCGCGCAGTGGGGCGCGGATCACCTCGTCCTGCTCGGCTTGAATCGTCGCGACGATGTCGCGCATCTGGCCGGTGCGTTCGCGTCGGAGTTCGGCGAGCAGCGGATCCGGGACGCCCGACGCCGCGGTCAACGACGCAGGGTCAGTGAAGTCTTCGTCGTACAAGTCGTCGAGTTCGTCACCGACGAAGAGGAATCGACGTCGGGCCGCCAGACCGAGCGCGTCGACTCCGGTCGCCCGGTAGAACGGCACCGCGACGGGGGCGCGCCAGTCGACCACCACAGGGTCTCCTTGGCCATCCTCGATGTGGCGGCGACCGATGTACCAGATATCCGGTGCCGGGGCGTCGGGCCGTTGGCCGGGCTGTGCGTCGTGGTCGATGCGCCCGAAACACAAGTTGGGACCGTGAGCCCTCAGCGTTGCAGCCCGCAGCCGGAGCTGGTGGCGGACCGCTTCGACATCGGCTTCGGTCGCGGCCAACAACTCGTCGCGAGACGCCATCGCTTCGGTGCGTTCCCGCATGGCGTCGAGACACGACCGGGCGAACTCCAGCCGCGCGCGTTCGACCGCGAGATCCGCATGGGCCATGGCTCCAGAATACGGGCACGGTGGCGTGCGGGTCGCCGCGTCATCGATGCGCCCACCTGGGAGCGTCAACAACCCGTTGCGTCACGTCGATCCAAGGCGCGTGACGCAGGGCCGTGCCAACGATCGAGCACAACGCCGCCGTTGCTACTCGCAGCGAATCAGGCTCGTATCAGGCGCTTTTCTGGACGCGTGCGAGGCTTTGCTCGAGTGCCGCAACGAGGTCGAGCACGGGAGCAGGCTCGGTGGCCGCCGCGGGCGCCACGATTTCTTCGCCCGCCGCCTTCTTGTCGATGAGGCCGAGTACGGCCTCGCGGTAGGTGTCGTGGAACTTCTCGGGCTCGAACTCGTCGACCGTGAGGGTTTCGACGAGTTGACGGGCCATCGCGAGTTCCTTGTCGGTCACCGCGTCGTCGGATTCGGGAACGATGCCGCCCGCGTCGACGACCTCGTCCGCGTAGCGCATCGTCGAGATCACGAGCACGCCTTCGAGCGGGCGAATCGCGACGAGTCGCTCCTTCGTTCGCATGACAACCTTGCCGACCGCGACCTTGCGCATCTCACTCATCGCTTCGACGAGGAGGCGATACGGCTTCACGCCCTTCGGATCCGGCGCGAGGTAATAGGACGACTCGAAGAAGAGCGGGTCGATCGATGCGAGGTCGACGAACTCCTCGATTTCGATCGTGTGGCTGGCCTTGGGCGCAATCGACTCGAGCTCGCTGGGGTCGATCACGACGTAACGACCCTTGCTGATCTCGTAGCCCTTCACGATGCGATCGCTGCTGACCTCATCGCCGTTGCTCTCGGTGACACGCTTGATTCGTACCCGCGATCCCGTCTCGCGATCGAGCTGGTTGAACGACACGTCCTTGTTTCGGGTCGCGGTGACAATGCGCACGGGTACCTGCACGAGACCGAATCCGACCGTGCCCGTCCAGATCGCAGAAGGCGGCATGCCGAAAAGCGTACCGTGGACGCCGTGCGAGTCGTCGTGGAGGGTCACGAACTCACCCTGTCCAACCTCGACAAGGTGCTCTATCCCGCGTCCGGAACCACCAAGGCCGACGTCATCGACTACTACCGGCGGGTTGCGCCGGCGCTGCTCCCCCACCTCGAAGGACGGCCGCCGACGCTCGTGCGAGCCCCCAACGGCGTCGATGGTGAGCGGTTCTTCGAAAAGCGGTGCCCGCCGCACCGCCCCGACTGGATCGACACAGCGGTGGTCAACGACTACGACGGTTGCGCGATCGACTCGCTCGCGGGCCTGGTCTGGCTCGCCAACCTTGCCGCGATCGAACTGCACACCCACCAATGGCGCAGCGGCTCGCCGACCTGTGACGCCGTCGTCATCGACCTCGATCCTGGCCCCGGCTGCGATGTCCTCGACTGTCGCTGGGCGGCCTTCGAGCTGCGAGCCGTCCTGGATCGGTTGTCGTTGACGACCTTCGTGAAGACGTCGGGATCGAAGGGCCTGCATCTGACCATCCCGGTCAACGGGCCTGGCGCGCCGCACGAACACACCAAGACCGTCGCGCTCGCGCTGGGGCAATACCTCGAAACGAAGTTCCCCGATCGGGCGACCACGAACATGGCCAAGGACCAGCGCCCCGGCCGGGTGTTCGTCGACTGGAGCCAGAACGACCGGCACAAGACCACGGTCGCGCCCTACGCGCTGCGGATTCGCGAGCGGCCGACCGCCAGCACCCCGCTGACCTGGGACGAACTCGCCGACGCGTCAGGACCTGCGTCGCTCGAGTTCGAACTCACCGCGACCGCTGAGCGGGTCGAACAGCACGGTGATCTCTGGGCCGGTCGTCTCGCGCTCGTACAAGAACTCCCCGATCTCGCCGGGAGTCGATGACCGACGGTCGCGCGGACACTCGCGCGACAACATGTCGGGCCGCGGCCGCACGCCGCCGGATGATCGGGCGTCTACAGCCGCTCGATGATCATCGCCATGCCCTGGCCGCCACCCACACACATGGTCTCGAGGCCGTAACGCTTGTCTGCGTCCTGCAGCCCGTTGATCAGCGTGCCCATGATGCGAGCACCGGTCATGCCGAACGGGTGACCGAGAGCGATCGCACCACCGTTGACGTTCAGCTTGTCGAGATCGATACCGAGGTGCTTGGCCGACGGCAGCACCTGCGCAGCGAAGGCTTCGTTGATCTCGACGAGGTCGATGTCGTCGATGCTGAGCCCAGCGCGCTGGAGCGCCTGGCGGCTCGCCTCGATCGGACCGAGGCCCATGATCTCGGGGTTCAACGCGCTGACGCCGCTGCTGACGATGCGGGCGAGCGGGGCGATGCCGAGCTGCTGGGCACGCGCGTCGCTCATGACGACCACCGCAGCCGCGCCGTCGTTCAACGGGCAGGCGTTCCCGGCCGTCACCGAACCGTCGGGACGGAACACGGGCTTCAAGGTCGCCAGCTTCTCGACGGTCGTACCGTCGCGCGGCCCGTCGTCCTTGGTGACCATCGAGCCGTCGGCACCGAGCACCGGCGTGATCTCGCGATCGAAGAAGCCGCGTGCCTGCGAGGCGACCGCGCGCTGCTGGCTGCGGGCCGCCCACTCGTCCATTTCTTCGCGGGTGACGCCTTCGGCCTCGACGACGTTCTCGGCCGTCTGTCCCATCGCGATGTACACGTCGGGCAGACCAGCGGGCGGGGCCCACTTGCCATGACCGCCGTTGGCGCGCTCGGCACTGCGCGCCGTCGCGTCGACGAACTTGGGGTTACCGGGGCCCGTGTCGGCCGCACCGAAACGGAAGCGGCTGACCGTCTCGACGCCACCGGCGATGAACACGTCGCCCTCGCCGGCTTTGATCGCGTGGGCAGCCATACGAATGGTCTGCAGCGACGACGAGCAGTAGCGGTTGACCGTGACCCCGGGCGCATCGACACCCGCGAGGATGGCGGCAACCCGGCCGACGTTCGTTCCCGCTTCACCGGCCGGCTGGCCACAGCCCCAGATGACATCTTCGATCTGCTCTTTGGGCAGCGAGGGCACCTTCTCGAGCAGCGCGGCGATGATGTGGGCCGAAAGGTCGTCGGGGCGCCATTCGGTGAGCGATCCCTTGTTGGCCCGCCCAATCGGGGTGCGGGCGGTAGCGACGATGACGGCTTCGGTCATGAGACTGGGCTCCTCGACGGGTGTTGCCGGCCTCTCCACGGGTCCGGCACAACAGGTGCGGGGAGGTTACCGGCCACCCCGCATCGCCTCCCAACCTGAGGTCGTTGGCCGGGCTCCCCTACGGTGCACACCATGTCGGTGATCGGTGCCGAGCACCACAGGTCGCATCGGACGGCGTGGCTGCGCGCCGCCATGCTCGGGGCCAACGACGGGATCGTCTCGACGGCGTCGTTGCTGGTCGGGGTGGCGGCCGCCGGGTCCTCACGCGAGGCATTGCTCACGGCGGGTTTCGCCGCCGTGGTCGCCGGAGCGATGTCAATGGCCGCCGGCGAGTACGTGTCGGTGAGCAGCCAGCGCGACGTTGAACGCGCCGACCTCGAGATCGAACGGCAAGCACTCTCCGATCACCCCGAGTCCGAGCGACGCGAGCTCGCGGCGATCTACGAGCACCGCGGGCTGAGCCCCGCGACGGCCGCGCAGGTTGCCAAGGAGCTGCACGACCATGACGCGTTCGCTTCGCATGTCCGCGACGAGCTCGGCATCACCGAGATCGCGACGGCTCGACCGATCCAGGCTGCGTGGACGTCGGCGTTTGCCTTCGTGACTGGTGCACTCGCACCGCTGCTCGCGGCGATCATCGCCCCGCGCAGCGCACGAATCGGTCTCACCGTCGTGACGGCATTGGTCGCGCTCGCCGTCCTCGGCGTACTCGGCGCGCGCGCCGGCGGCGCAAGTCCTGCACGGGCGGCGGGGCGAGTGCTGCTGTGGAGCAGCTTGGCGATGGCCGCAACGTTTGCGATCGGCAAGATCGTCGGTACGAATCTCTGACTCCGAGGCGTTCGCCGACGATGCCGCGTCGGCGCACGACATCGTGAGATCGTCGGTGCTGTCAGCCGATGCGATGGGTGTTGGTGCGATGGAAATCGGCGTTCGCGACGTACCCCGCGGCCTGCTCGACGATGTCGGCTGGCTCGACGGTGTCGGGACGGATCTTGGCGGGCACTCCGAGGGCCATCGCTCGCGACGGCACCTCCATGTCGTTGGGAACCACCGCGCCCGCGCCGACGAGCGCGCCGCTGCGCACGATCGATCGGTGCAACACGATCGAGCCCGTGCCGACGAGCGAACCTGATTCGATCGTGCACGCTTCGAGGTGCGCGAGGTGACCGACAACGCAATCGTCACCGACCACCGTTTCGCGCGCCCGCGTGCAATGGATCACGGCGCCATCTTGGATCGACGTGCGTTCCCCGACAACGATCCCCGCACCGTCGCCGCGCAAGACGGCGCCGGGCCAGATCGACGAGTACGCGCCGATACGTACCGCGCCGATCACGACGGCGTCGGGGTGCACGAAGGCATCGGGATGAATGTCGGGCTCACGGTTTCCGAGGGCATAGATCGGCACAGGGTCGGGAGGGTACCGTGCCCGAGATGGGTGACGTCCGAACGCACCTCGCCGAGATCGACGAGCAGGGCTACACGATTGTCGAGGCCGCCATCGACCCCGCCACGATCGACGATCTCGTGGTCGACCTCGAACGGCTCGAAGCCGCGTACGCAATCTCGCCATCACCGAACAGTTTCGAGGGTCACCAGACGATTCGGATCTACAACCTGCTCGCGTACGGGCCTCGGTACGAGGCGATCCCGGTGCACCCCACGATCCTTCCCGTCGTCGAGGGCGTCCTCGACCGCGGCTGCCTCGTCAGCAGCTTGAGTTCGATCTCGATTCTGCCGGGCGAAGTCGCGCAACCGATCCATGCCGACGACCAACTGATCCCGTTGCCCAAACCGCACGTTCCGACGGTCTGCAACACGATGTGGGCACTCACCGACTTCACCGAAGCCAACGGCGCGACGCGCCTCATCCCCGGCTCGCATCGTGCCGACGGCAACCCGGTCTACGGTGCCGAGTTCGATTCGATCGCCGCGGAAATGTCGCGCGGTTCGGTGCTGATCTGGAACGGCAGTCTGTGGCACGGCGGCGGCGCGAATACGACCGACGCGCGACGCGTCGGCATCGCAATGAACTACTGCGCCGGATGGGTACGCCAACAAGAGAACCAACAACTCGGGCTACCGGCCGAGATCGTTGCCGGCTTCGAGCCACGCCTACGCGAACTGGTCGGCTACGCCGTCTACAACGGGCTGATCGGCCACATCAACAAACGCAGCCCGACAGACATCCTCGATGCCATAGAAGGGCGAGCCATCGGCGGCCCCAACGCAACCCTGTGGGACAAGATCTGATTCGACGCCGTTATAGGCGGCGTGAGATCGCGAACACGACCGCTTCGCCGGGAGGAGTTGCGTCGCCGAAGTCGGCAGCATCTCCCCGGCCGAACACCATGCCGTCGGCACCAACCAGCCAGTAACCGTTCCCGGTCGGCGTCGAAGCGATCGCAACGATCGATTGTTCACGGGCGAGTCGTCGAGCCTCGGCGCGGAGCGCGCCGTACGACTCGTAGTTCGCAATGTCGAGTTGCGCATCGAGTTCCGAGACGAGTCCACCGAAGTGTTTCGCGCGGCCGAATCGGTGCACCCGGCCGTGCGCCGTGACGAGCCAGTACCCGTCGCCGAGCGGCGTCGACGCGAGCGCGACGATCGGATCGGTCGGGTTCGGGTTCGCGACCGACCCGAGGTCGATGGCGTCGCCGACTGCGATCACCCGACCAGCGCTGTCGGCGAGCCAATACCCTGCGCCGGTCGCCGTCGGCGCGATGCCGACGATGCCGGCGTGGAACGCGAGGGCATCGCTCGTCGGTTCCATCGCGATCGCATCCCCGACCGCACGAACTTCGCCCGCGCGCGAGACCATCCAGAACCCTGTCCCACGCGGCGTCGGCGCGACGGCTGCGACGACCGAGTTCGTGGCGGCGGGTCGCGGCTTGGGATGGCGAGCGTCGCCGTAGCTGAACACGCGGCCGTTGGCGAGCACCACCCAGTACCCCTCGGCGGTTGGCGTCGGGACCACGGCAGCCGTCTTCGATCGCAGGTCGTCGCTCAACGGCGCGCCCCAGAACCGGGCATCGCCGACGTCGTAGATCATGCCGTCGATCCCCGCGAGATACAGCCCATCGCCGAGGCGCGGGACGACCACGGGGTCTGGCTCACGATCGAACACAGACGGCGCCTCGTAGCCGAGCGCGACCCCGTAGTGCGTGAGCATTTCGCTGTAGATCCCGATGATCGTCTGTGCGTACCGCGTCGAGGTCGCCCAGTGCCCGTTACCCATCTCGAACCAGGTCGGTGCCGATCCGAGGTAGCTGTCGGGAGGTTTGTTGATCGGGTTCTCCAACCCGTTCGAGTCGGCATAGCCGCGCAGCTGTTGCATCTGGGCGCGCACGCCGGTGCGGGCGTCGGGGTAGTGATTGCCGTCGGAACACGAGTCGCAAGCACCCATGCCCGCGAAGTTGTTGTTGTGCGGCTTGACCAAACCCCCATCCGGGTAGGTGAACCAACCGGTCTCGACAATCGCCTGGGTCCAGGCCAAGTCGGCGCGCACTCCCCAGGTCGCACCCTCTTCGATGTAGATCTGAGCCAGCTCGCCGATGCTCACCGTCGTGCGTGGGGTGTGATCGGCCTCGACGTAGTCAGCCAACTGTGCGGCCGTGAGGCGAGACGTCCCGAGCAAACTCAGCGGATGGTGACCGAATCCCGGCACGGTGCGGGGGTCGGCCGGAGGCAGCACCGTGTCGCCGACGGACGGGTACTCGCGCCCCGTCGGGCGAACGGCAGCGGCGCCGCCCGCCAGGCCCAACGCCAATACCCCCGCCGCAAGGGCGAGGACAGGACGACGGGGACGCACAGGAGGGTTCATCGACACCAATGGGGCGAAAGTTGACTCTGGCACCGTAGTCAACCTGCGTGACCGCTGTCACGGCGGTTCCGCAGCCGGACGCCGCCCCGGGCCGCGGTGGCAGACAGTGCAATCCGCCTCGTAGCCTCGGACGCAGACCACAGGGAGAACGCCATGCTCGCCACAACCCGCAGCGGACTCGTCCGCGGTACCGCCCACGACGATGTCGCTGTTTTTCGCGGTATCCCGTTCGCGTCGCCGCCGATCGGCGACCTGCGGTGGCAACCACCCGAGCGCGAAGCCGCGTGGGACGGCGAGCGGCAGGCCACGACGTTCGGACCGATTTGCACGCAGGGTCAGATGATCCTCGAGCAGTTGATGGGCGGTGAACCGGCCCGACAAGACGAGGACTGCCTCACGCTGAACGTCTGGACGCCTGCGCTCGACGGGAAGCGACCCGTGCTCGTCTGGATCCACGGTGGCGCATTCCAGTTCGGCAGTGGCTCGACGCCCTGGTACGACGGCAGCAAGTTCGCGACCAACGGCGACGTCGTCGTCGTCACGATGAACTACCGACTCGGTCCGCTGGGGTTCATGTATCTCGGTGACTTGTTCGACGGCTTCGACGCGAGCGGCAATCTCGGCATTCTCGACCAAGTCGCGGCCCTGGAGTGGGTGCGAGACAACATCGCAAACTTCGGAGGCGATCCGACGAACGTGACGGTCTTCGGCGAGTCGGCGGGTGCGGGGAGCGTCGGCACGTTGCTCGGCACCCCGATGGCACGCGGTTTGTTCCGGCGTGCGGTGCTGCAAAGTGGCGCGGCGTCTTGGACCCTCACAACCGAACAGGCGACCGCCAGGACCGCCAAGGTGCTCGCGGAGCTCGGCGTGGCTCCTGGCGACCGCGCCGCGTTGCTCGCCGTCGATGCCGACGCGATCGTCGCAGCAAGCGCCGTGCTCGGCACCGAGGTCGGCACCGACGGACTTCCGTACGCTCCCGTGCATGACGGCGTCGTGCTCCCCATGACGCCGATCGACGCGATCGCTGCGGGATCGAGCGCAGACGTCGACGTCGTGTGCGGCACCAACGCGGACGAGATGACGTTGTTCACGATCGTCGACCCTTCGCTCGCCACGCTCGACGACGCAGGTATCGCTGAACGTCTCTCGGCCTTCGACCCGAACATCGACGCGGTCGCGATGCTCCAGACCTACCGCGCCCACCGGCCCGACGCGTCGACGCAGGAGATCTGGGTTGCAATGGGGTCCGACCGCGTCTTTCGCATTCCTGCGATTCGCCTCGTCGAGGCGCACCTCGCCCACGGACGCGCGTTCATGTACTACTTCACGTGGCCGTCGCCCGTGTTCGGCGGCGTCTTGAAGAGCACACACGCGCTGGAGATCCCGTTCGTGTTCGACAATCTCGACCAACCCGGCGTTGGGATGCTCACGGGCGATGGCGACGAACGCCAGTCGATTGCCGACGGCATGCACGCGGCCTGGATTGCGTTCGCGCACACGGGCGATCCCGGCCACGACGGCATCCCGGCCTGGCCGGCCTACGACCTCGAACGTCGCGCCACGATGCAGATCGACGCCGATTGGCGTCTGCTCCTCGATCCCGGGCACGAGACCCGCGAGTTCTGGGAGCACGTCGAGACCATCTAGGTCTCCAGCCCGCCGAGCGACCCGCCGATGAACCTGGGGTGAGCAAGGCAGGCAAACCAGATCGACGACGAGACGACGGCTTCGAGCTCGACGGGACCCGAGTCACCTTCGGCGGTACCAGCACCGACCACGGATGCGCCGTGACGAGCTACGCCGCGGTACTCCGCGCCGTACGCAACGCGAAGCCCGGCCAGGGCGTGCAACTGCGCCAAAGCGACCTCGAACGGCTCGCGCTCGCGGTGGGTTCCGACGGTCACGACGTCGAAGCGAAGATCCGCGCCCTGCTCGGTTGCACCGCGGTCGAGGCCAAGCGCGTGCATCTCGAGCTGGTGAAGCGTCGGTTGCTGCGCCCTGTGGCGATGCTTGCGGTCGGTACGGCAATCGTGTGGGGACCTGCCGCCGCGGCGTCGGGCGATCGGCCGACACTGGGTGAGTTCCAACCGGTCGAAAGCACGATCGCCGAGGTCGAAACCGGCACCGGGCCGCAGATGACCGGCGGCGCGCCGCTGCCGGGCATTCCGGCCGAGGCCGTTGCGACCATCACGACGGTGACGCCGACGACCGTTGCGACAACATCCGCCACGCTCCCTGCCGCAGACTTCCCCGATCCGGTGCTGCCGACGATCGATGTGCCTCCCGCGGTCGCGCCCGTCGAAGCCGACGCACCCGCTGTCCCCGGCGCTGCCAGCGACGACTCCTCCGACCCGGCCGAGATACGCAGCACCGATGCCCCCGATGTCGGGATTCCCGCGGGCGAAACGCCAACGGTGATCATCGGAGGCTGAACCTCCGGCGGCTGGTTCCTCGGTCGCAGTTCAGCGCAACCGCAGGTCGATCGCGACGTTGCGCTCGCCGGCAACGCGAGCGGCGGCCCAGCCCGCGTCGTGGCCCCCGTAGAACCTGACGAGGTCGGCCCCGGCACGAACCAAGGCGGCGCCAGTCGCGCCATCGCCGACCACACACTGCATCACGTCGGCCGGCATTCCGGCCGCATGGAACTCGTCGACCGCGGCCAGCCCGGCCAGTACCGCCGACGCCGCGGGTTTGACGACGACCGCGGCGCCCTGGGCGAGCGCAGCCGCGAGCACATCGACCGCCAATGTGTGGCGTGCGTCGAACACGAACGCGGTGACCGTCGCCGGCGCGTCGTCGGCCTCGCCAGTTGGATTGCGATCGTCGGTGGCGCGCACCCGGGCGCGTTCGACCATGTCGAGCAACTCGATCGGGTCGAGTCCGACACTCTCCGGCAAGAGTGCCGCCAAGGCTTCGACGCGGTCGCCGATTCGAGCCAGGCCCGCGTCGACGATCGTTGCCCGTTGCGCCGATTCCATCGCACGCCACACGGTGGCGGCGGATCGCGCGCGAGCGAGTTTGGCGTCGATCTCACGTTCGGTGTCGACCGCCAAGGTGCGTACGACCGCTCCGGACGCGTCGGTTGCGGCGAGCGTGGCCGCCATGGGTTCGGTCACCGGCCGATCAGCCGGGATGCCCCGAGCTTGCGGTGCGATCCGCTCGGCGGCCTCGGCCCCGTCGTCGAGTGCTGTGAATCGCTGGCGCCAGCGGGACTCTTTCTGACCGGCGCGCCGGGCCAAGGACTCCACCATCGAACGGTCGGCCAACGAAGCCAACGTTGCCTCGATCTGGTCGAGCGAAGCAAAGCCGTGCAATCGCTCGGTGCGTTGCTTCAACTCCCCCGGGGTCTGCGCGCCCCGCAGCAGCAACACCGCGACCACCGCAAGTGCTGCATCGTCGAGTCCCCAGGCCTCGCCAGCCACGTGTCGGTGTTTGATCGCACGTTCGCCGGGGTTCTTCAGGCGGCGGGCGAGCCCCAGCTCGCGGAGCCCGTCGAGCGCGCGGTCCACCTCGTTGTCGTCGTAGTCGACCACGGGATCGCGATTGGTCGACTGATTGCAGGCCAGTCGCAATGAGTTCACCGACAACGGATACGCGTCGGGCGTCGTGCGCGACTTCTCGATCAGGCAACCCAGGACTCGTGCTTGTGTGGCAGTGAGTCGCGGGAGAAGGTCTGCCTCGCCATCGTTGGCCCCGGCATCATTTCGGCCGTCGGCATTCGCATCGCTCATGCAGCCAACGTTACGAGCCAGGCGTGGCGGCGAACACGACCGCCATGGTTGCTCGCACGCGACCGTCGGCCATCCACCACTGCATCAACGTGTCGGCGGTGCGAACTTCGTGCACATCGACCGCTTCGTCGAGCATGACTCCATCGCGAAACTCGATGACCGCATGTCGTATCGGGCGAACGTCGTCGACCAACGACTCTTCGATGCTGGACCAGTAGCTCGCATTGTTGACGTGCGCCAGGAGGTCGATGTCGGCTGCTCGCAGCACCCACGGACGCACGGCCACGGGCGCGGCTGTCGTGTGCGACGGCAGGGTCGGCAACGTGAGCCGGGCCGAAACCCGTCGCGTGCCTGCGGCCTCGCGGTACGCCGCGGTGAAGTCGGCACCCGGCGCGACCGGCGCGAGCGTCTCGGCACTTGTCGCCGCCCAGATCGCCGCGGCACGCACCTGCACCACACCGTCGACGGTCATGTCACTGCGACGCTCGGCCCAACGCGGCCCGGTGCCCGAACACCATGTGCGCAACGCGAACGATTGGCGGTATCGAGGCAGGCCCCCGATCTCGAGCGCCAAGCGGCGCAGCACCCAGACCGTGTCGTTCGAGAGGCCGGCATCGGCGGTGTCGTCGGCGGAGAGGTCCTGCAACACCCGGGCCAACGCGTCGAGCCGAAACCGGCCTCGGGCCGTCACGTCAGCAAGGCGCACTCGCGCCGAGGATTCGTAGCGACGCCCGTTCGACGGCAGCTCGACGAACGTGGTTTCCGCGACGTCCACGCCGGCAACGTACCGTTGGAGAATGTCCGACGCCGCTTCGTCCCCCGACCGCGAACCCCAAAGCGATCCCGGCGAAGGCACCCACCCCGCGCCGCCGGAGGGCTTCCGCCAGTACCGGTTCGCTCCCCCGCGCGGTGCGACCACGATCTTGCTCGTTCGCCACGGCGAGTCGGCGCCGGCGATTCCCGGCCAGCCGTTCCCGCTGCGCGACGGCCATGGCGACCCTGCGCTGCACCCCGAAGGCGAACACCAAGCCGAGTTGGTGAGCGACCGACTGGCCGCCGAAGGCGTCGACGCGATCTACGTGACGACCTTGATCCGGACCCACCAGACCGCAGCGCCGCTGGCGAAGAAGCTGGGACTCGAACCGCGGCTCGAACCCGACCTGCGTGAGGTGTTCCTCGGCGATTGGGAGGGTGGGCATCTCCGCGAACGTGCGGCCGCCAACGACCCGATCTTCGAGCGCATCTTCATCGAACAGCGTTGGGATGTCATCCCCAACGCCGAGTCACTCGAGCAGTTCCACGCGCGCACCCAAGCGGGTCTCGCGCGCATCGCTGCGGCCCACCCGAACGAACGCGTCGCCGTGTTCACGCACGGCGGCGTGATCGGCCAAGTTCTGCACCACGCAACGCAGTCGCAACGATTCGCGTTCTCGGGTGCCGACAACGCATCGATCAGCGAGTTGGTCATCGATACCGGTCGCCACATCTTGCGACGGTTCAACGATGTGACACACCTACAGTGAGCGACACGATCACGACCTTGTTGTCGCCCGCGTTGGTCGGGCTGTCGGTGCTGTTCGTGTGGCCACAGGTCGTTCGCAGCTTCAACTCGGTCGAAGGTCTGTCGCTGGTATCGATCGCCCAAAGCATCGTCGGGTCGTGGTTGTGGGTCTTGTACGGCTGGCGGATCGACACGCTGCCGCTGGTGCTCGCGAACGCGAGTGCGGGGGTCGGGTTCTCGTTGGTGCTGTTCGCGGCCGTGCGCGCGGGCGCGGTGCGCCGTGGACGTGCCATCACGCTCATCGCCGTGCTCGCTGCGGTCTCGTTCGTACAGGTCCTCCTCCCGGCCACGCTGCTCGGCTGGGTTGCGATCCTGATCGGCGCGACCGGCATCCTCCCCCAGGTCGCCCAGACCTTCCGAGCCCATGATCACTCGGGCGTGTCGCGGCCCACCTACGCCATGGTGGTTGCGCTCACGACCGGCTGGTCGGTGTTCGGAGTGCTCGACGGCAACTGGCTGATCGTCGCTCCCAACGCGGTGATCCTGCCAAGCGCGCTCTACGTACTCGCGGTGACCCGACCGTCGTCGTTCAACCGGCGGGCAGCCGCGACAAGCGCATCGAGCAACGCGACAGTGTGAGGCACGAACGGCGCCGACGCGAAGTCGTGGTCGTCCCAGATCGGACTCCGGCCTCGGACCCGCGGCGGCAACTCGATCTGCACCCCGGCGCATCGCACTCGGTTCACGGGGTTGTCGGGATGAACGCCACGGTACTCGCGAGGAATCGCGTCGAGGTCGTCGATGACGTGATAGTCGGCCAACGACTCGCGAAGCGCGACGGCGACGAGGGCCGCTTCGCTGCGCCCGCTACCACCGACCACGATCGTGAGCCACCGATGATCGCTGGAACGGACACCGCCATAGCCGTGTACCGAGATCGCAATGTCGACGTGCGCACAGAACGCCGCGAGTCGCTCGGAAACGTCGAGTGAGTAGCGAGACGACGGGATGTGCCAGGTGAGGTCGACGGGTTGCACGACGGCATACAACGACGCGCCGCACCGCTGTGCTGCGACGCTCGCGATTTCGAACGTCGTCGCTTCGAGGCCGCCGTGCAATGCCATGAACCCGATCCGCGATCGGAGCTCGCAGTGTTCGACGACTCCTGGCGACGCGAGCAGCTCCGCGAAGCTCACAGATCGACGATTCGCACTCGCAGGCGTTTGTTGCCTTTGCCTTTGCTTTCGGTCTTGACCACCTCGAACCGGCCGATTTCCCCCGTCGACGCGACGTGGGTACCGCCGTCGGCCTGCTTGTCGAGGCCCACGATGTCGACGACTCGAATCTCGGTGACCGACTCGGGAATCAAGTTGACCTTGGTGCGGATCAGGTCGTGATCGGCCAATGCCTCTGCACGTGGCAAGAACGAAACGACGATGGGGCGATCAGCGGCGATCTCGGCGTTCACGAGTTCACCGATCCGGGTGGCGAACCCGTCGGGGAGCGGATCGAACTCGAAGTCCATGCGCGCTTCGAGCGGTTCCATGTTGCCGCCCGTCACCGCCTTCCCCCATTCGTTCCAGATCACGCCACACAACACGTGCATGGCGGAGTGGGTTCGCATGAGGCGGTGGCGACGTTCCCAGTCGATGACACCGCGGACGTGTGCGCCGAGCGCCGGAAGGGCTCCGTCGAGTCGATGCCAGACCATGTCGCCGTCTTTGCGAACGTCGGTCACGGCTACGCCGTCGATGTTGCCGAGGTCGTGTGGCTGGCCGCCGCCGGTCGGATAGAACGCGGTGCGGTCCAACGCGATGCGACCGTCGTCGACATCGCAGTCGACGACGGTCGCTTCGAACGATCGCTGTTGAGCGTCTCGCAGGTACAGCAGCTCGGTCACCCGAGCGAGCCTACGCGGGGTTGTTCTTGCAGACGTTCAGCGGGTACTCGATCCAGTCTTCCATTTCGAGGATGTGGTAGCTGCCGTCGTCGCATGGCACGTTGCGGTTCACCTCGCCGAACACGCCGCCGTCGGCCTCGTCGACCTCGTAGCCCGGAACGGTCCAGACGTGCACCATGTACTGGGTCTGCTCGAGCATCGATCCGCCGGCCTTTTCGCACAGCCCTTCGGGCACTTCGACGTCGGCTCCGAACGGCGCGTCGATGCCGTCTTCGGCCGCCTTGATGCAGACGCTCGTGTGGTAGTGCCAGAAATCGTTGTCGCCTGCGAAGCCCTCGGGAACGTCGGCGGTCATCGCGTAGTACATGAACCCGACGATTTCGTCGCCGGGATCGGTGCCCGTGTAGATGATCGACAGCGGGTTGCGCAGATCGGCGTCCGACATCACGCCGTCGGCGTTCAGCCCCTCGGCCGACGTGCGGGTGTAGTGCGCACCCAACCCCGGCGAGAACGGTCCGGCTCGGCGATAGCCGGCGGTGACGGCGTCGGCGACGGTCGGGTAGGTCTCGGCGACCTCGCGGGTGATCGCGAGTTGCGCGTCGAGTTCGGCTTGGGTTGCCTCGTCGAGCGGCTCGGGCTCGATGGCGGCATGGTGACCGTTGACGAGCGCGGCGAACCCGCTCTCGACGTCGGCCGGGTCGGCTTCGGCATCGCCGTCGCCGCCGTGATGGCCATCATCGCCGTGGTCCATGTCCTCCATGTTGTGCTCAGGATCCGAGTGATCCATGTCGTCCATGTGGTGCTCTTCGTCGTCCGGCGCCGCGGGCGCGACGGACGTCGTTGCTTCGGGTTCGTCGTCGTCGCCGCAGGCGGCCGCGAC
>SXIR01000167.1 GCA_005772765.1 Actinomycetota bacterium
CAGGACGAAAGTCGAAATCGCCCCGCTGCCGATCCCAGACCGACACCCCAGTGACGTCGGAGGGCAACAGGTCGGGGGTGAACTGGATCCGGCGGTACTGGCCGCGCACCGAATGGGCAATGGCCTTGGCGAGCGAGGTCTTGCCAACGCCCGGCACGTCTTCGATCAGGAGATGGCCGTCGGCGAGGAGCGCGACGACAGCGAGGTGCACCGCACGGCGCTTACCCCGGAGTACGAGTTCGACGTTGTCGACGATTGCGGTGAACGTGTCTCGGAACGCGACCGGCGAAGAGACGCCATCGGGGGACTGGCCGTTTTGCATCAGTTCGAACGCTACCGTCATCGCGTGATGGACGTCACCGCGCCCGCCGAAGTTCCCGAACGCCCGACCGACCGCCATTCGACCGACCGCCATTCGACCGACCGCCATTCGACCGACGGCGCCGCGCGTATCGAACCGTCGTTCTGGGCGCGGTGCGTCGCAGCCGTGGTGATCCGACCGGGTCTTTGGAGCGCAGCCGTGCGGATGTGGGCTCGGAGCGTGCCGCGCGGGTGGTGGCGCCGGCGGCCGTACTGGCCACGGCCCGATCGCGACTTCTTGGGCTTTCGTTTCGAGACTGCCTACGGAGCAACGGGCACGCCGAGTGTTCGCGACTTCGTCGCGTACCTGCGCTGGATCGCCGAACGCGGCTGATCAGGAGCGGCGATATCGCGAGCACGTCGTGGCGTGCGCCGTTACGCTGAACGTGACGAGCGACGACAGGAGGGGCAGCGATGCAGCGGGCATTGTTGCTCAACGCGAGCTTCGAACCGCTGTGTGTGTTGTCGTCGCGGCGCGCCGTCGTGCTCGTCTTGAAGAACAAGGCCGAGATCCTCGAGCGACGAGAGGCCGAGTTCCACTCGGAGCGGGCCCGAGTTCCGGTGCCGTGCGTGTTACGCCTCACTCACTTCGTGCGCGTGCCGTTTCGCGCCTCGGTGCCGTTGTCGCGCCGGGCTGTCTTCGCCCGCGATCACGCACGATGCCAATACTGCGGTCGGACCGCCGAGAACATCGACCACGTGGTACCGCGCAGCCGCGGAGGCCAGCACCGTTGGGACAACGTCGTGGCCTGTTGTCGACCGTGCAACGCCAAGAAGGAAGCCCGACTGCCGTCGGAATGTGGCATGCAACTTCGACGCGCGCCGGTTGCCCCCGACGCGTCGCTCTGGGTCGTCGCGGTCGCCGGCCACCTCGATCCTGTCTGGGCGCCCTACCTCGGTGCCGAAGCCGAAGCGTGGCTCGACCGCGCCGCAGTACCGGCGTGAGGTCATCCGCCTGATCCCCAACTCGTGAACCCAACGCCTGACTCGGCGCTGGGCGCTCGTCGCCGGGGCGGGCAGGGACCGAGGGATGGGAGGCGCGGCGTGCCGGTCGAGTCGCGGCGCGTCGAGCTCCGGTTCGGTGTTGCTGCGCCGAACCCGGCCACCGCGTGTGATTGCGCGCCGGTGATTGCCCGCCGTGGAGGTTCCGGCCGAAAATTTTCTCGCGTGGTGGAGCAAAGTGGCTTGACGTGGAGGTAGGTGGAGGGTTAGGGTGCACTCGGTGGTGGAAACGGGGGACCAAGGGGGTCCTCGGAGAACGGTGGTGCGAGGAACGTGTTCTTCACCGGCGCGTACGAGCACTCGCTGGACTCCAAGGGTCGTCTGATCCTCCCGGCCAAATTCCGCGACCAGCTCCAGGGGGGAGGCTGGCTCACCCAGCCGACGAGTTCCTGCTTGGCGCTGTTCCCGCGGGATGTGTACGAACAGGTGGCGGCAATGCATCGGGAACGGCAGCGAGGGGGAGAAGAGGCAGCGTCGGCGCAAGCCCGCGCGTTCTTTGCTCGCAGCTTCGAGGTCATTGCCGACTCGCAAGGACGCATCGCGATTCCTGTGGGCCTGCGCGACAAGGTCGGCATCACCAAAGAAGTCACGGTCATTGGCAACAACTCCCGAGTGGAGATCTGGGACCGGGCTCGCTGGAGCGAAGAGGACGCCGTCCAGGACAACCTCCTCGCCGACCAGTGGCAAGGACGCGACATCAGTTTCTGAACGTGTGTTGACAACGAAATGGTCCGGGTTCGCACCTGGACCCTGCTCCAGACCTCCGGTTGGCGCGGCGAAGGCCCCTACTCCGCCCGCTTTCAGCCGTCTTCCGATTCGGGAGAGACAACCCGACGGTCCCAGCCGGCCGGGGGTCTGGAGGAGGGTCCACGCGACGAGGGATTTGGTGAACGGCGGCGAGGGTTCCGGCGCAGTGAGCGACTTCCAACACCGACCGGTGATGAGCCGGGAGGTCGTCGAGTTGCTGTTGCCGGTGCCGAACGGGCTGCTGGTCGACGGCACCGTCGGAGGCGGGGGACATGCATCCCTCCTCCTCGACGCGCGCCCCGACTGGCGGTTGCTCGCAATCGACCGTGATGCCGAAGCCCTCGCTGCGGCTCGCTCCCGACTGGCTCGCTTCGGCGATCGGGTCGAGTTCGTACAGGCGGAATTCGGAGACCTCGGCGAGGTGGCCGGGGAACGGGGGGACATCGTGGGATTGCTGCTCGACCTCGGGGTTTCGAGCCACCAACTCGATCGTGCGTCTCGTGGATTCTCGTACCGCTACGACGCGCCACTCGACATGCGGATGGACGCTGGCTCGGAACTCACGGCGGCCACCGTCGTGAACGAATACAGCGAGGAACTGATCGCCGCGCTCATCGCGCACAACGGCGAGGAACGCTTCGCTCGTCGGATCGCACGAGAGATCATTCGTCGTCGCCCGTTGCACACGACCGGTGACCTCGTCGACGCAATCACCGCGGCGATCCCAGCACCGGCGCGCCGGCGCGGAGGCCACCCTGCGAAGCGCACGTTCCAAGCGATTCGCATGGAAGTCAACCGCGAACTGCCGAACCTCGAACGCGGCCTCGACGAGTCGGTGCACCTCATCGGCCCCAACGGCCGCATTCTCGTGCTCGCGTACCACTCACTCGAAGACCGCATCGTGAAGCAGCGGTTTCAGCAATGGGCGGGCAACGATCGCGACGCGCCCGAACCGCCGAGCAAGATCCCGCTCGACGAGGTACGTCGCGCCGAGCTACGCGCCACCGAGTCCGTCGTCACCGTGCTCACCCGCAAGCCGTTGCGGCCCCAGCCGGTCGAGATCGCCGACAACCCGCGCGCCGAGAGTGCCCGCCTTCGGGCTGCGCAACGTAACGCCGGATGAGCGTGACCGAGCCGCTGGCTCCTCGTCGTCCCGAACGTCGGCCGCAGGAACGCCCTGGTCGTCCTGAGGACGGACGCGCGCCGCGTGGGCCTGCGCCATCGCGACATCTGCGGGTCGCGCCGACGCCCACTCGACGTCAACGCCTCGCGCGAGTACTCGTCGCGTTCGGCGTGTTGCTGACCATTCTTTCGTTGTTCATCATCGTCGCGGCGAACGTGGTGATGGCCCAACAGAGCTATGAGCTCGGGTCGATCCGCGAACACCAGCGTGACGCGATCCGGCGCAACGGCGAGTTGCGAGCCGAGGTCGCCATGTTGTCGTCTCCCGCGCGGATCGTGGAACAGGCCGAGGCGTTGGGCATGGTGCAAGCCGAACGCTTCGGATTTGTCGAAGCCGACACCGAACCTGCGCCCGGCGTTGCCGCCGAGCCGGTCGACGAAGTGGCCCAGACTCTGTCCGATACCGCCGGAAAGACACGCGACGCCGATGCCGACACCGCGCCGTAACGAAGCCCGCGCCGTCGTCCAACGACGTCGCGAACAATCGCGCCTGCGGATCTCGGCGCTGCTGCTGGTCACCGTCGTCTTGTTCGGTGCGGTCGCGCTCCGGCTCGTGCACCTCCAGGTGATCGCGCGCGACGGACTCGCCGCAGCCGCGATCGATCAGCGCTTGGTGTCGTTCACCATCCCGGCCGCACGCGGCACGATCTTCGACCGCAATGGTCGTGACCTGGCCCTCGACGTGCCGCGAGATTTCGTGTTCGTCGACCCGCAACTCGTCATGGACGAGTACCGCGAGACGTATGTCGACAACTTGACGAGCGTGTTGCACACCGATGCGGCGACGATCGAGCAGCGGCTCGAACGCGCGACGCTCGACGACGGCAAGCCGCTGCGCTACCGGTTGTTGTGGAACGAACCGCTGTCGGTCGATCAGGCACGCGCGATCCGCACGCTGGCGTTGCCCGGCGTTGCGCTCGAAACTCGCACGGTTCGGGTGTATCCGAACGGCGAGTTGGCCGCGCCGATTCTCGGCGCGGCGCACCAAGAAGCCAGCGGTCTCGAAGGTCACGCGGGAATCGAGGCGACCTACGACGATCTGCTGACCGGCGAAAGCGGTCGGGCCGAGTTCGAACGCGACGACGAGGGACGCGAGATCCCGCACAGCCGCCGGGAGCGTTCCGCCGCGCGTCGGGGCAGCGACCTCGAGGTGACGCTGGATGCGTCGATCCAAGCCTTCGCCGAACGCACACTGATCGATCAGGTCACCGATCAACAGGCCAAAGGAGGCGTCGCCATCGTGCTCGACGTGCACACCGGCGACATCCTCGCAATGGCCAACGTGGGCGAAGCCGACGACACGGGATACGCCCAGTTGACCGGCCCCACCGAGTCGAACGCAGCCGCAAACGGTGTGTTCGAGCCCGGGAGCACGAACAAGGTCATCACGGTCGCGACCGCGCTCGAAAATCAGGCGTGCGGCTTGACGCCGGACACGGGGTTCAGCGTGCCGTGGCGCATCGTCAACGGTGACCGTGTCATCAAGGACAACTCGCAGCACGCGGAGGTGTGGTGGACGACCCGCGACATCCTCGCGAAGTCGTCGAACGTCGGGACCGCCAAGATCGCCGAGCGGTGCTTCACGCCCGAGTCGATGGACGCGGCGCTGCGGAACTTCGGCTACGGCACGCCCACCGCGCTCGGCCTCGGTGAACCTCCTGGCATCGTGACGGATCCGTCGCAGTACTACTCGACGGGCTTGCGGTCGACCGCGATCGGTTACGGGGTCGCGGTGACACCCCTCCAGATCCTCAAGGTGTTCGCAACAATCGCCAACGGTGGTCGCACGGTCCACCCGCGTCTCGTCGCCGCATCGATCGCGCCCGACGGTGCCCGCACCGAACTCGAGATCGCCCCCGGACGCCGAGTGCTCCAGCCAGAGACGGCGGCGACCATGGCCGAACTGTTGCTCGGTGTGGTCGCCGAAGGCACCGCGCCGTGCGCGTCGATCACGGGCTACGAAGTGGCAGGCAAGACGGGAACGTCGCGCAAGGTCGGCGCCCACGGCGGCTACGTCACCGGTTTGACGACGGCGTCGTTCGTTGGATTCGCACCCGCGATGGCACCGGAACTCGCCACGATCGTCGTGATCGACGAGCCGGGGAAGGACATCGTGGGTGGCGCCGCCGCCGCGCCCGTATTCTCCGAGATCATGCGCTTCGCGTTGACGCACCGCGGCGTTGCGCCAACTGCGCCGAGCACCGAACCCACGCAGTGGGATGCCGCCGCGACCGCGCACGACGACCATGCGAGCGCGTGCGCGGTCCCGCACGGTGCGTCGGTCGAGGTGATCCCGCGGGGGAGCGGCGACGACGCCGACGCCGACGCAGCGCCCAGCGCGGAGGTCGACCTCGAGATCTTCGCGATCCTGCGCGACGCTACGGTGGACGAGCCCGGATCGGGGACCCTCGACGAACCATCCGCCGACGATCAAGGGGCCTAGTGCGACTCTCCGACCTTCTCGACGACCTCTCGGTCCTCGATCTGGTCGCGGGTCCGGCGGACGGTGAGGTGTTGGACATCGTCGCCGATCACCGGTCGGTGCGCCCGGGATCGATGTTCGCGTGCGTCCGCGGCAACAACTTCGACGGCCACCGTGTCGCGGTCGAGGCCGTCGCGGCCGGCGCCGTGGCGGTATTGAGTGAGGAGCCATTGTCGTTGCCTGCTGGTGTCGCCCAGATCGTCGTTGCCGACGTGCGCACGTCGATCGGCCCGATCGCCGATCGCCTCGCGTCGGCGCCGTCGTCGAAGCTGCGCATCGTCGGGATCACGGGCACGAACGGCAAAACCACCGTCGCGCATCTGGTCGAGTCGATCGCAACACGCGCGGGCGGCGCGCCGGCCGTGCTCGGGACTCTGGGCGCGCGATGGGGCGGCAAGGTGGTCGCCACCGGATTCACGACACCGGAGGCTCCAGAACTCCAGCGGCTGTTCGCGTCGATGGTCGATGACGGCGTCGACATTGTCGCCATGGAGGTGTCGTCCCACGCGTTGGCGATGCACCGCGTCGACGGGACTCGGTTCGGTGTCGTTGGTTTCACGAACCTGACCGCTGAGCACCTCGACCTGCACGGATCGCTCGACGCCTACTTCGCCGCGAAGGCCCGGCTGTTCACCACCGAGTTCGCCGAACGCGCGGTCATCGCGATCGACGACGAGTGGGGCGTCGCACTCGTCGCGCGCGCTCGCGCGGCCGGGGTCGACGTGACGACGGTATCGACCTCGACCGAACGCCGCATCGATGGGGTCGCCGCGGACATCGCGGCGAGCGAGGTGGCGATCGCAGGCGACGGCAGCACGTTCCTCATCGAGGATCGGCGGCGAGGATCGGCGCGGCGAGTGTCGATCGGCCTGCTCGGTCGCTACAACATCGCCAACGCCTTGGTCGCCGACGCGCTCTGCGCCGAACTCGGGATTTCGTCCGAGGCACGAACCGACGGGTTGGCCCACGCCGCGAGAGTCCCAGGTCGCCTCGAACCGGTCGCCAACACCCGCGGGCTGACGGTGCTCGTCGATTACGCCCACACCCCGGATGCGCTAGCCACCGTGCTCGCCAACCTCCGAGAGTTGGCGGCGCCGCCGGCTCGCCTCATCGCCGTGTACGGGTGCGGCGGCGATCGCGATCGCACCAAACGTGGGCCAATGGGTCGCGCGGTCGCTCAGCACGCCGATGTGGCGTTGCTCACCACCGACAACCCGCGATCCGAAGCGCCCGAAGCGATCATCGCCGAGGTCATTGCCGGACTCGCGCCCGCCGATCGCCGGCCGCGCGTCGTCGTCGATCGGGCCGCGGCCATCGCCGAAGCGATCGGCGAAGCCCGCGCGGGCGACGTCGTCGCCATCTTGGGGAAGGGCCACGAAACCGGCCAAAGCATCGCCGGAACGACCTATCCCTTCGACGATCGCGAGGTCGCGCGCGAGGCTCTTGGGATGACGTCGTGATCGTCACGCTGGCCGAAATCGCGGCCGCCGCCGGAGGTCGGGTCGAACCCGCGGCGAGCGCGAGTGTCCAGGTCGACGGATTCGCGCACGACTCCCGATCGCTCGTGCCGGGCTCGCTGTTCTGCGCAATTCTCGACCGGCGCGATGGCCATGCGTTCGTCGCCGACGCGATCCGCGCCGGCGCCAGCGCCGCGATGGTCGAGCGCCGGCCGGAGACCGTCGACCCCGAAGTTCCCATCGTGATCGTCGATTCGGTGATCGCGTCGATGGCGAACGTTGCCGCGTGGGCACGCCGCGTTCACCTGGCCGACGCGACCGTGGTCGGAATCACCGGATCGACCGGGAAGACATCGACGAAAGACCTGTTGCGCGCGGCCCTGGCAACGAGGCGACAGGTCCACGCGAACGACGCGTCGTTCAACAACGAGATCGGGCTCCCGACGACCTTGCTCGCGGCTCCCGTCTCGACCGAGTTCGTCATCTGCGAGATGGGCGCGAGGTTCGTGGGCAACATCGCCGATCTGTGCGCGATTGCGGCCCCCGACATCGGGCTCATCACCAACATCGGGACAGCACACGGCGAGCATCTCGGCGGTCCCGCGGGTGTGTTGGCTGTGAAGTCCGAACTCCTGGCGGCGCTTCCCGAGCGAGGGTTGGCAGTGCTCCCCGCGGACGACGCCACACTGGCGAGTCTGCGATCGGCGACACGATCGCGTGTCCTCACCGCCGGCGCCGACGTTGCGGCCGACGTCGTGGTTCGCGTGCTCGATCTCGACGCGGAACTACGGGCCGACATCGAGTTGCAGTCACCGTGGGGGAAGGTGCGCGCCCGACTCGGGTTGCGTGGCGTCCATCAGGCGGCGAACGCGGCGCTGGCCGCGACGGTCGCACTCGACGCCGGTATCGATCCCGACGATGTTGGCGCAGGCCTCGAAGCCGCGCGGGGCTCGGCGTGGCGAATGGAACTGTCGGTGTCGCAGGTCGGGACGCGCGTGCTCAACGACTCGTACAACGCGAATCCGCAGTCGGTCGCGGCGGCGATCGATGCGCTCGCGTCACTGACCGGACCGAACGCCGGACGCCGGATCGCCGTGCTGGGGGTCATGCGCGAGTTGGGCGAGCACAGCGAGGCCGAGCACCGGGCGATCGGTCGACGCGTCGCGGCGCACGGTATCGACGTGCTCGTGACGGTGGGCGACGATTCCGACATTTCGGCCCTCGCCGAGGCGGCACGCGCCGACGGGGTCGCGGTCGTCGAAGTCAGCGACGTCGCCGCTGCGACCTCGGCGATCGCCGAACTCGGGCTCGGCCCCGATGACGCCGTGTTGGTGAAAGCCAGTCGGGCAGTCGGGCTCGAACGCGTCGCGGCCGCGATACTCGAAGCGATGAGCCGTGAATCTGGACCTCCGATCTTCCAGCCCGACCTCGATCTGCCGACCGATCGGTCTGCCGCGGGCGGGTCGACGAGCGCAGCAGGGGGATCGGCGCAATGATCTCGATCTTTCTCGCCGTGTCGACGAGCTTTGCGGTTGCGGTGACGATGACCCCGGCGTTGATCCGTTGGTTGCAACGCAATGCCTACGGTCAACAAATCCGCGACGACGGCCCGATCGAGCATCCGCATGTGGCCAAGGTCGGAACTCCGACCATGGGTGGGTTCGCGATCATGGCCGGGGTCGTCGCGGGCTATCTCGTCCCGCACGTCCGTACCGACCACGTCAGCTTCTCGAACTCTGGGCTGGCGATCGTCGGGCTGATCCTCGCGTGCGGCCTCGTGGGTTGGGTCGACGATTGGCTCGGCATTAAGCACAAACGCAACCTCGGTCTTCGCAAGCGAGGCAAACTCATCGGCCAACTTGCGATCGGTACCGGGTTCGCGCTGCTGACGATCCACGCGCTTCCGCATTCGACCCGGTTGTCGTTCACGCGCGACCTCGATGTCGATCTCGGCCCCTGGCTCTGGGGCGGGCTTGCGGTGTTTCTCATCTTGAGTGCCACGAACGCGTTGAACCTCACCGACGGACTCGACGGGCTCGCGGCCGGGTCGAGCGCGTTCACGTTTGCGGTCTACGCGATCGTCGCGTTCTGGCAGTTCCGTCACTTCGAGGTCTACGCAATCCCGACGGCGCATGCGCTCGACCTTGCGATGGTTGCTGCGGCCATGGTGGGGGCGTGCGCAGGGTTCTTGTGGTGGAACGCGGCGCCGGCCCGAATCTTCATGGGGGACACGGGCTCGATGGCGCTCGGTGGCGGCATCGCCGGTCTCGCGTTGTTGACCCGCACGCAGTTGTTGCTCCCGATCTTGGGCTTCTTGTACGTGATGGAAACGATGTCGGTCGTGCTCCAGGCGATCAGCTTCCGGGGGTTCGGGCGGCGCATCTTCCGAATGTCGCCGATCCATCACCACTTCGAGGTGAAGGGTTGGCCCGAAACGACCGTCACGATTCGGTTCTGGTTGCTCTCTGCTGCGTTCACCGCGATGGCGCTCGGGTTCTTCTACGGTGACTTCATCCGACTCGGAGTCGGTGAGTGAATCCAGCGCAGGCTGCGGCTCCCGCAGGCACCGGCGAACCGCCCGGACCGACCGTCTTGGTCATCGGTCTGCGGGCCACCGGCGCGGCGGTCGTCGAGTTGTTCGCCACTGACCGCGCGGCGCTCCTCGTCGTCGATGACCGCATCGGCGTCGACGACGATGCCGAACTCGCCGAACGGGCCGCGGCGGCGCAGGGCCACGGCGCGGCGGTGCACGGACCGGTCGAGGATTGGACGGCGTTCTTCGGCCGCGCGGCGATCGATCTCGTGGTGCCGAGCCCCGGCGTGCGGCCCGATCACCCCGCGATCGTCGAAGCCCGATCGCGCGACATCCCCGTTCGCAGCGAAATCGACATCGCTGCGGAGCGGATCAACGCCCCGCTCGTCGCGATCACAGGCACCAACGGCAAGACGACCGTCACCGAGCTCGTGACCGCAATGTTGGAAGCGTCCGGACTCGACGTCGCGTGCGGCGGCAACATCGGAACGCCCCTCGTTTCGCTCGTGCCGACGTCTGCGGATGTGGTCGTCGCCGAGGTCAGCTCGTTTCAACTGGAGTTCACGACCGAGGCGTTTCGTCCGGCAGTCGCCGTGTTGTTGAACATCGATGACGATCACCTCGACTGGCACGGTGGACGCGCCGCGTACGCAGCGGCCAAAGCGCAAGTGACTGCGCATCAAGGTGCGGACGCGGTGTTCATCTACGACGTGAGCGACCCGGCAGTGGTCCGGATCGCGGAAGGCTCCGGGGCCCAGCGGATCCCGTTCGGCGAACCGCTCGGTCCCGTCACGCTGCACGACGGACGCTCGGTGATCGATCCCGCAGCGATGCCGCGATCGCTCCCGCACGATCGGACCAACGCGTTGGCTGCCGCCGAGGCCGCAATCGCCGCCGGCGCGAACCTCGACGCGATTCGGGAGGTCTTGCGCTCGTACCGGACGCTTCCGCACCGCGTTGCGCTGATCGCCGACCACGACGGCATCGTGTGGATCGACGATTCGAAGGCCACGAACCCCCACGCGACCCGCCGCGCGATCGACGCGTTCGCATCGGTCGTGTTGTGTGCGGGAGGTCTGAACAAGGGCCTCGATCTGGGAACGATGATCAACCCGAACGACGACCGTGTCCGCGGCATCATCGCGTTTGGTGCCGCGGCCGACGAGATCGTCGCCGCGTTCGGACCGCGCATCCCGGTCGAGGTCGCACGGGACATGGATGACGTGGTCGTGCGCGCGCGTGCAATGGCCCGACCGGGCGACACGGTGTTGCTCTCGCCGGGTTGTGCCAGTTTCGATGCGTATCGCAACTATTCCGAACGCGGGGACGACTTTGCCCGGGCGGTCCGCTCCGCACTCGCTACGGTGGAGATCCGACCATGATTGGAATGCTCACTCCGACGCGCCTGCGGGCCGGTACGCAACGCCTTCGTCGCCGACTCGAGCGTTCGGATGTGCCCACCCACACGACGTTGTCGATTGCGATGACCGCGGTGGTGATGTTGCTCGTCGTGCTCGGGCTGTTGATGGTGCTGTCGACCTCGTCGGTCCTGGCGCTCGAGTCGAACGACTCGCCGTGGAGCGGCTTCGAACGCCAACTCATGTGGGCGGTCATCGGGTTGGGGGCATTCTTCGTCAGCTCACGGCTGCCGTACCGGCGCTGGCGAACGTTGATGCCGGTGGTGGTCATGGTGGCGCTGATCACGCTGGTGCTCGTCCTCATTCCTGGAATCGGGACGATGACCGACGGGGCCCGTCGATGGATTCTGCTCGGGCCAGTCGGTTTCCAGCCGAGCGAGCTCGCGAAGTTGGCAATGCTGTGTTATGCGGCGACGTTGCTCGATCGGCGCGGCAACCGGCTCGACGACTGGCGCCTGGGTTTCGCGCCGATCATGGGCATGGTGTTGCTGCTCGGCATCTTGGTGATGCTCGAACCCGACCTCGACACCACGATCGAAATCGCGCTGATTGCCGGAGCGGTCATGTGGGTCGGAGGTGTGCGGCTCCGCCACCTCAGCTGGTTGTTGGGCGTCGGGGCGGTGACCGTGACCGCCGCCGTGTTGCTCTTCCCCTGGCGGCTCTCGCGGCTGCTGGCGTTCCTCAACCCCTCCGACGACCCCCAGGGTGCGGGATATCAGACCCGTCAATCGATCATCCACATCGCCAACGGTGGCGTGCCGGGGGTCGGGCCCGGGCAGGGACGATCGAAATGGTCGGGCGGGCTGCCCGCGGTGCACACCGACTTCATTTTCTCGGCGATCGGCGAAGAACTCGGCTTGTTCGGCGCCTTGTTCGTACTCGGGTTGTTCGTCGGTTTCGCCGTTATCGGTTACCGAGTTGCGGTGCGCGCGGGGGAGCGCGACCGGTTCGCGATGTTGCTGGCCGCGGGCGCGACGTCGTGGGTGTGTTTTCAAGCGCTCATCAACACCGCAATGGCAACCGGCATGCTGCCGGTCACGGGGACGCCGTTGCCGTTCATCTCGGTCGGCGGTACGTCGCTCGTCTCGTTCATGGTCGCCGCCGGAATTCTCGTGAACGTCGCACGCCACACCGCGCCCCGTGCGATTCCCCGTTCGGTCGCGCACCCGGCGGTTCGGGCCGCAGCGGGCCCGCGGCCCGCGGTGACGTGAAGACGCAGACTGGCGGAGTGCGACACGTCGCGTTGGTTGCGGGCGGAACCGGTGGCCACATCTATCCGGCGCTCGCGGTCGCTTCGGCCCTGGAACGCAACCACCCGGACGTGCTGGTGTCGATGGTGGTCGACGCTCGTCCCGCGAGCCGCGACGCCATGCACCGAGCCCACCGCGAACCGATCGTGTTGCCGATCGAACGGGGACTCCAACGCGGGCTGCGGCCGTCGGCGCTGCTTGCCTCCGCGCGTGCGGCGTTCGCGCTCCTACGGTCGACCTTCGTCGCGCGTCGGTGGCTGCGTCGTCACCATCCTGACGTCGTCGTCGGCTTCGGCGCCTACGTGACAGTGCCCATGATTGTTGCGGCGTGGAGTGCGCGTATTCGTCTCGTCGTTCACGAGCAGAACGGATATCCGGGAATGGCGAACCGACTCGCTGTGCGCCTGGGAGCGACCGCCGCGGTGTCGGTCCCCGACACGCCACTCGGCCCGCACCCGACGTTGACGGGGAACCCGGTTCGCCCCGAGATCGCCGCGGTGCAGCGCCAACCGGGTTCGCCCGCGCTCGTCGGTGTCGTCGGTGCATCACTCGGTGCTGCGGTGTTGAACGACGCCGTGCTCGGCGTGTACGACCGCTGGAGAAACCGTTCCGATCTCGCAATCCGGTTGGTCACCGGACCCGACAAGTTCGCTGCAGTCGAGGCCCGTTTCCGTGCGCTGCGGCGCCCCGACGACCGCCTCGACTGCACGGTGATTCCGTACGAACACGACATGGCCGGCTTGTACCGCGACGCGACTGTCATGGTCACCCGCGGGGGCGGCAGCATCTTCGAGCTTGCCGCGGCCGGCATGCCTGCGGTCATCGTCCCGTGGGCGGGTGCGACCGAAGGACATCAGACGGCGAACGCGCGTGCAGCCGAACGAGCCGGCGCTGCGGTTCACCTCGCCGAGTCGGCCTGCACGCCATCGACGCTGGCCGCGACCATCGACGAACTCTTGGGCGATCCCGACCGTCTGCACGCCATGAGCGAGGCAATGCGCGCCTTCGCCCGCCCGGACGCCGCCGATCGCCTCGCCGACCTCGTGCTCGCGACGGTGGTGGCAGCATGACGAACGAGCGGGGACTCGCCGACGCCGAGCACCTCCACGTCGTCGCCATCGGCGGCTACGCGATGAGTGCCATCGCCCGTTACTGCACCCAACTCGGCATGCGAGTCAGCGGCTGTGACGTGACCGACTCCGAAACGCTCACGCGGCTGCGCGCCGAAGGCATCGATTGCGTCGTCGGACACGACCCGTCGCACCTCGTTCCCGAATCGGGCGCGCGCCCGGATGTCATCTCGGTAGCGACTGCGGTGCGCCGTGACCTGCCGGAGGTCGCGGCCGCCGTCGACGCCGGCCTGACGGTGTTGTCCCGAGGTGAAACCATGGTGTTCGTCGCGGGCACCAAGCCGCAGGTCGCAGTGGTCTCCGGGACGCACGGTAAGACCTCCACGAGCGCAATGGTCAGCTTCGTGCTCGACGCGGTCGATGCGCACCCGAGCTTCTTCGTTGGCGGGACGATTGCCGACTTCGGTACCAATGCTCGCTACGACGCGGCGGGGGAGTGGCTGGTGGTCGAAGGCGACGAGAGTGATCACAGCTTTCTCGACTTCCGCCGAGACGTCGCGCTCGTCACGAACATCGAAGCCGACCACCTCGACCGTTGGGGCGACTCGTTCGACTCCCTCGTCGCCGGGTTCGCGCAGTTCATCGACACTGCGACGGGACCCGCGGTGTTGTGCGTCGACGATGCCGTGGTCGCATCGCTCGCCGCAACACGACCGGATGCCATCACCTACGGGGCCACTCCCGACGCGCGGCTGCGGATCACGGGGTACGAACCGACCCGGGGTGGCTGCGTGGTCGAGATCACCAGCGACGGCGACGCCCGGCCGATGGCGCTGCGACTGCGCGGTCGGGACATGGCCCAAAACGCTGTAGGAGCCGTTGCCCTCGCCGGCGCGACCGGTGTCGACCTCGATGCTGCGATCGCTGCCCTCGCCGACTTCCACGGGGTTGCCCGCCGATTCGAATACAAAGCCAACCTCAACGGGGCGGACTGTTACGACGATTACGCGCACACCGCAACCGAGATCCGAACCACGCTGGCGCGGGCTCGAGAAGGTGGTTGGTCGCGTGTCGTCGCCGTCGTCCAGCCGCACCGCTACACCAGGATTCAGCGTCACGGGCACGAGTTCGGTGATGCATTCGACGACGCCGACGTCGTGGTCGTCGCCGGTCTCGATCCCGCGTTCGAAGATCCGATCGAGGGCGTGTCGAGCCAGATCGTCATCGACGCGATCCGGGCCGCGCGCCCGGCGCTGCCGGTGATCGATCGCCCCGACTGGGACGACCTGCGCGATGTGCCGTGGTCGGTCGCCCGCGCCGGCGACTGCATCGTGACGCTCGGATGCGGATCGATCACGAACGTGCATCGCGACTGGTCGGCCGAGGCGCAGTCCCGGTGACGAGTTCGAACGACACCGCCCCCGAGTCGGCGACCGCTCGACCGGCGACCCAAACCCGTGCGTACCGCGAACGATCAGGGTCCACCGCTGATCGCGCTGCGGCTGCGAACATGCTCGACGTGAACGATCGGCCTTCGCCCAACGGATCCGGCGCTGCCGACGGATCCGCGGGAGCGTTGACGACCGACGACCGCGTGGTCCGGCTCGCTGTCACCGAAACGGTCACGGCGCTCGACGACGCGCCGTTGGTCCCGACGTCGGGCGCAACGTCGGGCGTATTGGGGGTACGGGAGGCATCCGACTCGGACCATCGTTCTGACGCCGAGACCAGCGAGTACATCGTCGAGTACGCCAGCGATCCCGAACCGGTGTTGCTGGACCTGACCCAAGATCCCAGGTTCACGGCTCGGATCACCGAAATCGAAGTCGATCGGCTGCGCCGACGGTCGTTCGTGTTGTTGGCCGTACTGGCCACCATTGCGGTGGTCGCAATCGGGTCGATCGTCGTACGCGCCGCCATCTTCGATGTCGACCAGGTGAACGTGCAGGGCGCGAACCGTGAGACCGTCGACACCATTCTCGACGCAGCGGCAATTCGCAACGGCATCGCGATCTGGAGCGTCGATGTCGGCGCAGCCGAGGCGCGCGTCGAGGAGTTGCCGTGGATCGCCGACGCCCGGGTGGACCGGCGTTGGCCCGACGAGATCGTGATCAGTGTCCGCGAGTACACGGCGACGGCGTTCGTGCGGGCTGCCGATGGCACGGTTGCGCTGTTCGGGCCCGACGGGCGGGTCCTCGAATACGAAGCGACCCCGCCACCAGGCATCATCGAAATCGTCGGCGCCCGTGAGGTTCCCGCGGTCGGGGAGATCTTCTTCCCGCCGGGAGTCGGCGCGCTGATGGTCGAGATCCCCGATGCGCTCCGCGACCGGGTCGCCTCGATCGACGTGAGTGAGGGCGTCACCTTGCGGCTCGCGCCGAGCGGACAGGTGCGCTTGTGCGATGCGACCGACCTCGCTCGGAAAGGCGCGGTCGCGCTCGCGCTGCTCGAGCAGGACGCGGCGGCGCAGTCGATCGATGTGTGCGTTCCGACCTCGCCGACGACACGATGACCCGTGCTCGGCTCGCGCAGTTCGCGATGCGGACGCCACACACCACGAGGTCGGTGAGTTCGGATCGTTGAACCCCTGGAGGGATCGGAGTAAAGTCTCGACGATCAGAGCAGGTTGACATAACTCTGTACCTCAAGTGGAGGTGCAGGGTTGTCGCAAAGGTCCCGGTCGCACACCGATACCGGGCCACAGGGATCCAAGAACCTGGAGCCCTTGCCCCGAAGACCGCAAGGTCGAGAACGAAAGTAGGTGCCGTCATGTTGGGCGCCCCGCAGAATTATCTCGCCGTCATCAAAGTCGTGGGTGTGGGTGGTGGCGGTTGCAACGCCGTCAACCGCATGGTCGACGCCGGATTGAAAGGTGTCGAGTTCATCGCGGTCAACACCGACGCGCAGTCGTTGTTGCTCTCTGACGCCGACGTGAAACTCGACGTCGGCCGGCAGTTGACCCGCGGCCTCGGGGCCGGTTCCGACCCTGACGTCGGTCGTCAGGCGGCCGAAGAGCACCGCGACGAAATCGAAGAGGTGCTGAAGGGCGCCGACATGGTGTTCATCACCGCCGGCGAGGGTGGTGGCACCGGGACAGGCGCTGCGCCAGTCGTGGCCGAGATCGCCCGGGCCATCGGAGCGCTGACGATCGGTGTCGTCACGCGGCCGTTCTCGTTCGAAGGTCGTCGCCGCGCCGTGCAGGCCGAAGGCGGGATCGGTCGGATGAAGGAGAAGGTCGACACGATCATCATCATTCCGAACGAACGACTGCTGCAGGTCTCCGACGAGAAGACCTCGATGCTCAACGCGTTCAAGCGGGCCGATGAAGTGCTGCTGCAAGGTGTGCAGGGCATCACCTACCTGATCACCACCCCGGGGTTGATCAACACCGACTTCGCCGACGTCAAAGCCGTGCTCACCAACGCCGGCAGTGCGCTCATGGGCGTCGGCTACGCGTCGGGCGAAGGTCGTTCGGGAACCGCGGCGCGTTCGGCCATCTCCAGTCCGCTGCTCGAAGCGAGCATCGAAGGCGCGCGCGGCATGCTCATCAACATCTCCGGTCCTTCCGATCTCGGACTGTTCGAACTGAACGAAGCGGCCGAGATCGTGACGGAGGCCGCGCACCCCGATGCCAACATCATCGTGGGCGCAGTCGTCGACGATGCCCTCGGTGACGAGGTCCGCATCACGGTCATTGCGGCCGGGTTCGATCGCTTCGAAGGGGAGGCGACCGCCCGCGCACCGCGAGCCCGCACGGCGAGCGAAGGACTCGGGCTGCGGGACGAGGAATCGATCCTCGGCGACGACGCGCTCGACCTCGGCGACCTGGGAGACGGCGACGACGACTTCGACGTGCCCGACTTCTTGCGCTGAGCATCGGTGAACCGGGTCACGGCGGTTGCGGCGGCAGTCGACGAAGTCCGTTCGCGCATCGACGACGCCGCGCGACGTGGTGGCCGCCGTGGATCCGACGTCACCCTCATCGGGGTGACGAAGACCCGCGGCATCGACGACATCGAAGCGCTGATCGCCGCGGACGTACGCGACCTTGGTGAGAACCGCGCACGCGAGCTGTGCGAGAAGGCCGACCTCGTCGGCCACGACGTCCGCTGGCACATGATCGGCCAGTGCCAGACCAACAAGGTCGGCGTGCTCGCACCGCATGTGACGCTCTGGCACACCGTCGACCGGCTCGCGCTCGTCGAAGTCCTCGCCCGTCGCGCACCCGGCGCTCAGGTGCTCGTCCAGGTCGACTTGTCCAACGATCCTGGGCGCGGCGGCGTCGCTCCCACCGGGGTCGATGAGGTCGTGGCCGCCGGGGTCGAATCCGGCCTGGCGGTGGCAGGCCTCATGGCCGTCGCTCCCCTTGGCGTCGATCCAAGGCCCGGTTTCGAGATGGTCGCGCGGCTGCGATCAACGTTGGGGCTGGCCGAGTTGTCGATCGGGATGACCGACGATTTCGAAATCGCGGTCGAGGTGGGCGCCACGCTCGTGCGCGTCGGACGAGCCCTGTTCGCAGAACGCAACCCAGACCCGGGGTCGCGCCGCTAGGCTCGGGGAGCGCAAGGAGGCCGCGCATGGCGATGTTCCGAAAAGCAGCCGAGTTCCTCGGATTGGTCGACGACGACGTCACCGACGACTACGAACTCGACGACGGATACCTCGATGACGGAGGTAACTACGACGACGCGGCCTACGGTCGGCCCGAGGCCGCGCCGCGCACGCGCGAACCCCGCGTGCGTGACGCTCGCGCCGAGGTCGAGACGGGTCGCCCCGACGTCGCCCGAGCACCTCGCCCCCAACTCGAGCGCAGCGATGCGTCGAACAGTTCGATCACCGTCGTCCGCGGTCGCGATTCGTCGGCGGCCACTCCCATGGCCGCGGTCGTGCCGCGCGCCGCGTCGATCGATACGCCAGCCGTTCGTGCAGTCCCCGCTGCCGCGAACGTGCACCTGATCGAGCCGCGTTCGTTCAACGACGCGCAAGAGATCGGCGACCGGGTGAAAGCCGGCCAGCCGGTGATCATGAACTTGCAAGCCAACGATCGCGAACTGCAACGGCGCCTCATCGACTTCGCCTCGGGCCTGTGTTACGGGTTGAGCGGCACGATGTCCAAGGCTGCCGATCACGTGTTCCTCTTGACGCCGGCGAACGTCGATGTCTCCGACGCAGAAGTCGAGCGGCTGAGTACGCGCGGCTTGTATCGCGCCAACTGATTCGGCGCCCATGGAAAACGTGCTGTGTTCGGTATTGATCGCGTATGGCGCAACCCTGGCAATCCGGGCCGTGATGTCGTGGTTCCCGCCCCCGCGTCAGCCTGCGCTCGTCGCGGTCCAACGCGCTGTCGTCGACGTGACCGAGCCGGTGCTCGCGCCCGTGCGGCGATTGATGCCGCCAGCCGGGCCCATCGACGTGTCGTTTCTGTTGGTGGCGTTCCTCTTCGCGTCGATCATCGGTGCGCTCTGCGGCTGAAGCCGCGCTGTGCAGCGACGAACCGATCGGCCAGTCAATGACCCGAAGCGCCCGTCGTTGACCCGAGGCGAGCGCGGCAACGAAGCCGTTTCGACCGGTCCACCACGGGGAGTCATCGCGCCGTTACAGTTCGGGGTATGGAGATCACGCCCAACGAACTGCGCGAGCGCGAGATCACGAAGGCGTTCCGTGGCCTCGACGAGAACGAGGTCCACGAGCTCCTCGACCGCGCAGCCGACACGATCGAGGCCTTGCAGAGCCGAGTGCGTCAACTGAGCGCCATGGCCGTCGAAGGCCAAAGCCCGCCGGCCACCACCGCGAACGCCTCGGCCGAGCCGACGACTGCCGCCGCGGCGCGAACCCTCGAGCTCGCCCAGCGAGTTGCCGACGAGACGGTCGAAGAGGCCAAGGCCACGGCGGCAACGATCGTCACCGAGGCCGAGACCACCGGGGCACGCCTCGTCGCCGACGCGCAGGCCGAAGCCGACCGGGTGCGGATCGAAGAACAAGGACGCGTCGAAGCCGAGATCGCGGTCCTCGACAGCCGACGCGGCAATCTCAACGAGGCCGTGCAGGCCTTGGAGACGTTCGAGCGCAGCTACCGCGACCGCCTGCTCACGATCGTGCGCGACGACCTGGCTCGGTTCGAAGCCCGCACGGTGCCCGACGCCGCATCCGACGCGTCGCTCGCCGGAGTCGTGTCGGCCGCGGCGCAGGGCGACGCGCGCGGGACCGAACCAGTCGCTGCCGGCACCGACCAAGGCGAGAGCGGTCCGCCCACCGAGTTGGTGACGACGACGCAGCCCGCGACCGAAGCGACCGAGTCCGCCGACGCCGGCGTGGCCGACACCGGTTCGGATGACGGCGACACCACGACCGCAGCGAACGACGACGCGTCCGCTACCTCCGAGTTTGGCGTAGCGAGCGCGACGAGCGAGTCGATCCTCGACCCGGAACCCAAGGCGGAACCCAAAACAGAACTCGGGGAAACCTCGACGCGCGTGCCCCTGATCGGATCCGCGATCGACTCGTCGGATGCGATCAGCGCAGTCATGCCCACGATCGACCTCGCGCACGAGCAGGCGGCTGAGCGTGACGCGCTTGCGCAACTCGTCGCCGGAGGCGAGGTCGACGACGACGACTTCTTCACGTCGTTGCGGGAAGCAACGAGTGAACATGCCGCGCTGGCGCCGGGCGAACCCCAGTTGTTCCACAGCGACGACGATCGCGACTCGACGTTTCGCGACGTGTTCCGGCGCCGTCGCTGACGGAGCCGGCGACGGTCAGGCTCGCTCGAGGGTGACCGACGCGGCGTGCGGTCCGACCTGGATGGCGTTGTCGGACACCTCCGCCACCTGCGTCCCGAACCGCACCGCCAAGACCTCGCCGGCGATCCAGTCTCGATGGGGCGCGATGGCTGCGATCAGTTCGGCGGTCGAACGGAGTTCGACGTCGACACGGTCGGCAATGGCGAACCCGTCGCTCTTTCGGCGGTCGTTGATCGCCCGAACGAGCTCACGGGCCCAGCCCTCGGCGCGTAAGGCGTCGTCGAGCGTGAGGTCGAGCGCGATCGCGTGCGTTCCGAGTTGTTCGAGCGCCAGCGACTCGTGCTGTTGGGCTCGGACCGCGACGTCGTCGGGGCCCAAGTCGATCGTGGTGCCATCGACGGTCACTCGGTAGCTGCCGTCGCGTTCGAATGCCGCTCGCACCTCGCGCCCGTCGGCTGCGGCCAAGTGCGCTTTCACCGCCGGGAGTTGCGGCCCGAGACGAGGCCCGAGCGCACGGAAGTTGGGGATCACGGCGTAGTCGAGCAGTCCCTCGAGTGAGGTGAGGAGTTCGAGCCGCTTGACGTTCAGCTCCGATGCGATCTCATGTCCGACATCGTCGCGCAGTGCTGCGCCGCGGTCGAGGAGCACGAACGCTCGCGCGAGCGGTTGACGCACGCCGAGTTTGGCGTTGGCGCGGGCCTTGCGTCCGAGCGAGGTGATGGCCATCGCCGCGGCCATCTCGGATTCGAGATCGAGGTCGATCGCTGCGGGATCGACGGCTGGCCAGTCGGAGAGGTGCACGCTGCCAACGTTCGGGACGAGGTTGTGCCACAACTCGTCGGCCACGAACGGGCAGAAGGGCGCGAGGAGTTGCGCAACGGTGACCAGCGCCTCGTGCAACGTGGCGTGGGCATGCGTGTCGCTGTTCTTCCAAAATCGCGACCGGCTCCGGCGCACGTACCAGTTGGAGAGGTCGTCGACGAAGGACTCGATGCACTGCGCGCCGCCGAAGGCGTCGAATTGTTCGAGTGCGTCGGTGACCTCGGCAACGGTGGAGTGCAGCCGTGATCGCAGCCACCGATCCATGACGTGAGCGGCGGGCGGTATCGGCGAGCCGTCAGGCGACGGGACCCACCCATCGAGGTTCGCGTACGTGACGAAGAACGAGTAGGTGTTCCACAGCGTGCGGAGGAACCGGTTCGTGGTTTCGTCGATCGACTCGACGAACATGCGCTTCGGCACCCAAGGTGAGCCGGCGCTGAACATGTTCCAGCGCAGCGCATCGGCGCCACGTGTGTTCAACACCGACCACGGGTCGATGATGTTGCCGCGCGACTTGGACATCTTGGTGCCGTCTTCGTCGACGATGTGCGCCAAACAGACAACGTTGCGATACGGCGCGGTTCCGAACACCATCGTGTTCACCGCCAACAGCGAGTAGAACCAGCCGCGTGTCTGGTCGATCGCCTCG